>NZ_JBVHVO010000019.1:0-58262 GCF_055564815.1 Kitasatospora sp. NPDC028961 | reverse complement strand
CCTTGGTCCGCCCGGACGGGGAGGAGGGTAGAGCAGAAGTTACCGTGCCTGGTGATCGGTCGGGAAGCCATCCCCGCTGGTGCGGCTACCGGGCCCGGTAGCCGCACCAGTCGGTGCAGTAGCGGCGCGCCCAGCCTGGGGAAGCCAGCGGTAGCACAGACCGGGCAGTGGCCCGGCGGGGTGGGGGTGGCCAGCGGACACACCAACTGCGAATCATGCCGGTCGCAGCGGGCCGCCCGTGGCAGTGCCGGGCCCGCAGCAGTACACGCGCACCGAACACCGCTCAGGAAGTTGCCTGTAGAACAGTCCCCCGGAGTGAATGACAGTCATTTGAGGTTCTTGGGTGATACCATCGCAACGTCAACAGACTTGTAAATCTCTATCTCGTTCCACGACGCTAAGTTCCAATCATCATGGAATAAGTATCCGAAAACGATACCAAGTAGAGCAAAGAGTTTTCAATCGGGATGAACCGGACTTGGATTACATAACGGGAGAAAGTTTCGCGTTACAGTGCGAACGGCTCGTAAAAAGTTGTGGCTGACCCGCTCCCAGGGATGGAACCTAGGCGGGCCAGCCGTTGGGGAAGCTACGCCGCATCAGGCGCAGCAACCACCAGGGCGGCGACGCGTTTGGGCAAACGCGTCGCCGTTCAGCTCCTGTGAAGCAGGAGCGTCAGGATGGGGGCCAGGTACGCCACCATCGCGGTGGCGAACCTCCACTTCTCCAGCCTGACCTGGTGGCGCCGCTCGACACGACGCTCCTCCCGCTCGATCGCCCTCGCCAATCGCTCCGAGGGCTGTTCCGATCGGGACAATGCAGATTCCTCCGCTTCTACCAGTGGACCCGGACACCGATTGAGAGCCGGGGGCTGGGGCCGACGGCATGCTGGGTGACGGCACACCTATCGGTGGCGGTAGAGGAGAAAATCTTCACCAGGGACGAAGATTACCCAACTGACCCTCCGTTGGGGAAATGAAAGCGGCCTGAGGGCGGAAGAATCTGTAAGGGGCCCGGTCGGGCGGCCGAACCGCGCGCCCATCGATTGAGACCTCTTCAGAAGAATGGGCCGGCGGACCGGGGCGACGGTGGGCAGGGCCCCGGGCCTGACGGGCAGCCGGCGGACGGGGCGCACCCAAACCGGAGCGCGGGCCGGGCCGGCCGGACCAGGGCGACGTCCGCAGCAGCGGCCGACCAGCCTCGCTCACATCGAAGAGCACGCACCTGCGGGCCGCGGGCAGCGCCGCGCGAAGCCCAGCACCGGCGGGTGGACGCGGCGTCACGGCGGCCCGGCCCGGTAGTCCACCCCAGACCATCAGCCCAGCCCAGGCCCACTACGGAGGGTGGACCACCCACAACCCGGGACCGACCCCGCCCTGCCAGCCCCGCCCGACGAACCACCCCGCCCCAACCAACCCCAACAGCTCCTCCTCCCGGCCGTCCCTGCTCAGGCGGTCGCCCCGGGGCGCTTCAGGACGGGGCAGAGCTCCGCGTGCAGAACCAGAACCTCCCACCACGGGTCGTCCAGCTTCTTCTTGCCGAGCAGCTTCCATTCCTTCGCCGTGGGCAGCGGCAGCCACAGCGGACCGAGGTCCTCCTCCTCCCGGACAGCGGCGCAGGCCGGGCCCTGCGCGTCCCGCATCGGCGCCTGCTCCCGCAGCTCACCCTCGGAGCCGAACGGTCCGCCGAGCGGCCCCGTACACGTCCAGCACGGCGCTCGTGCGCGGCACGGGTCACCTCCAGCTGCTCCTGGTCCTCCCGGAGCGCCTGGGCCGCCTCGCGCTCCTGGTGGCAGGGGTGACAGGTCCCGCCCTTGCGGTCCGTCCAGTAGCCGTCGTCCTCGGTCCAGACTCGTTCCCGCTCCGGAACCGCGCCGCAGTCCACGCAGGAGTCCGACTCAGCGGGAGTGGGAGGCAAGGCTGAGCAGCAGGTGGGCGGATTCCGGGTGCTGGAAGTCGGAGTGGGCGCCGGAAGGGTTCAGCCGGGCAACAAGGCCACCCCGGTACACGTGGCTGGCGTCGACGTTGACGATCGGGTGGTCGAGTTCGACGTGCGGGTACGGCGCGTCAGCCGGGCGGAGCCGGGTGCTGAAGTGAGGGACCGGGGCGGAGCTGGTACCGGAGTGGCCGATGCCCGGCAGGCCCTCGGCGCGCAGGTGCCAGAAGCCGGTAGCACGGTCCCAACGGGAGTGGGTCAGAACCAGCGGGCCGCGTAGCGGGGCGCCGGCCCGGCCGGGGCCGAGGAACAGCCGGGGGAACAGCCGGGTGAAGGCGTCGCGGGGTGCAGCCATCTGGAAGACCAGGGCGCTATCGACGGTGAACGGACGGCTCAGGTCGCCGGGCCGGGAGGTCCAGCTCAGCACCGGGGGGCCGGCCGGACGATCGGCCGCGTACTGGACAGCCTCGCAGAGGAACCGGCCACCAAAGGAGTGCCCGAGCAGATGGAGGTACTGGCCGTGACGGTTGGCCAGGACGCGCGGGGCGTCTGGCCGGCCGCGGCCGGAGTCGAGGTAGCCCAGCAGGTGGCCGAGGATCCGCCCGGCCTGGCCGCGAGCGCTCATCGCGTGCGCGCGCTCCCGGATCCGCCGGTAGCCATGCAGGCTCGGCAGGCTGGAGGAAGGCCAGCGCACCACCACGCACCAGGGGCGGAACCCAGCGGTGAGCCCCGGGTAGGCGGACGGTGCGGCGTGGTGCAGCAGGGCGGCCCGGTTGATCAGCGCGGCGGCGGTCCGATCGGCGGCGTCGGGGTTGGTCTGCCAGCCGTGGACGTAGACGAACAGGTCGGTCGCCCACTCGGGGATCCGCAGGTGGCGGGCCAGGTGGTCGGCGACCCGCGCGTCCGGGACGGGCGTCGTCGTCCCGGGGACGAGTAGCCGGCCTTGCTCGTCCAGATCGACCGTTGATGGCCTTACGGAGGTAGGGGGAGTGGAGTTCACGGGTTGAGCTCCAGGATGCTGTCGATGCCGCAGTGGAGGGAGTATGCGAGCGCCAGCGGGTTGCGGTACTCGTAGGCGAACCAGCGCACCAGTTGCTGGGTGATCTCCCCGGCGGTGAACTCGCCGGTCAGGTAGTGGTCCAGGAAGGCGAAGGCGTACTCGGCGGCGAACTCCTGCGGGATCTGGAGTTGGGGCCCGAGTACCCCATCCGCGCCAAGGTCGATCAAGGCCCGACCGAGGTGGTCGAGTTCGGCCGCCGCTGACTGCCCGGTGTGGCAGGCATTCAGCAGCACGAACGGCCGGAAGACGGCATCTGGCCGGTCCTGGTGGCGTCGGCGGTGTCGGCGCACCAGCTCGGCGTCGATGTGCCGGTCATCGGAGAGCCGAACGGCGAGCTGCTCGTACGGGGAATCGTTGGCGACGAATTGGCCGTGGCACCAGAAGTACATGACGTCCTCGTCCAGCACGGCTGCGGACAGCGCCTCCAGGAGGAGGTCCGAGTCGGTGCGCACAGTGAGCTGGGAGCGATTCTCCAGCAGCTTGCGTACCTCCGGCGCCCGTCCGATGCCGGTGAGCTGGTCGTCGGTGTTGAGGCTGGTGACGGGCTTGGCGCGGGCGGAGTTGGGCGGCTGGATCGGCGGGTAGGCGGCGTTGGTCTGCTCGATCTGGTGGCGGTGGCCGAGGAAGTCAACCCAGGGGTCGGGCTGGCCAGTGTCCACAGCGAGCATCGGCCATGGCAGATGGAGGTCGGAGTCGAAGCTGATCCGCAGCGAGCCGTGTTCGGTGAGGGTGGCGGTGAGGTACTCCCGGAAGCGGACCAGGCTGCGGTCCGTCCCGTCGAACATGGTCTCCATGAAGTAGCGTCCCTCCTCGGCGAGTTCGGCAACCTTGCGCTCGGCGACGACAGCGTACGGAGTGAAGTCGACAGCGGTGGCGAAGGGGTACGGATCGAGCGGGTCAGGGTCGTAGCCGATCAGCCGGTCGCGCCAGACAGAGCGCAGCCGGGCGGCCTTGGCGAGCAGTGCCGACGCGGGAACGGTCAGTCGCGCCCGGTGCATGCGGGTGGCGGGGGTGCGCTCGCCCGGACGGAAGGCACTGATGTGCAGCTCGTCACCGTGGCGGCGGAGGGAGACAACGAGGTCCAGCGGCGCCATGCCCTTTGGTTGGCCGGTGTCGGCCGGGCCCGCCTGCTGAGGCAACCGGGTGTAGTCGGCAGAGGGGTTCTGCCGGACGAGGACATCGAGGTCCAGGGACACGTCGATTACTCCTGCTCCTGGAATGCGATGGAGGTGGGCTCATCCACGGTGGCTGATTGATCCGAGGCGACGGGGACGTCCAGGACGGCGGAGAGGTCCTGGAGGACGGCGCCGTGCCCCTGGTCGAAGACAGTGATCCGGACAGTGTGCGGCCCGGGCGCGGCGGGGGTGAGCGCGAACCGCGCGGGCTCGCCAGCGGGGGTGTAGTTCGTGGCGGATGGGTCGAGAGCCGCGTCCGGGGTCACTGCGGCGACTAGGTACAAATCCGGCAGGGCGACTGGGTCGGCGGTGGCGTCGGCAGATTCGAGGCGCAGCTCCAGGTGGGTGGTGGCACCCACGGCCGGATCGGTGGTGAGGGTCAGGCGCGGCTGCCAGGCCGGGTGGCGCAGCGTTGGTTCAACGGCGCGGTGCATCGCGCCGCGGGAGCGGCGGGGGCGCAGCGCGGCGGTCGGCGTGGGAGCGGTCTCGCTCGGAGCGAGCCGCAGGTGGTGGTCGGGCGGGGATCCACCGGGGAGCCCGCCCAGCACGCTACGGGCCTCGGCGGCCAGCGGGTGGCCGGCTCCCATCAGTGCCTCGCGGCCGACGCGGACCGCTTCCAGCAGCGTCCGGGCGGCATCCCGGCGGCCGGTGGCGGCGAGCGCCTGGGCCAGGTCGACGGCGAGGGTGGGATACAACGGCAGGGGTCCGGGGCGGATGGCGCCGACGCTGACGGTGAGGTCGTCGGCCTCCCGATGGCCAGCCAGCAGCGCGGTAATGGATGCGACCCCCACGACCGGAATCTGGTCGGTGATGATCCGCTCATACACCCGGACGGCCCCGTGGGGGTCCCCCGCGCTCAGCCTGGCGTGGGCGAGGGCCTGCCGGACCTTCAGGGTAAGGCTGCTGCGCGGTCCCCGGCTCCCGGAGCAGGTCTCCGCCAGTTCCTCCAGGCGGACGACGGCACGTAGCGGACGGGGGCCACCGGCCAGCAGGAGTGCCTGGGTGAGCCGGGCGGTGACCGTCGCGTGGTCCGGGTCGCCGAGAGCTTCGGCGGCAGTGGAGACCAAGTAGCCGGCCAGGGCCAGGGCCGCCTCCGGCTTTCCGCTCAGGTTCTGGGCGAAGGCGAGCAGGCAGCCGGCGTGGATCCGGTCCGGCAAGCCCACCGCGACCGGCTCGGCCGCGTCGTGCGTCATCGGAGACAGTTCGACGGCGGCGACGCCGGGGCGGCCGTCGAGGATCAGGGCCTTGGCGCGGTCACGCCGAATCCTCCGCACCAACTGATGATCGGGCGCGAGCACCTCGACAGCGAGGGCCAGTGTCTCGTCGTAGTACCTGACCGACTCAGTATGCTGGCCCGCCTCGAAGAGGTTGAGCGCGATGCTGTCCCGGACGTCGAGGGTGTCCGGGTGGCCGGCTCCCAGGATCCGGCTGCGGTCCGCGAGGACGGACCGGTAGAGCGAGTTCGCGCGCTCGTAGTCCCATCCGTGGCGGAGCGCGTGGCCGCTGCGCTCCTGGGCGGCGAGTGTGGCGGGGTGGCCGGGACCGTTAATCCGAATGTGGTCGGCGACGAGCGCCTGCCGTTCGGCGGCGTCCCGACGATGGCGGCCGCTGAGCCGGTGGGTGTAGGCGAGTTCGGACCGGTCATTGAGAGTGTCCGCATGGTCCGGGCCCTGGACCCGGGCCCGGACGGCGATCAGCTCGGTGAAAAGGCCAGCGGCCCGGTCGAGTTCACCAGTCGAGCGGATGTCCCGGGCCAGCCTGGAACGGGTGAGCAGGCTGTCGGGATGCTCCGGTCCGTAGATGCGGGCGTAGTCCGCCGCGAGCAGTTGCCAGTCGATGATGGCCTGAGGGAACAAGCCGGCAAACCCCCGGCTGGTGGCGAGAACGCTCCGGGCGGTGAGCACGCTCGGATGGTCGGGACCGAAGATCCGGGTGCGGTCGTGTACCAAGGCCTCGCTGAGGCGGATACTGAGCAGGTGGTTGCCCGAGCCCTGGTGGACCATCGCAAGGACTAGGCGGGCATCAAGGCTGTCTGCGTGATCGGGGCCCTGGATCCGATCCTGGTCAGCAACCAGGGCCTCGCCCAGGCGCAGCGCCTGCCGGAAGTCGCCGGCCAGTCGGCAGGAGGAGACCTGGCACGCCCGGGTGAACAGGGTGTCCGGGTGCTCGGCGCCGAGCACCCGTGTGCGGTCGGCCGCCAGGTCACCGAAGAGCTCGCTCGCAACGCCGTGATCACGGGCCGTGTCATGGGCCAGGGCGTGCCACCAGCGAGTGGTGAGAGTGGCGTGGTGGTTGGTGCCTTGAACCCTTGTACGGTCAGCGATCAGGCTCAGGAACGCCTCCGTGGCAAAACGGTGGTGGCCTGCCTGGGAGTGTGACCGTGCCAGCTCTTGGCGGATCTCCAGTGTCTGCTGGTGGTCCGCCCCATCAACGCGGGTGTGATCGGCCGCGAGGGAGGTGAACTCGGCGAGGGCCTGTGAGTGTTCGCCGGAAGCCTGCCGGATCGAGGCAAGCTCACGACGGCAGCGCAAGGTACTCGGATGGTCCGGCCCGAATACCCGGGTGTGATCGATGACGAGTTCCTCGATCAGCGCGGCGGCCCGGCGATGGTCACCGGCTAGCCGACAGGTGAACGCCTGCCAGACACCGACGTTGAGGGTGCCCGGATGGTTGGGGCCAAGGGCTCGTGCGAAGTCGTGACCGACTTCCTCCAGCATGGCTACCGCCTGCCGGTGGTCGCCGGCGTTCCGACGGGCGAGCGCGAGGTTTAGTCGAGCGAAGAGCGTGTGGGAGTGGTCGGGGCCCTGGATCCGGGCGCGGTCCGTGACGAGCGCTTCGAGCAGGCTGGCCGACCGACGGTGGTTGCGCGCGTCTCCGTGGGCGGTGGCCAGCCATTGGCGGGCGGTCAGGGAGTCGGGGTGCTCGGCGCCCAGGAGGCGGATCCGGTCGGCCACCAGGGACTCCGCCAGCTCGACGGCTCGCCGGTAGTGGCCAGCGCCCAGGCAGGCCGGCAGGCAGTTGAAGCGGGCATCTAGGGTGCCGGGGTGATCGGGCCCGTTGATCCGGACGTGGTCGGTAACCAGGGCTTCGTAGAGGTCCAGTGCACGGCGGTAGTCGCCCAGCACCTGATGGCTGTGACCGATCCAGAAGCGCGTGTTGAGGACATCGGGGTGGTCAGGCCCCTGGAGGCGGGTACGGTCAGCCAGCAGCGCCTCGAAGAGCGCCAGCGCCTCACGGTGTCGGCCGAGGTTCCGGTGGGCGGCCGCCAGCCACCAGCGCGTGTTGAGGACATCGGGGTGGTCAGGCCCCTGGAGGCGGGTACGGTCAGCCAGCAGCGCCTCGAAGAGCGCCAGCGCCTCGCCGTAGTCGCAGGCGTTGCTGTGGATCGAGGCCTGCCACCACCGGGTGGTGAGCACGTCCGAATGGTCCGGGCCGAGGACCCGCTGCCGGTCGACGACCAGCCGGTCGCACAGATCCGCCGCCCGCCGGTGTTCGCCCGCCTCGTCGACGGAGCGGGCTAACCACAGCCGGGCGTCGAAGGTCTCGAAATGCTCGGGACCGTTGACGCGCAGCCGGTCAGCGGCCAGTTGCTCCCGCGCGGCGAGGGCCTCGCGCGGGCGGCCAGCGGCGTGCATAGCGCGGGCCAGACCGGAGCGTTCCTCCAGGGTGTCGGGGTGGTCGGGGCCCTGGAGCCGGACCCGGTCGGCCACCAAGCGTTCCAGTTCCTCGACTTCGAGGGCGGGCAGTCCCGCGACGCGCAGCGCGAACCCCAGGAAGCTGCGCTCCTCCAGGGTGTCGGGGTGGGCCTCGCCCTGGACCCGGGTACGGTCACGGATCAGAGTCCGGTGCTGCTCGACCGCGAGGACGGGTGCGCCCGCCTCCCGGTGGGCGCGGGCCAGGCCGCTGCGCGCGTTGAAGGTGTGCGGATGATCGGGACCGAGCACCCGGCCGTAGGAGAGGACGACCTCCTCGAACTGGGCGACGGCGAGGGCAGGGCGGCCAGACTCGCGGTGAAGCAAAGCCAGTCGCTCGCGGGCGTAGAGCGTCTGTGGGTGGTCCGGCCCCTGCACCCGGGTGCAGTCCGCGACGAGGGCCTGGTAGGCGGCGATCGCCGCGAGGTGGTCGCCCGTGTCGGCGTGGGCGGCTGCCAGCCAACGGCGGCTGTTCAGGGTCTCCGGGTGGTCCGCGGCCAGCAGGCGGGTGCGGTCGGCGACCACCTGCTCGTACCGGGCGATCGCCAGCCCGTGCAGTCCCGCCGCGAGTTGCGCGAACGCGAGGCCGCTGCTGCGGGTCACCACCACCGGGTGGTCCGGCCCGAGCACCCGCTCTGTGTCCGCCACCAGCCGCTCGTACTCGGCGACGGCCTCCCGGTGCTGCCCCGCCATCTGGAGGGCGTACGCCAGGCTCGCCCGGCTGTGCAAAGTGTCGGCGTGGTCCGGCCCCAACACCCGGGCCCGGTCGGCGACAACACCCTGGAACTCCTCCACGGACAGGGCGTGTCGACCAGCCCGGCGGTAGCCCTGGGCGAGCGTGTGCCGGTCGGCAAGGGTGGCGGGGTGGTCCGCGCCCTGGGCCCGGGTGCGCCGGGCAACGACGGCCCGGCACAGCTCCACGGCCCGCACGGGATCGCCGGTCTTGGCCTGCAGCCGGCCGAGCCGCCCGAGGGAGGTGAGGGTGTCCGGGTGGTCCTCGCCGAGCAGCCGCCGCTGCCCGTCCGCCATCGCCTCCACCAGCCGGACGGCATACACCCGTTGCGTCTGGTCGGTGAGTTCGGCCGCTGCCAGGCCGTACAGGGCGATGCTCTCAGCGGTCGGCTTCGGCGACGGACCGCTGTCGGCCAGTTCCCGGACGTGCGGCAGCAGCGCCCGCCGCATCTCAGGACCGGCTTCCGGCCAAAGGCAAGATGCCACCCGCGCTAGGTGCTGCTCGGCGCGACCCCGGAACTCGGCCTCCCGCAGCACTGCCTGGAGCAGTCGGTGCACGGTGACGGTCTCACCGAGGGTGATCAGGTGGTAATCGGCGAGGAGCCGCAGCGCCCGGTCGACCTCGTCGGGCCGGCGCGAACCGAACGGGGTGAGCACCTCGCGCGGCAGTGCCTCGGGGGCATACCAAGCCAAGGTGCGCAGCAGCTCGACGGCGAAGGGGGCGGTGTGCTGGACGGTCCGCAGGGTGGTGTGCCACAGCCGGGCGACGGTGGACTCGGCACCGGGCCCCACCGGCCCGGTGGCGCGAAGCAGTTCGCGGTACGCGGCGAAGGAGGTGCCGGTCTGGTGGACGTAGGCGCCGGCCTGGGCGAGGGCGATCGGCAGGTGGCCGAGCTCGTCGGCGAGCACCCGGGCCTGGTCCCGTGCGGCCGGATCGACCGTCGAGTCGTGGTAGGCCGTCCCGCAGAGCAACTGGGCGGCCTCGGGGCCGTCAAGGACGTCGACGCGGACTGGGCGGATCCCCGGGTGCCAGCCGCTCGCCCGTCGGCTGGTGACCAACTGGTGTCCGCAGCCGAGCAGGCGGCCGACGTAGGGAGTGAGGTCGGCCGGATCCTCGGCGTTGTCGTAGACCAGCAGCCAGCGGTCGTGGGCGCGCAGCCAGGCAATGGCCCACTCGACCTGCTGGCTGGGCGGAGCGGTGAGGGCCCAGGAGGGGTGAAGGTGGACGGCGAGCCCGGCGAAGGCCTCGGCGAGCTGCTCGGCGGACTCGGCGGTGAGCCACCAGATCAGCCGGTAGTGACCGGCGTTGGCATAGGCGTGGTGCAGGGCAAGGCTGGTCTTACCGACACCGCCGAGGCCGTGCAGAGTGGTGGCCTGGGTGACCAGTCCGCCGCCGTCCGCATGGGCCAGGGCATCAGCGACGGCGCGCGCCTCGCGCTCCCGGCCGATGAGCCGGCCTGCGGCGCGAGGCGGCAGGTTGGGCGTCGGCGTGGTGGCCTCGACGGTCTGTGCGGCGCGCGCGGCCCCGGTCGGGAGGACTGCCGTGTGCGGGTCTCCATCGGCGGCCGAAGGTGAGCCGGGGCGGCGACGCTGTTCGTAGGGTTCAGGGTCGGGCATGCCACTCTCAGGGCGGACATGTCCCGTCACGGACATCGACACTACGCGCACTCCCGCCCCCGTGACCTGCTCTGCACGCCCACCGTAGTGGAGGCCCTGCACGGTGTCAGCGGTTCTCCACAGAGCGGGAGCAGAACCGGAACTCCTAGTAGATCGTCAAGCGGTCCGGAGAAGCGAGTTGCGGGTGGCTGATGAGCGGGTGCTGTGCTTGTAGACCTGACGGGCGATGGAGTGTGTACTCGGTCCGGTGGCGGCGACGTTGCCCTGCGCGAAGTCCAGGGTGTCGAACTCGATCCGGGCGACCGCGGCGGAGACCTGCTCGCGGTTATGGCCGGCGGAGGTCGGTCACCAAGGAGGCGCATGCGCCTCTCTCCTTCACGAAGCAGTGCAGGGCGTCCCGCGCCTCGGGCCGTCCCCGTGGGTGGTGGTGCTACTGGTCGCCTTCGCAGTCGTGGTCAGCCTCGACCCAGTCGCCGTCGGCGAACTGGGTCTCCAGGGACCAGCCGCAGGAACCGCATTCGGCGCGCCCCTCCCAGCCGATCTCGCCGCCGTGGTCCTCCTCGCAGTCGTGGTCGGCGTCGACCATGGTGCCGTCCTCGAAGAGCTCGTCCCCGCCGTCGCCGCAGCTGCACTCCCACTGTGCGTACCAGGTGGTGTGGGTGGTACTCACTCGTCTCCTTGGAAGAAGCGGGCCGCCCCAGCCGGGGCCAGGGACGGCGGGGCGTTGGGGTCAGCCGACAGCCAGTGCCGCAGAGGACTCCCCGGCGCCGAGGTAGGCACCGGTCACCTCGGCCAGATGCTGGGCGAGATCGTCCGCCCGCGCGCGGTCCGTCACCGGGTCCGGGTCGCTCTGGCCGTATGCGTCGGCGAGAGCGATTGAGGTGTCGAGGTCAGCGGCGTACTGCACCCAGGCAGTCGTACAGCCGGGCGGTGGTCTCCAGGTCCATCCGCACCTCGCCCCGCACCCGCCACAGCCGGAACGTCTCCGCGGTGTGGCGCAGCAGGGCGCTCACGTGGCTGGCCGGCATCATCAGCTCGCCGTCGGCGTGCCGGTAGTGCCCGAGCGGGAACCGCTCCTCGTGCTCGTCCATGGTGGGTCCCCTTCGGTCGTGTTCCTCGGCGGCGGTGCAGTGTTGGTCAGGTATGGAGGGCGTCGAGCAGGGCGGCCTGCTGGGAGCTGAGCTTGCCGTCGAGCTGGGCCTTGTCCTGCTTGCGCAGCCAGGCGCCGGGCCGGAAGGTCGGGTCGCCTTCGCCGCCGGTGCGGTTGGCGGGACCGGTGAGGGTGCCGCCGGCGGCGAGGTAGGCGAGCAGGCGGCGGTAGGAACGGTTCCAGTCCGGGTCGATGCGCCACATCGCGTCCAGCGCGGTGAGCTTGGCGTCCTGGGCGGCTGTGAGCTTGGTGTTCTTGCGCTGGCGTCCGATCCAGGCGCCCACGGCGTGGCCGTCGAGCTTCTCGGCGGCCGGGATCGCCAGGTGCCCGTGCGTCTGGGCCCAGGCGCGGGCGTGGGCGTAGCCGTGGTCCCAGGAGCGGGCATGCTTGTCCCAGATCATGCCGAGCTGGTCGAGTTCGTGGATGCGGACCGGGGCGAGCAGGCCGGCACCGTGGAGGTAGCGCTGGCGGTCGAGCCAGGAGATCAGCGCGCCGTCGCGGGTCTTGTCGGTGGGGTCGAGGTGGTGGTGCCCGGTGTGGAACGCGGCGGCCAGTTGATACATGCGCTGCCACTCGGTGGCGCGCGGGTTGAACGCCCGCAGCTTCACCGTCTGGAGGATCTGCGCGGCGTGCTTGCGGGCGTTGATCCGCAGCCACTCCACCGGCGACTCCTGGGCCGGCTGCTCGGCATCCGCGGCCTCGCCGGACTCCTCGTCCACCTCCGACTCGGTGACGTCGTCGTTCTCCCCCACCCGCTTGGTACGCAGCTCGGTGATCCGGCCGACTGCCCGGGCGTCGTGGGCCGCCAGGGCCCGCAGGACGCGCCAGATGGTGCGGAACGAGCTGGCCTCGATCTCGTCGTCGGCCTCCGCCTTCACGGCCTCGCCCGCGTCCTGGATCTCGGCCGGGTCGGCGGCCGTCGAGTCGTCGCCGATCTCGGGGGTGGGCAGGTAGACGGGGATGATGACCCAGGACACCTTGCCCTGCCGGTAGGACTGGCGCAGGGCCCGGCCGACGGCCTGGACGACGTCGATGACGCTCGACTTCGGGTCCGCGAAGACGATGGCGTCCACGGCGGCCACGTCGATGCCCTCGTTCAGGAGCCGGCTGTTGCAGATGATGCAGCACTCCTCACCCTCCTCCCCGGGCCGCTCGCCGGTGGAGGCCGAGAAGGTCGCGAACGCCGCACGGCGCTCCGAGAGGCGGTCCGAGCCGGCCACCGCGAGCGCGGTCACCCGCTCCGGCCGGTCCTTGTCGGGGAGCAGTTCCGCTGTGGCGTTCATGGTCGTGGCGAACTCCCGCGCCGCGGCGACCCGGGAGTGAAAGGTGATGACCCGGCGCAGCTGCAGGTCGGCGACGGCGCGCAGCACCGCGATCTGCAGCGCGAGCCTGAGGAGTTCCTCGTTGGTGCGCTGGGATCGGAGGTCGGCGACGGCGGGCAGGTTGAGGAGTTCGCGCAGGTCCTCGTCGGTGACGACGGGTACCAGGACGCGGTAGTCGGCGAGGTAGCCGTGTTCGATGCCCTGTTGCAGTGTCCAGGTGTAGACGGTCTCGCCGTAGATCGAGGTGTCCGTCATGGAGCAGAGCGCGGGCAGCTGCTCCGCGCCCTGGCCGTCGGTGTCGGCGGTGAGGTCGGCCAAGCCGGCCTTCGCGCGGATGTCGTCGGCGATCTTCGGGGTGGCGGTGAAGTACAGCCGCCGCTGCGCGGGGACCTTCTCGTCCGCGTGGACCGCCGCCCACGCCTTACCTTCGGAGCCCGCGGTCCGGTGGGCCTCGTCGATGATCACGACGTCCCAGACGGGCAGGCCGAAGTCGCGGTGGGCCTGGACGATGCGCTCCAGAGAGGCGTAGGTCGCGTAGACGGTGACCGGCTCGCCCGCCTTCTCCTGGGCGACCAGGTCCGCGATCCGGGCGGCCTGCGTGGTCACCTGGGCCTCCACGCGGCCGCCGGCCTCCGCGCTCTCCAGCGCCTCCGCCCGCGAGCACGCCGCCACGGCCAGGCCCCGACGGCCGCCCTTGAGCGGCCAGGCGGCGGCGGTCTGCTCCAGCAACTCGATCGTCGGCACCAGCACCAGCACCCGCCCCTTCGCCGCGAGGCGGCGGGCGCAGCCGGCGGCGATCAGGGTCTTGCCGGAGCCGGTGGCGGCGACGACGGTGGCGCGGCCGCCGTTCTTGACGGCCTTCACCGCGGCCGCGACGGCGTCCTTCTGGAACCAGTGCAGCGGCAACGGGTTGACCAGGACGGGCGGCTCGGGCTGGGCGGGCAGCGAAACCGGGCCGCGCAGGCCGGCCGGGACGTCCTCGATGGCAGTGGTGGTGGTCGTGGTGTCCACGGCGCGGGGTTCTCCCTCGGATGCTGAGACGGCTCGTCTGGGTGGGTGAGTGATGTGGCAGGGTCCGGGGTGGGCGGCCTCTCCCCGGGGCCAGGTCATGGTTGGGGAGAGGCCGACCGGGGACTACTGCTCGGGGGGCACCCAGCCGCGGACTTCCAGGTACGCGATGTCGGCGTCCTCCACCGCGCGGCCGGTCTCCACCAGCCACTCCTTCATGGCCTCGGTGACGTCGCCGTGGTGCTCGGCGACGCGCTGGGACCACTCGGCCGCGTCGAAGCCGCCGGACGAACTGGAGCCGTAGGTGCGCTCCTCGGTGCCGTCGGAGCGCGGGATGAACCCCCGGCGCAGCCCCGGCGAGTCCTTCTCCGAGCCCGCGCTGTAGACGTACTGGTCGGCCTTCATTCGGACGGTGAAGGCCAGGCGGCCGCCGGCCTGGCCGGTCTCGTGCACCACCGGGGCGAGGTGGGAGGCGCCGGACTTGATGGCCTGCTTTCCGGCCCGGCCAGCCATCGAGCCGCCCGCCTCGCCGACGACGTCCTTGCCCCGCACCCGCGCCTTCTGCCCGGTCTTGGTCCGGCGGCGGGTGGTGTTCGCCTCGGCGATCCCGGACAGGGCCTCCTCGTCACGCTCGCCGCCGCGCACCGCCCGGACGACCTGGCACAGCGCGCTGACGAACGCCTTACCCTTGCCCTTGGTGAAGAACTGCGAGACCAGGGACGCGTCGCGGCCCAGCATCTTGGCCACCTGGCGCTTGGTGTAGCCCTCGTCAATGAGCTGCTGGGTGAGGCGCGCGGCCTCGTTCGGCTGGTTCGGATCGGCGGGGCTCACTGGTCAGCGCCCTTCTCAGCGGCGGCGAGTTCGGCACGGCCCTGGCCGCGCAGCTGCAGGTACTGCTCCTGGCTGGTGGGGTGTGGAACTGGTCCGGTGAGGTGGCCCTTGAGGAGGTAGTCGCCGGGCTCGCCCCGGTAGGGCCACATCTGGCGCTCGGTCAGGGCGATGCCGTCGGTGCCGAAGTAGACGACCGTGCCGGGCTCGGCGTGGAGGGCGCCGGCGTGGCCGATGACCTCCTTGCCCTGCCGGTACTTCATGTCCAGCAGCGCCGCCCGCGCCCCGGACCACACGTAGGCGGCCCACTCCGGGTGGGCGTAGGGGTCGCGGGAGAAGCCGGCCTGCCGCTGCCAGGTGACGACCTGGTCGTCGTGGCCGAGGATCTCCACCCCGGCCGGGAGCGCCTCGCCGAGCGGGGTGGTGCCGGAGACCAGGCGCGGGCGCTGCGCGAAGCCCCCCAGGCCGAACAGCAGCACCGACCGGACCGCGCGGGAGGCGAGGTAGGCCGCCTGGCGCTGGCGCTCGTCGCCGTGCAGCTTCGACAGGTTGGTCAGGTCCGCCCACGCGGCCTTCAACCGCTTGCCCCACTCGTCCAAGGGCTTGCCGTCCTCGAACAGCAGGCCGCCGAGGATCTCGACCTTCCACGGCATCAGGTGGTTGGACAGCGCCAGGTGGATCTGACCCAGGCGCGCTCACCGGTCACCGGCGCGGGCAGCAGGCCGACGTGGTTCCAGCCGGCCGGGACGGTGACCCGGACGTTCCAGTGCGAGCAGGACATCAGCGCCTTCGTCTGCTCAGCCTCGGTCATCGCGGCGAACGCCTGCGCGGTGATCCGGCGCGGGGTGCCCACCGGGGACTTCCACACGTGCTTGGCGTAGGCGAAGGTGCGGTCGTACTCCACCAGCGCGGGCAGCTGCTCCGGCACGCGCGGCGGCAGGATCAGCTCGGTACGGCCCTGGCCACCGGTCGCGTGCAGCAGGCCGCGCAGCTCCTCCGACAGCACCGGGTAACCCCCGGCCCACTTGCCGGTCGTGGGGGTGGTGCGCGACCACAGGTCCCGGCCCGTCTGGCTGGGGGAGCCCATCAGCACCGCGTCGTCCCAGTGCCGGCGCAGTGCCTGCCACAGCAGCCGGAAGGCGTCCCGGCAGGTGACGACGTCGGCATCTGCCGGGTCGAACCACTCCCCCATGCTGCGGATCTCCGTACTGCCGCTGTCGGGAGCGGCGGCGGGGGCGTAGCAGCCGACCGGCTGGCGCTGGTGGACGAAGTGCCCGGCCAACTTGTCCCGGCCCGACCCGACAGCGGTCGTCCACCGGGGCGACGGGGTGTTCAGCCAGGCCGCGACCGCGTCCTTGAGCGTGGAGTAGCGCTCGGCGCCGTCGTGCCACGGGGCGCCGGCCGTGATGTAGATCCGCTCGGTGCCGGGCGCGGTGGCCAGGACGGCGTCCAGGATCTCGCCCGGGGTGCGGGCGCCGAGGTCGAGGCGCACCACGCGGTCGCGCACGGCCAGCACACCGGCCGCCGCGTCCAGGAACACCGTCGAGCGGGCCTGCTGCGTGAAGTTCGGACGCTTGGAGACCAGGCCCGTGGTCACCGCCTCGAACCGGGCACCCGCCGGTCCCTCCGGGACGGTCGGCAGCTCACGCGGACCGACCGCCTGGGCCACCGGACGCACCGGGGCGGCGACCGCAGCGGCCGCATCCTGCCCGGTGGCTCTGGTGATCGACGCGGTGGTGGGGTCCGAGGTGGCCTGTACGCCGGGTTCTGTCTCCCCGGCGACCGGGACGACCTGCGCAGCACGAGCGGGCTCGGCCGGGGCGGGCTGCTCGGCGACGACCTGGTGGTCCTCGACCGGGGCCGGGACCGGCTGCGCGAGGACGGGGGCGGGGCGGGTCAGCGCCGGGGCGACCGCGACGGCGGGCTCGTCGACCGGCTCGGTCTCTGAGGCCGGGGCCGGGGCGGTGGCGGCCTGGTCCTCGACCTTGGCGGCGCGGACGGCGACCGGAGTCGGGTCCAGCAGCGGCGCGATCCGCACCACCTCACCGACCGACAGCCCGTGGCCTTCGCGACGGCCGGCGCCTGGGCGCCCTCGTACCCCGCCAGCCCGGCGACCCGGCGCGAGCGCTGGGCAGTGAGCTTGTCCAGCTCCTTCTGCGCGGCGGCGACGGTCTTCTCGGCGGCCGTGATCTCGGTGCGCAGCTCGCGCAGAGAGGCGAGCTCTGCGGCGTACGTCTTACGGTCCATCAGCGGGTCACTCCCCCTCAGCGGCGTCGGCCGGATCGACGGTGGTCGTAGCGGTAGTGAGCCGGTCGGCAGTGCGGGTGGGAACGTAGGCGATCGGGCCGCCCGAGACCGACGGCAGGCGGGTACCGAGCAGCAGACCCGCCAGCCGGGCGTCCTGCGGGTCGGTGGGGTCGGCGGCGTTCGCGGGGGCGGTGAGGTCGGTCAGGTAGCCGGCCAGGCGCGCCTTCGGGAAGCGGTAGCGCCCCGCGGTTCCGACCGCGCCGTCGGCCTCCCACTCCTGAAGGCCGGTCAACACCGCGACCACGAACCCGGCCACCGTCACCGGCAGCACCCCGCCCGCAGCCACCCGGGCCGGGTCGCACCGCCACCAGCCGGACAGCGCGGCCAGCAACTGCGCCTCGTCCAGGCCGGTGCCGAAGCCGATCCACTCGCGGTCCGCCTCGTCGACCCGCGCCGGGGCGTCCGAACGCAGCACCGCGACCTCCTGAGCGCCGAGCACGGACAGGTCCGCGACCGGCCGGGCCTGCAACTGCTGGAGAGCGGCCAGCGGGAACACCTGCCGGCCCCGCTCGCGCACGCCCGGCACCACACCGGTGGCCATCAGCTTCTTCACCGTCGGGATCGAACACCCCAATGCCGACCCGGCCTGCCCGGTCGTCACGAACACACCCACAACCCCCTACGCCTATTCACCTAACTTGAAACGCTAGCGCGACTCTACGCCCCCCTTCGACACCATCCACGCCTTTTCAGTAAGTCGTACAAACATGCCCGATGGCTGCCCTCCCTCCGCTGTCGGTGCCGAGTGAGACCGCGGTCGGCCGATCAGCGAAAGCCGGATGCCAGGCAATCCCGCGGTCTGCCATGCTCCGTCCAAACCGCACCCGCATCACGTACCTAACAGTCCTGCACCGGGAACAACTCGACGGCCGGATAAGGCTGATGGAGTCAGGAGGGGATGCCGATCCCACATGCGGCGGCCATGGAGCTCAGGCGGTCTGCGTGGAGCGTGGTGAACAACCGCGCGCCCTCGGCGTCGCCTTCCAGGCGTCGGTAGCGTGCGGCGGCGAGCAGGTGGGGCCGCAGCCGGGCGGGGACGCGAAAGACCTCCGTCGTGGCGGATCGGCCGATGCGTCCCGGGCCGCACGTGACTGCCATCGGCAGCGCCAGTTCATCGCCATCGGGGGTGAGGTCCTGCAGCCGCGCGCCGCGCAGACGGTGCGCTGACGCGTGGGTGATCCAGGCCGCGACAAGCGCCCCGGCCTGAACCGGGTGCGCGGTATGGCGGCGGATCCTCTCCAGGACCACGGTAGGAGGCAGCACGGCGGCGGGAAGGTCCCAGCCCGGAATCAGAACCCGGCCCCGGGTGCAGGGCGGCGTGGCCGGGGCACATGGCGTGCAGGCGGCGGGTTCGTGGAAGGCGTCACGGGCCGCGCGATGGTGTCGACGACCCGATGATCGACGCTGTTCAACAGGAGTTCCAGGTCGCGGCTGAGGACGGGGGCGTGCCAGACGAGAGTGAGGGCGGCGCCGGTGCCGGCGTGCAGGTCGAGCAGGTACCGCACGCTCGGACGTAGGTGGGCTCGCAGGACGATCACATGACGGATGCCCTCGGCCCACATCCATACACGCACCGCGTGCTCCGCCTGTGCCAGGCCCTGCGCCCGCAGGCCGACCACCGATCTGCCGAGCGCGGTGAGGTGGTCGTGGAGAAGGACCGCGGTGCGGGCTGTGCCCACGGTGGGATGGACGGTGATGCGGCCGGCCCGGGGCTGGTGGGCAGCCAGCGCGGCGGCGATGAAGCGGGCGTCGTCGCCGCGGTCGAGGATCACTGTCACCGGCGGCAGGGCGCGCCGTTGCGGTACCGGCAGGACCGTTGCGGGGTCCACCAGTTGGTCGACGGCCAGGTCGCGCGCCGTCATGGCGAGCGGTCCAGTACGCGGCCGGCACCCCTCGCACGCGCCCGAATCCGCGCGCAGCCCGGCGTCGAAGGGCCTGCCCTGGTGTGCGGCGCCGCGCGTGGAAGGAGGGCGGTGGTTCACAGCCAGCTGAAGGCCCAGCCGAGCACCTCGCGGTCCACCCGTTCCCGCCCGGTGCGCTCCAGGCCGATGCGCACGTGCGCGGTCAGCTGGGCCCAGGCGCGGAAGTTGCCGTGGGCGGCGTGCTGGTCGGCGCAGGCGATGTCCCCCGGGTCGGCGTCGACCCACAACGGGTGGAACAGCGGGATGACCGAGCCGACCTCCTCGGGCGTGAGGCGGGTGAAGTGCTGCCAGATGAAGATGCGCGAGGAGAGCATCGGTTCGCAGCGCAGCACCTGGTGGCAGCCTTCGCCGCCGACGAAGACGATGGCGAGTTGGGTGTAGGGGTCGTCCCAGAGGTAGCGGAAGTACTCGAAGGCCTCACCGCTGAGCCACTGGGCCTCGTCGACGACGAGGGTACGGGGTTTCAGGGCGAGGGCCTCGCGCAGCAGGGCGTCGAACTCGCTGGGGCCGCGGGGCGGGGTGCCGGGCAGATTACCCCCACCCGGGCGGTGTGCGCCGACCGGGTGGGGGTGATCCCTTCAGGAGGTTACTCAACTGGCCGTGCCGATTAGCACAGCCAAGGCTTCTTTGACTTCTTCGTCAAAGAGCATGATTGCCGCGAGTTCGCCGACTTTTACTGGCGCCATCCCGATGGGAGAATCTCTTCCATCGAGAACCGAGAAGAATTCATCCCACCCTTGGTAAGAGTTTCGAATTTCATCCATCGAGTATCGATAGCTATAGATATCAAGCAGCTCGCGGGCCGGCGGGAAAGTAACCCCGATAAGTCCTTCGGAATCGACGGCGAGCGCTGCAGCAAGCCGCCCCACACTCTCCATTTGATGATGACGTCGGAAATTTGTCAGCAATTCCGCCACTTTGCTTGCGCTTATGAATTTCTTCATCGCTTCCCCTTCCAGACCGCCTCTGCCTCGCCGGTCAGCGCGCCCTCAACTTGCACTTCAAATTCGGACCTATATTGCACCCACGGTTGATCATTTGAGTGAACGTGCGGCATCCCGCCGGGAAGCTTCGCCGTGAGCACTACGCCATTTCCAGATTGGCCACTGATCGCCCTGCGATAGGCGACCTGGGGTGAAGTGGTCCAACTGACGTAGGGACTGTCAGTTTGACCGGCATGATGGTCCTCAGCTGAGAAACTGCCGCCTCGGGGTCGTGCCACGCCTTCAGTCGCTTCGTCAAATCCAGGATGCGCATTTCCTCGAAGGTCATTCTCCGGGACTCCCCGGTAGAGAGTGATTCCGCCACCGCAATTGTGGACGAGGACCGGCTTATCGCCAGCCAGCACATAGTACGTATGGAGGGTGCTGACGGTGAGGTCGCGGGCTTCGGTGGGGGCGGCCTGGTAGTTGCGGGTGGACCGGACAGTGGCGGGGGTGCCGTCGGAGGTGAGGAGGGCGTGACCGGGCTGGAGGTCGGCGGCTTCGGTCCAGCGGTTGGTGGTGGTGTCCCAGAAGGGGTGGTGCTGGGTGGCGGTGAGGGTCGTGGGCGGGGCGCGCGGGGCTGTGTCGGAGGTGAGGGTGAGGTCGGTGAAGAGGGTGTCGTCGGGGGTGACGATGGTGTTGGTGACGGTTTCGGCGGAGGTGGTGTTGGTCTGGGGGTCGGTGGCCAGGACTTGGTCGCCGGCGGTGATGTCGCCTATGGGCTTGGTGTTGCCGTCGGCGAGGAGGACGGGTGTTGTCGGCGGGAAGCTGTGTGGGACACCTATGGGCATCGGGCATGCCGCGGCTACCGCGTCTTCGGCTTCCTTGGCGGCCTTGGATTCGCGGCGCCAGGTCTTCAGTCCGTCGAAGAGTTCGCCGGCTAGGGTCTTGATGGATTTGGCGAGCTCGTACGCCTTGTTCCAGCGGAAGGCGTACTTGGCGAGGAGCTTCGTGAGGGGGCCACCGCTGAGCATGCTGGAGACGACGTTGAGCGCGGTCTCGCCGCAGGCGCCGAGGTCACCTGTGGTGACGCAGTCGAGGGCGTCGGTGATACCCAGCTCGTCGGCGACGATCTTGGCCAGCTTCTTGCCCGCGTTGAGGACCTTGTCCTTCGCGTCGGAGGCCTTCTTGGCGCTGGTGTTGGTCGGGTTGGAGGGGTTTCCGCTGCCGTTGCCAGAACCGCCGCCACCCCCACCGCCACTACCGGTGCCGGCGGTACCGGTCTCCGTGGTTCCGGACGACTCCTTCAGCGAGTCCGGTACCAAGTAGTTCGCGGTGCTCTCTGCCGCGTTGGCCATGGTGATGGTGCCGGCGGGGCCGCAGGCGTAGAGGGTGCCGCATTCCTCGGACCGCAGGCCGTTCGGGTCGGACTTGTTGACCGGGTCGTTCTCGGAGTAGGCGTAGCCGTTCCACTGTTGCGGGTCGCCGGCGTCGAGGATCGGGTCGAGGCTGAGGAAGCGGCCGGTGGTGGGTTGGTACTGGCGTGCGCCGAGGTTGGTGAGTCCGGTGACGTCGTCCTTGGTCCCGCCGACGAAGCCGTGGTCGCCGGCCCAGAGGGAGGGTTGGGTGCCGCGGGGGTTGCCGAAAGGATCGCTGGGGCGGCGGGACTCCACGAGGGTCTTGGCGTTGAGGGCCAGGGTGCCGCTGCCGTGGTGGTCGGAGAACTGGTAGGTGAGTTCGTTGCCGCCCTGGCGGACGAGGGTGGTGCCGCCCGGTATGGAGTAGTAGCGCGAGCCGTTGAGGGTCTTGGTGACGGTGTTGTAGACGAGTTCGTCGCCGTTGCCGAGGTTGATGGTGGTCTTGCCGGGGTTACGGCGGATGAGTTGGTTGCCCTCGGCGTCGTACAGGTACGTGGTGGCGCCGTGGCCTGTCGTGGTGAGCGACTCGAGGCGGTCCTCGCCGTTCCAGGTGAGCGTGGTGGTGCCCGCGGTGTCGGTGATGGCGGTGGTGTGGCCGGCCGCGTCGTACTGGGTGGTGCTGGTGGTCGGGGTGCCGTCGCCGTCGCGGTTGGTGGAGGCGAGCAGGGCGTGCGGGCCACCGGTCCCGCCGCTGGTGCCCGGTGCGGTGGGGGTGTTGCGGGTTCCCGGTGTCGGGAAGCTCTGGGTGGTGGTGACGTCCTTCGCGGTGTCGCCGCCAGGGTCGTGGGCGACCATGGCGGTGCGGTTGCCGGTCAGGTCGTACTGGTAGCTCTGCCAGTACGGGGCCGAGCCGCCCACGGTGGTGGGGTACGGGGCCTGGGCTCCGCTGGTGGGGGTGGCGTTGGCGCAGCGGCCCTGGCCGCCGACTGCGGGGTTGGGTTCCTGGTGGAGGGTTCCGGTGTCGGTCCACGCCGTGGTGAGCCGGCCGAGGTAGTCGTAGCTGAAGCACTGCAGGTCGGTCGCGGAGGGCGTGTTGTTGGGGATGGTGCGGACGGCGGTGAGGCGGCCGACCTGGTTGTAGGCGTAGGTGGTCTGCTGGACCGAGCCGGTGGTTGCGGTCTGCTTGTCGACGAAGTGGCTGAGTTGGCGGCCGGTGGACTCGTCGAAGGTGTTGGTGGTGACGATCTGGGTGCCGTACGGGTTCATGGTGGAACGGATGTTCCGGCCGTAGGCGTCGTAGTCGGACTGGACGTCGTAGGCGATGCCGCCGAGGCCGCCGATGTCGTGGATGAGGCCGTAGGCCTCGTAGTTGTAGGTGACGCTCTCCGCGAAGAGGTCGCCCATCGCCGGCAGGCCCTGCTTGGTGGGTGCTCCGGTGATGGGGTTGAAGACGGCCTGGTAGGTGAAGGTGAGTGGGTTCGCCTGCCCGACCTCGCTGCCGGGGATGGTCACCGTGGTCTTGGTGGGTCGGTAGGCGGTGTCCATCGCGGTGACGGCGGTGGTGTAGGCCGCGCCGCTCTGTCCGCCGACGTAGCGGGTGGAGGACGCTGGCTTCCCCTTGGCGACGGTGTCGTAGGTGAAGCCGGTCAGGCGGTTGGCGGGGCTGACCGAGTCCTTGTAGGTGCCGGTCCTGCGGCCGAGGAGGTCGTAGGTGCTGACGATGCTCTGTCCGCGGGCGTCGGTGGTGGCGGAGACCCGCCCGGCTGTGTCGTAGCTGGTGGTGCTGGTGCCGGCGTCGGGATCGCTGGTGCTGGTGCGCCGGCCGCGCTGGTCGTAGGCGTACGTCCAGGTGTTGCCGGCGGCGTCCGTGCGCGAGGCCTCGGTACCGAGGTTCGAGTAGGTGTAGGAGGTGACGTCCGCGTCGGCGGGGTTGCCGGTCGGCGTGGGCGTGCGGTACTGCCACAGCTGTGAGGTGCGTCCGCGCGAGTCGGTGACGGTGCTGGTCGCCCGGCCCCCCGTCGGCGGGGTCACGTCGACGCGGTCGGCGCCGGGGTAGGAGGTGCTGGTGGTGGTCTGCAGGACTCCGAATGCCCGGAACTCGCTGCTGACCACACGCCCCATGCCGTCGTAGACGTTGCGGGTCTGGTTGGGGACCTTGGCGTCGTCGGGCTCGAATCGGGTTGTGCTGGGCGGGTTGAGGTTGTTGTAGTAGGTGTTGTTGAGACGGGCCGTGCGGCCGTGGGTGTCGTAGTAGGTGTCGGTGATCATCCGGCCTGCGTAGGCGGAGATCGCCGGGTCGCTCTGTGTCTGCACGACGCGGGCGAGGCCGTCGAGGATCTGGGCCGACTGCTGGTACGTCTTGTCGGCTCGCAGGGTTTCGGTGGTGATGGACGACGTCGCGTCGTTGGTGATCCGGTAGGTGAACTTGTAGTCGGCGGGTTCTGCGGTGGTGCGCCCGGCCTGCCAGACCGCTGTCAGGCGGCCGAGAGCGTCGTAGGTTTGGGTGACGGTGCGGCCGTTGGCGTCGGTCGTGGTGAGCGGCAGGGAGCGGGTCGGGTCGAGGGTGACGGTGGAGGTCCAGCCGGTCGTCGCTTCGGGGGTACCGACCGGGGCGGGGGCGGTGATGGTGTTCTTGTTGGGGAGTTCGCCCGGCGCGTTCGAGGTGTAGGCGGTGGTGGTGGCGGCGCCGTTCGGATGGGCCGTGTCGGTGGTCGTCGGATCCGTCACGGTGGTGGGTCGGCCGTAGGCGTCGTAGGCGCTGCGGCCGGTGGTCGTCCATTGGGCGGTACCGTTGGCGTCGTACTTCTCGAGCACCTGGATGCTGGTGGCCGAGGCCGTGCTGCCGAGGCTGCGATAGGGCTGGTCGTCGAAGAGCGTGCGGCCGCCGGAGACGGTGTTCGCGGCGGTGGGCGTGGCCTCGCACGGGTTCTCACCGGAGACGGTGAGGGTCTGGGCCACGGCGTTGAGGACCGGTGATGCGGGGTCGCCGGCGTACTCCGTGCGCACGCACACGTCGGGGTTGCCGTCGGCCTGCTGCAGCACCATCGCGGGACGGTAGGGCACGTCCTTGTCGATGAAGGTGGTGTCCGTGGTGGTGCGCCAGCTGCCGTCGACCTTCTTCGCCTTGGCGGTAACGGTGCTCTGCTGGGGCGCTGCGTAGCGGGCCTTGAGGGCGGGCAGGGCTGGGCCGCGGCTGTGGGTCGCGGTCGTCCTGGGTTCACCGCCGTCGGGGTTGGCGCTGGTGTTGACGCTGCTGGCGGCGGGGGTGTTGGACGTGGCGTCGGGATAGGTGTCGGATTCGAGGACCTGTCCGGAGAGCCAGTCGTGGTCGGTGACCGGGCCGCTGGTGGGGCCTTGGGCGCTGCGGGTGCGCGGGTTGCCGGCGGCGTCGATGTCGCCTTGCATGCCCTGGTGGTAGTAGGTGGCGGTCTTGCTCTGCGGGCCGTCCTCGGTCGAGCCGGTGATGGCGGTGACGGAGACGAACCCTCGGAACTGGTCCCATGTGCGGACCGCGTTGTCCACGCCTTCGGCGTCGTTGCGGTGCCATGCCGCGTCACCGTAGGTGTAGCTGGTGGTCTGGGTGAGGGATCCGCGGACGAAGTTGGACCGCGGGTCGACGGTGACGCTCTTGACGGGGTAGCGCAGGAACCAGTCGTCTACGGGGGCGTCGGCGGGGTTGGCGTTCGGTTCGTACCACTTGACGTTGTAGCAGGCCAGCGTGTTGCTGTCCGGCGAGCTGGGCATGGCGTGGGCGTTGCGGGAGCACGACTGTTGGATGTAGTCGACGCCGATGGTGCCGCCGGTCTCCGTGGTGATGAGCTGGATCCGCGGGCGGAAGAAGTCGGACCTGGCCGGGATGAGTCCGTCGACACGGTTGCGCAGGGGTGTGGCGGCGAATGTGACGGGCTTCAGGGTGACGGGGTTCTGGCCGCTCTGGGTGCTTTCGCCTGTGCGCTGGATCGAGGCGAGCCAGGGGATCCGCAGCTCCTCTACGGGGGCGTTGGGGTCTTTGTTCGGGCGGTCGGGGTAGTCGTGGGGGTCCTCGAAGCTGTGTGTCAGCCGGTAGGAGTCGACCGGGCGGTACGCGCCGTTGATGCGGACCTTGGTGGTGATGGCGTTCAGCCAGCGGGTGGTCCAGAAGCTGGGGCCGGAGTTGGCGCAGGCGTCGTTGGCGGAGCACTGCTGGTCGGTCGGGACGTCGGGCCAGTTGCCGGCGTTGGCGGGTGTGCGTTGCTCCGGTCGGCAGGCGTCGTCGCCGGCGAGGCAGCGCTCGCCGGTGTCGAAGACGATCTGTGCAGCCGGCTGGTGAGTGCCGTTGGCGGCCAGTTGGTCGGTCAGGCGCTCGCCGTAGCCGACGGACTGCAGGGTGCCGGCGCGTGTGTATTCCGTGTTGGTGCCGGTGCCGTTGTTCTGGCCCGCTCCGCGTGCATAGAAGTTCGTCTCGGGGGCGTACGTGTAGGTGGTCAGGTTGCCGTGGACGTCGACGATGTGGTCGAGGTTCCAGCGCCAGGCGCTCTGGCACCATGAGGCGGAGCCCTTGGCAGGGTCGTAGCAGGGGTCGCCGGGCTTGGGTGAGTAGACCGGAACGGTCCAGGCCGATCGGTTCTCGGGGCCTGTGGTGGTCGGAGCTCCCTGGTCGTCGGGGAGGTGGTTGAGACCGAAGTAGAAGGTCGTGCCGCTGGTGTCCGTGACCTTGAGGTAGGAGCCGTTCCAGGTGCCGTTGGCGGCACCGGTGAGGAACTGGACCTTGGTGCCGTCGTCGGACTGGAGCCGCCAGGTGCACTTCGACAGCTCGTTGCGGGGGTCGGAGGTGTCGCATGAGCCGTCGTCGGCGACGAGCTGGCCGGTGTGACCCGCGAGGGACAGCGTCAGGTTGGCCCCGGTCCAGCACTGGTCCCCGGACTTGTCGATGCCCGCCTTCGAGCAGGGCTGGTAGGAGCGCTCCACGAAGCCTGAGCCGAGGTCCCAGCCCTCGCCGATCCAGGACGCCTGCGAGTTGGTCGCCGAGGTCTTGCCGTCCACGGACGAGGAGTCGTAGGAGAGGCCGACCTGCGGGGCCCCTCCGCCGAGGCTCGGGGGTACCTGGACGGGGTAGTTGTAGGTGAAGGAGCCCGACGATCCGCCGGCGGACCATGCCTGGCTGGGTGCCAGGCTCGTGGCGCTGTACGTCCCCGCGCCGCCGCCGGCTGATCCCTGCAGTGCCAGGACCATCGCCGGTGCCGCTGCCGGCGCGCCGGCAGCGGATGCGGACAGGCTCTTCGCCAGTGGGGACGTGCTGGGCGCGGCCGAGGGGAGGTCGACGTCGGCAACCAGCTTCTTCGTCTGCGGGTCGTAGTGGGAGGCGACGGGGGTGCGGGTGCGGCACTGCTGCGCGGCCGGACTGGTCAGCGCGCAGGCCGGCATGGCGGCCAGAGTCGCGCGACTGGCCCAGTCGCCGCCGTACGCGGGGGCGAGTGCGACCGGGTCGAGGCTGACGCGTGCCGTGGTGGCGGCGCGCTGGTCGGCGGAGGAGAGGGAGATGAGCGCTCCGCTAACCCCGGCGGCCTCCGCTGTCCTGGTGTCGGCGACCGCGACACTGACCTTCGGGCTCGTCGCACTGTGGGAGCGGGCGGCGGGGGCGGGGTCTGCGCCGCCCGCTATGGACGAGAGCCAGACCGGGAGGTCGCCTGCCCTCGACGGGGCTGCGGCGGCCGGTTCCTGGAGCGTGTTGCCGCGGCCGTCGGGGCGCGCGGAGGTCGTTCCGGTGGCGGGTGGCGGTGCCAGCTCGACCGTTGCCGCACCTGTGGGGGCGGTCTTGCCGCTCTTGTCCGCAGGCCGGTTCGCGGTGTCGCTCTTGGCACGGGCCGGCGCGGGGACGGAGGCGTTTGTGCCGGTGACCGACAGAGTGGCGGGGAGCGGGGTGTTCGGCGGGGACCAGACTCGCTTGTAGTCCGGTGCCGCGGCGAACGCCACTCCCCCGGCGGGGACCACCAAGGAGGCGACGACCGCCAGGGTGCTGAGCATGGCGGTTCGCGAGCGTCGCAAGTAGACGGCCCGTCGACGGGCCGAGCGAGCACGGTGAGAGAACACCGTCACCCTCTCCGTTGGTGACCGCGCCCGGGGACACGGCTAGTTGATCAAAGGCCAGTCGACCTTATGGGTCGCCTACATTCCATGTCGAGGAGTCGATAAAGACTCATCCCTGGTGATTTAGATCACCTGCTGCGCGAACGGTACGAACTGGTGCCAAATCAGCACATCGCTGAATGCGCTGCATTGACGGCCGCTCATGAGAGGCGGGAGGTTGCGTCTGTCCTGTGCGCAGTGCCAGCCCGGCCGTGTCCGCACCACCTCCTCGTCGGGAAGGCTTCGCCGTGCCCCCGTTCCCCAGCCCACGTTCCGCCTTGCGCCCCCTGGCCCTGCGTCTTCCAGCGCTCGGCCTCGGGCTCGCGGTGTGCGTCGGCCTACCCGTGCCGTCGGCGCACGGGGCCCCGCAGCCGGGATCCAAGAGCCTCGCCGAGGTGATCGCGGAGGCGGACGCCGCGCATGCCAAGATACGGCCACCCCAGAATGCCGCCGAGAAGGCCATCGCTCAGGCGAAGGCGACCGGCAAGGCGGTACCGGTCGACTCCCTGACCGACGACTACAGCGAGACCGTCGCCACGCCGCAGGGGCACCTGCAGAAGACGCAGCACCTGGAGCGGCAGCGGGTGCGGCAGAACGGCGCGTGGGCCTCTCTCGACGCCATGCTGGTCGCCGATCCGAAGGGCGGCTTCCACCCGAAGGCGTCCGGTGCGGACGTGCACCTGTCGGCCGGCGGCCCGGGGGCCCTCGCGACCCTCACCAGCTCCGACGGCAAGCAGATCACGCTTCACTCGCCCTTTCCGCTGACTCAGGGGGCGGTGGACGAGGACGGCGACGGCGTGCTCTATCCCGAGGTGGCGCCGGGCATCGACCTGAAGGCCACGGTCACCAAGTTCGGTGGCCTCGGCACCGTCCTGGTCGTGAAGAACGCCGCCGCCGCGGCCAACCCGGTACTCCGGTCGGTGACCTTCCCCACCACCACTACCGGTGTGGCCATCACGTCGGACGCCGCCTACAATCTCACTGCCACGGCCGAGGACGGCACGCCCCGTTGGCACGCCCCCGCTCCACGGATGTGGGACAGCTCCACCGCCCCCTCGACGCCGGTCCCCCGGTCCGCTCCCGCGGCCACGGTGGTCCGGGCCACTCTGGACGGCGGTGCCGCCGCCGCGCAGACCGCCGCGCCTGGTGAGCCGGAGGCACCGGTTACCAGCACGGTCGACGGACCGGGCAGCAACGCCCGGGTCGCGGTCATGCCCACCACTGCCAGCGCCAACGGCATTACTCTGAACCCTGATCAGGACATTCTCGCCCATGGCGAGGGGCCGTGGTTCATCGACCCGGGTTGGATCTACGACGACCGCAGTGCCAACGGCTGGACGTGGATTCAGTCCGCCTACCCGGACACGAACAACTACCTGAAGACCGTGACATCCCAGGAGCCGTACAACCGGCCGGGCGTCGGCCGGCAGGACTACCAGGTGAAGACGGGTATCGAGCGGGCCTTCTTCCAGATCGACACCCGCGGCTTCGAGGGCACGATCGTCAACTACGCCGTCATGACGATGTGGCAGGCGAAGTCCTCCAATTGGGACTGCAACAAGCAGTATCCGCTCAACCTGTTCGCCGTCGACCGTCCCATCGGCTACGACACGACGTGGAACAACGCGCCCAGGCACCTCGGCGGCCAGGTCGGAGACACCGCCTGGGTCGCCGGATCCGGAAATGCCGGCTGCCCCAATGGCATCGACTTCAAGTACAACGTGACCGACGCCTACCGTGCGTGGGCCGGCGGGACACCCAGCATGGCCTTCACCGTCGAAGGTGACGAGAGCGACAAGCTCGCCTTCAAGCGCCTCGACTACCGGCCGGCC
Organism: Kitasatospora sp. NPDC028961; assembly: GCF_055564815.1. Classification (NCBI taxonomy): domain Bacteria; kingdom Bacillati; phylum Actinomycetota; class Actinomycetes; order Kitasatosporales; family Streptomycetaceae; genus Kitasatospora; species Kitasatospora sp. NPDC028961. The sequence goes on along the minus strand of NZ_JBVHVO010000019.1, from coordinate 29,296 downwards.
GTGATCGTCGAGTACGACCGCGCGCCCAACACCCCCACCAACCCCTACACCTACCCCGCGCCGCGAACGGTCTCCCCTGACCAGAGCATCCAGGGCTGCGACGGCAACGGGTGGGGCTGGCTGGGAGCCGGATCGGACCTGGGCAACGTCACGCTCAACGCGACCGTCAGCAGCCCCGTCCAGCAGCAGCTGTACTCGTGGAGCCACATCTGGGACTACACCCTGCCCGGTGTCCCGGACGTCGCGTCCGACTACGCCGGACCTGTCGGAAGCGGCAGCAACGCCGCGTACCAGGTCCCCGCAGGCGTCATCAAGGACGGCCACGTCTACGGCTACAGCATCATGGCCAGCGACCAGCTGGTGGGCATGTCGGCATCCACCCCGACCTGTCATTTCGGAGTCGACCAGACCCCGCCCACCGTCAGCCTCCCGACGCTCGACCAGCAGCTGTCCGACGAGGCGCTCTCGACCCAGTTCCCGCCCTCCGGCAACGGGCAGAGCACCGCGCTGCGCGCCGGCCAGTGGGGCTCCGTCCCCTACACCCCGGTCGACCCGAACCCCTCAGGCGGCCAGACCTCCGGCGTCGTCTGTGCCCGCTGGAGCCTCGACCCGCAGTTCGAGGGCGCCTCCTGGCAGTGCGGCGGATCGATGCCGTCCAACGCCATCCCGGTCTTGCCGACCGCGTGGGGCACCAACATCCTCTACATCCAGGTGGAGGACAACGCCGGCAACGTCTCCCCGGCCGCCCAGTACGCCTTCTACGTCCCCTGGAACCCCGACGGCCCGCAGCCCGTCTTCGGCGATGTCACCGGTGACGGTGCCGCCGACATCCTCACCGCCGACCAGTCGGGAAACCTGCGCACCTACAGCATCCCCGGCAACACGGTCGCCAAGAGCCCGACCGCCGCACTCGCCGCAGTCCCCAGCGACACCCCGAACCGGCAGACCTGGGCAACCGACGCGGTCCAGTACAGCCACCGCGGTGCCCTCACCGGCGGCAAGCACGTCGACGACCTCTTCGTCCACGTCAAGGACGACCCGAACCTCTACGCCTACGGCAACCCCGGCAACACCCGTTCCACAGGCCGCTACAACAGCAAGATCCCGCTCAACCGGCCGAGCTGTGTGGCGCCGCCCAACGACTCCGCCTACTGCACCAGTTATGCCGGTGACTGGTCCCGCACCCTGCGCGTCGCCGCACTCGGCGACCCTGCCCACACCGACCTCGACATCAAGCTCGAATTCAAGAACAAGACCGGTCTGATCACCACCGAGGCCACCAGCGACGGCAGTGACGGCGCTCTGTGGTTCTTCCCCGCCACCACGACCAACCAGCTCGGCCAGCCCGTCCGCCTCGCCTCCACCGGGTGGAAGGACATGGAACTCCTCACTCCAGGAGACTGGGCGGGCCAGAGCCACCCCGGGCTGTGGGCACGCAACCTGCGCCCGGCGGCCGAGGACCCGACCTCCGGTGAACTGAACGCTTACACGTTCACCACCGGTGCCCTCGACGTCGTCGACCCCGACTTCGGGGACCCGATCCTCGACGAGAACGGCGACCCGCTGGTCGTCCCGACCCTGACCGGGATCGCCGGCAAGACCTACATCGGTGGCGTCCCGGTCGCCACCTGGCCGGTCCTCGGCTCCGACGGCGACCTCCTCGGCAACGGTGCTCCCGGCCTGTGGGGCCGCAACGCCGACACCGGGGACATCCAGATCTGGTGGGGACATCGCACCGGAGACTCCGCAAGCCCCGGCATGGGCTGGGACGTGGGTCCGGAGTCGATCGCCAACATCCGGGCAACTCCGGACTGGTACGGCCTCGACCGCAAGAACACCCTCCACACCGACGCCGGCACGCCGGTCCTGGACAGCAACCTGGCAAACGCACTCGTCCCAACCGCCAACCCCGGCTTCACCGCCGACCGCAACGGCGTGAGCGACAGCGCCTCCACTTTCGGCGCCAGCTACTACCGAAGCTCCCAGGCACCGGGCATCGACACGCTCCGTAGTTACAGCGTCTCCGCCTGGGTCAGGCTCGACAGTGCCAACGGCTACGGCACCGTGCTCTCACTCACCGGCAACGACCGTAGCCCGTTCTACCTCCAGTACTCCGCCGCTGTCGGCGGCTGGGCCTTCGTCGCCCCCTACGAGGACCAACGCTCCACCGGTACGTACTACGTCGCCGGGGCCCCCGGGCAACCCCAGCTCGGCCAGTGGACCCACCTGGTGGGCAGCTACAACGCCGAGTCCGCCACCATGACGCTCTACGTCAACGGCCGCGCCGTCGGCGCCACCAAGAACCCCCACCCGTGGCGAAGCGGAGGGACACTCACCATCGGCGCCGCCACCACCGTCTACTACCCGGCCGAGGACTACTTCCACGGAGCCGTCAGCGACGTACGGGCGTACCCCTACGCCCTCACCGACCCCCAGGTCAGCAACCTCGCCATCAGCGACACCACCATCGCCATCCGCAGTGCCTACGACGGCGGAAAGTGCCTGGACAACCTCGGCGCCGGCATCGAGGTAGGTGTGTGGGACTGCTGGAACGGCGACAACCAGCACTTCAGGTTCAACACCGACAACCACGCCCTGATCATCCAGAACAAGTGCGTCACCGTCCGGGACGAAGGAACGGACAACGGCGTCCCCGTGGTCCTCGCCGACTGCGACAACCTCAAGGGCGGTCAGAAGTGGCTCCGCCGAGCTGACAACAGCCTCTACAACCCCCACTCCGGCCGCTGCCTCGAACTGCCCGGATGGGCCACCACCAACGGCACACGCCTGGGCATCTGGGACTGCCACCCTGACGCCAACCAGCGCTGGACGCTCCAACCCGCCACCTGACCCATCACCACCAGGGGGCCCCTCGTCGCAACAACGCGGCGAGGGGCCTGCCACGTGCGAAGGCAACGCACCCCGCACCCCCATCGACCCCGAACCGTCCGACCTGCCCGGCCAGGGCGAACCCCGCCTCCCGCCTCACCCCAGCCCGACACCGCCAGCTGGTGGGCGCAGTCCACGCCGATGTCCGTCAGGTCGCCGTCGCGCCCCTCTCGGCCGAACAGGATGGTCCAGCCGGGGCCGGGGCGTGCCAGGACTGTGAGAGGCCGGGGCGAACTCGCGCAGCGTCTGCGCGCCTGCGGGGATGGCCCGCCGGGCGGGGACCTCCCGCGTCCGGAACCTCGGCGGCGGACGCACCGAAGATTCTTCGGCACCGGGCGGTGTGAACGGCCCACTTAAGGCATGAATCGCAGCAAGATCTCCTGCCCCAGGGGCACGGCCACCAGGTCCTGCCCGAGGGAGCAGGCACCACACAGCGAGGAACACGCCGCGAAACTGGTACCGATGGCCCGGCCGCCGTGCCCACGCCCACTATTGCCAGCCGGCCCGCGCCGACCGCCACGCCGCCCAACCGTGTCGACGCGCCGAGCTCCTCGGCCGCCCGGCCGGACACGCGCCCGCACCCGAGCGCTTGCGCGCCAGCGCCCAACGGCGGGCCGCCCACGCGGACCAGCATGACCGATCCCGCACCGCCCACCAGGCCGCGGCATGAACCCCGCCCACGACGACGAGCGCGCATCCTCCCCGGTAGCGCCGAACCCACCGGCGCGCTGAACGTTGTCGCCCCCGCCCAGGAAGCCGGTATACCCCGCCACGCCCTCACCCAACGCCACCTGGACCTGAAGAACGAATTCTGGAACATTCCCCCCACCGCCTGATCGTGAACGCCCTCGTCGCGGTGAACGCCCTGGCCCTCGCGCCGCCCGCCCACGCCCTGACCTCTCCCCCAGACCGGAGCCCTGCCCGGCTTCCGGCAGCCGCCGGCACCCGCGTCAGATCATCCAACCGCCCGTAGACGCCAGTACGAACGCCACGGCGAACACCGCCTGCAGGCAATGGCGCGCCGAGCGGTGGCCCACGGCCAGCGGGATCTCCACCTGGGACAACCACCAGCGCGTCTAGAGCGGTGGCGTCTACGGCAACGGCGACAACCAGCTGCCCGGCGGGGCCTACTACGCGTACGACATCCCCACCGCCCCCAGAAGCCAGTACGTCCCCGTCACGAACCGCGGACCGACACGGCTGGCGCGCTCCACCACCGGAAACGTCCGCCTCACCCGCGACCACTCCACGGGCTTCCGCCAGCCGACACACTGCTGAACCGCGTGAACCGCCCCCGGGTCCGGGCACGGCGCCGGACAGTGGGCGACAGCCTGGCCGTCCGAGCCAGGGCCGGGTGCGGCGCCCGCTCGACTCCCGGCCCGGACGAACTCTTCGCGCACCGGCGGCCCCAAGAGGAACGGCCCGGGGCCCGGTGTCCGCGGCGGTCACCGGCGCGTACGATGACTATGCCAAACACATATTCACCTGCGAGCCCAGCATCGACCTGCCCGAGCACGAGCCCGCCTTCACCGCCGTCCTGCGGACCGGACCCGCCGGACCGGTCCTGGAGTGCTCCGGCGACCTCGACCTGGACCAGGCCCCCCGCCTGCGCGCGGCCCTCCACCACGCGCTCGCCGTACGCCCGGCCCCGCCGGTGCTGATGGTCGACCTCGGCGCCGTGGCCTCAATCGACTCCTCCGGCCTCAACGCCCTGCTGCTCACCCGGACCGAAACCGCCCGCGACGGAACCGCCCTCCGCCTCACCCGCGCCTCCCGCCCCGTCGCACGGGTCCTGGAGATCACCGGCGCCGACCGCGTCTTCGCCACCGGCGGCGACGCCCCCGCGGCCTGAGATCCCCGCCGGCGCGGAAGACGCCACCGCCGCCCCACCCCGCACCGGTCGTCGACCGGCAGCGCTCACACACCACGGCAGCCGCGCGCCGGCCGTGCCCGCCGCCACCGGCCCCGAGCGCCTCCCCCGCCCGCGAGAGCGGCCGGCCGGGCATACCCCGGGACTGCCGGGGCAACCGGCGGGGGCGGTGCACGGTCTGCCCCACACAGGCCGTGCACCGTCACCCGGGCCCGACCACCCACGCCCCTGCGGCCCGGCACCCGCCCGTGCGCCCGGCCGCTCCCCGCGCCCGCACACGGTGCTCCCGCGAAGACGGCCAGAGGTCGACCCGATTCGCCGCGCTTCGCCCGCCGGGGTCCGGGCCGCGCCCAGGCGGCTTCCTCCCCACGGCGCGCGCGCCCGCCGGCCATGACGCCGGCATGACGCGGCCCAGGCGACGCCGCCGACCCGAGGACACCGGGCCTCTTCGGCCACGGTGTTGACGGCCGATCAGCTAACCCCTTGCCAGACCCTACGGTGACCGTACTATGGTGCTCGGCATGACGAAGAAACGCTCCATGCAGGAGCCAACCTTCCTCCTGCTGACCGCCCTCGCCGACCGGCCCCGGCACGGCTACGCCCTCGGCGAGGAAGTCACCGCGATCTCCGAGGGCCGGGTACGGCTCGGCGCCGGCACCCTGTACGGCACCCTCGACCGGCTGCTGGCCGAAGGGCTGGTCCGGATCGAACGGGAGGAGAGCGTCGACGGACGCCCCCGCCGGATCTTCGCCCTCACCCCGGCCGGCGTCCAGGCCCTCACCGACGAGAGCGAGCGGCTGCGGGCCGCCCTGCGCGAAGCCGACCGGCGCCTGGCGACCACCCGCACCCGACTCGCCGGAGGCATGGCGTGACCGTGGACCGCACCACCCCCAACGCCCGACTGCTGCGCCGCGCCCTCGCCCTCTACCCCGCCTCCTACGGCGCCCACGAGCTGGCCGAACTCGCCGACCACGCCGAACGCCACGTGCGCGCCGCGGGCCCGCCGGCCGGACTGCGGGAGGTCGCCGACGTGGCCGGACACGGCGCCCGGGTCCGCCTCGGCCTGACCTCCCACCGGCCGATGGGCCGGGCGCTGGCCACCGCGGCCCCGCTCGCCGGCGTCCTGGCCGGCACCTACGCGGCCTGGGCCCTCTGGGGCGTCGTCCGGCTGGTCACCGACCACGGGTTCGAGTGGTTCGGGCCCTCCGGCGCCCGGACGGTCGCCGTCACGGCGATGGCGTCCGTCCCGGCGGCGCTGATGGCGGCCGCGGTGCTGGCCGGACGCTGGACGACGGCCAGGGTCCTGGCCCTGGCCACCGTCCTGACCGCCCCACCGCTGGCGGCCCTCTACCAGCCCGGGCTGAGCGACTCCGCGACCGTCCTGCTCACGGTCAACGCCCTCGTCCTGCTGGTCGCCCCGCCGGACCGCACGTCACGCCCGCGCACGCTCCTGCCGTGGGCACTGGCCATCGCGATCACCGCCGCGGACACCACCCTGATCCTGGCCGAGAGCCACATCGGAGCGCGGGTCCCGCACACCGGCTTCGACTTCACCGCCCCCCTGGTCGTCGGCGTCGCCATCGCCTGCACCACCCGCGCAGTGGGGCCCGCGGCCCTGGCCACGGCGGTCCTGGCCGGCCCCCCGCTGCTCTGCCCCGCACTCGTGGACGGCTACCCGGACCCCCTTCCCTTCATCGTGCGCCCCGTGGTCCTGTTCGCAGCCGGGTACACGGTCACGTTCCTCGCGGTACGACTGGCGCACCGGTTCACCCGGCGAAGCGAACCGAACACCCCTGACCGCTCCCACTCCACCCCCGAATCCCCCACCCGCGTGCGGGGAACCCCCAGCCGCACCGCGATACCCGACCGGCCGCGCCGGTCCTCGTCAGGCACGAGGACCGGCGCCGGCGGACCACCCGGACCACCTCGGCACGGCGGCCTCCGAGGCGGCGCCGCCGTCGGGCCCGGCCTGGCGGGCCGTCAACACCCGGCCGGCGAGGACGGGCAGCGCCCCGGCGACGCTCACCGCCCCGGTGCGCTCACGCGCCGGCCCCCACACCGAACCCGGCGAACAGGCCGCGGCCCGCCGCTCGACCCGATCGCGGACCGGACGGACGGCATCCACGCCCCGCCCGGCCGACTCCTGCCGCTCCCCGTCCAGGTACCGCCCGCCGGGGAAACGGGAACAGACGCCGCCACGGCCCACGGCCAGCACCACACCCGAGACCCGGACAGCCCCGACCGTCACGACCTTCGCGGTCTCGGCGCGGACACCGACCACGCCCACCCCGCTCACGGCCCCGACCACGGCCGCGCACCAGCCACCGGACCCGCGGACGGCCCGGTCAGCCGAAGGCCGCGACGGCCTGGTCCACGCTCTCGTAGAGGCCGAAGATCCGGTCGATACCGGTGATCTGGAGGATCTGCGCCAGATCCCGGCCCGCGCCCGCCACGGCGAACGGCGCAGCGGCCGCGGTGGCCCGCTGGTAACCGGAGATCAGCGCCGAGACCCCGATCGAGTCACAGAACGACAGGCCCCCGACATCCAGGACGAGCGGAACGGCCGCGGCCAGCGGCAGCCCCTCCACCAACCGGCTCAGCCGCGGAGCCGTGTGGTAATCGAGCTCCCCGGTGACGGTGAGGACCGTCGCCCCCGACGGATGGGTGTGAACGGCCATGGCCAACGCGAAGTCGGGCACCGTAACTCCTGGAAGGACTGGAACGGGAACCGGGGACGCCCGTGCGGTGCGCACCGGCTCGGATCGGCTCGTGCGGGACGGTCAGTGGATTCTCGCTGCGAGAAGGGCGATGTCGTCCGTCTTCGCCTTGCCGAAGTCGTCCAACAACTGGTCGCACAGCTCATCGAGCCCCTGCCCGGCGGCGGACACCGCACTCCCGAGGGCGGCGAGACTCTCGTCGAGATCCTCACCGGGCACCTCCACGAGACCGTCGGTGAGCAGCAGCAACGTGGATCCGGCCGGAACGGCGTGGGAGACGGCCGGCGGGTGCGGCAGGTTCAGACCCAGCAGGATCCCGTGCTCGGTGAGATAACGGGTGGAACCGTCGGGAAGGCGCAGCAGCGGCGGCAGGTGGCCGGCGTTGGCGATGTGGACACGTCGTCCGCCGGGTTCCACCAGCACCAGGCAGACGGTGGCGGTCATCGTCGGCCGCAGGCGCACGAGCAGCGCGTCCAGCCGCTCCAGCAGGGTCCGCGGGTCGTGCCCCTCGATCGCGTAGGCCCGCAGCGCGTGGCGCAGCTCGCCCATGACCATCGCGGCCTTGAGTGAGTGCCCGGCCACGTCGCCGATCGCCAGCAGCAGGCCGGCCGGGGTCTCGATCGCCTCGTAGAAGTCACCGCCGATCTCCGTGTGGTCGGCGGCGGGCTTGTAGCGGACGGCGAGGTCCACCCCGGCGACCTCGGGCAGCCGGTCGGGCAGGAAGGTGCGCTGCAGGGTGAGGACGAGCGCGTGCTCCTCACTACGGGCGCGCATCGCCTCCAGCGCCAGCGCGCAGGCCTGGCCGAGCTGGGAGAAGAGCCCCCGGTCGTCGGGGCCGGTGGTCGCGGGCGCCTCCACCACGAGCGCGACCGGCGGCCGGCCGTGCTTGGTCCGGGCCAAAAGCACCGCGACCTCCCCGGGCAGGAGCTCGGTGAGCCCGGCGTCCAGACGCGCGGCCAGGGCATGCCAGTCCGCGCGGGACAGGACCGCGGTCTCGGCGCCCGTCGCGTCGCCGAGCGCGTGGTCCGTCAACCGGTCCAGGAGCCCCGCGTCCGCCGTACTCAGGCGGGGGGCGGCGGTGACGCCGTCCGGGGCGGGCCGGTCGACGACCGCCACCTGCAGGGCCCGCTCGTCCGGGCTCAGGGCCAGAGCGACGGCCGGGGAGGACATCAGGGTGGCCGTGCCGGCCGCCGCTCTCGCCGTGAAGGCCTCCGCGCCGCTCACCCCGTACACGGCCAGCGTGGTCCGGTTCAGGATCGCCACCCGAGCCGCCAGCCGCTCGGCGCGACGACGGGCACGGGCGTAACGCAGCGCCGCCGTGACCGTCGCCAGCAACTCCGACGGGGCTATCGGCTCGGTGAGATACGCGTCCGCGCCACGATGCAGGCCCTGGGCGCGGTCGTCGACCTCGATGGCGGTGGCCGAGATATGGATCACCGGAACCGACGCCGTCCTGGGATCCGCCTTGATCCGCTCACAGACCTCGAACCCGCTCATGTCCGGCAACCGGACATCGACCACCGCGAGTTCGGGCAAATCCCGGTCACCGGCCGCGGCGAGCAGAGCGAGGCCCTCCGTACCGTCCGCGGCCTCCACCACCGTGTGGCCCCCGCGCACCAACCAGCTCCGGACGAGATACCGGTTGATGTCGTTGTCGTCCAGGACCAGGATGGTAGCCGCCGCGCCGTCGCCGGCCGCCCCGGCACTCAACCGACACTCCGTCCACCGACCGCCGGCCCACCGGGGGAACCACCGGGGAGGTTGCCGAGGAGGCCACCGGGAAGGTCCCCGCGATGGCCACCAGGAAGGTCACCGGGATGGCCACCGGCGAGGTCGCCGCCGGGGAGGCCACCGGCGAGGTTGCCGGGAAGGTTGCCGCCGGGATGGCCACCGGGGAAGTTCCCGGAAGGGCCACCGGGGAAGTTGCCGGAATGACCACCGGCATGGTCACCGGGGAAGTCGCCGGGAAGGCCACCGGCGAGGTCGCCGAGATCGTTGCCGGGATGGCCACCGGAATGACCACCGGCATGGTCACCGGGGAAGTCGCCGGGAAGGTCGCCGGGATCGTTGCCTCGGGCGGGCGCCGCGAAGGCGGCGGCCAGCTGGTGGGACCTCAAAGTGGCCTTCTCCAGGACGGCGCGGGCATGGACCAGCCGGTCGTGCTCCAGACCGGCCGTGCTCGCGGAAGTGATCACGACGACGGGCACGGCGCGCAGCTCCGCGTCCGCCGCCAGCCGGGCCAGGACCTGGTACCCGTCCAGGTCCGGCATGTGCAGATCGAGCAGGACGGCGTCCGGGCGCTCACGCCGGATCGTCTCCACCGCCCGGCTTCCCTCGCAGACCTCGACGATCCGCTCCGCCAGCTCACCGAGCAACGGACGCACACTCGCCCGGTACGCCTCGTCGTCGTCGACGCTGACCAGCACCGCCACGCGCCGCGGCGGGTCCTCGACCGGCGGTCCCGGCACCGGCAGCCGCACCACGACACGCGTCCCCTCGCCCGGGCCGCTGGTGAGCGTCAGACTGCCGCCGAGGAGCCCGGTCAGACGGCGGGCGTAGGGCAGACCGAGACCGGTACCGGAACGGCCCCGCTGATGCGCCCCGCGCACCTGGTAGAACTCCTCGAAGACGCGTTCCTGCTGCTCCCGCGGGATCCCGACACCGGTGTCCGCGACCGTGAGGACCAGCTCCCCGCCGTCCGGGCCCTCCCCCAGCGCCACGTCCAGCGTCACGCTGCCCCGCTCGGTGAACTTCAGCGCGTTGGACAGCAGGTTGCGAAGGACCCGGCTGAGCATCACCTCGTCACTGACGAACACCGGCACCGACACCGGGTCGGCGATGCCCAGCGTCACACCCTCACCCGCGCGCACACCCAAAGTGCCCCGCAGTTCCGCGAGCAGCGCCCGCAGATCCACCCGCGCCCAGACCGGCTCCAACCGCCCCGACTCCGCCTTCGCGACGTCCAACAGCTCGTCCACCAGCGTCAGCAGCGTACTCCCCGACGCCGAGATCAGCCCGATCTGCTCCCGCTGGTCCTCCTCCAGACGCCCCGCCCCGCTCGCCAGCAACAACCCGGCCAACCCGACCACGGAATTCACCGGAGTACGCAGCTCATGGCTGACGTTCGCCCAGAACCTGGTCTTCGCCTCACTGGCCACCCGGAGCTGACGCGACTTCTCCTCCAATTCCCCGTACAGGGCCACCACCCCGCGATTCGTCTCCTCCAACTCCTGCGACAACTCGGAATACAGCGCCACCACCCCCCGATTCGTCTCCCCCAACTCCTCGTTCAGCCGCTGCAACTCCTCACGCTGAGCACGCGACTCCCCCAACGCCGCGATCAGGTCCCTGGTCTGCGCCCGCGCGTCCTCCGACGCCGACGACCCGCCATGCGCCCCGAGCACCTCACGCGCCCGATCCATCAGACCGGCCGGCCACTCACCGGACCCCAGCAGCGGCTGCTCCACGACCAGGCACTGCGCCGCCGGCCCCTCCACCCGCCGCACCTGCACCAGACGAGCCACCGCACCCAGCGCCTCCGGACTCGGCCCCGGACCACCCTGCCAACACATCGCCACCCGCAACACCGCCGACACCCCGCCCACCACCGCGAACTCCACCGTCAACGCGGTCGCGGTCAGCAGGTCACGCCCCAGCTCACTGAGCGCGGTGGCCAGCCTGACCTGGTCCTGGTTCTCGACACCGAACACCCCGGCGACCGCCCGGCCACAGCGCCGCAACGCGAAGGTGTCCTGCTCGGTGGCGACCGAGATGGTCATCAGATGGACGGTACCCGTACCGCCCGGCACACTCACCACGCACCCCTCGCCACGAGCACACCCGCGTCGTCCCGACGCACCCCCGCCTCACGCAGCAACTGGCCCGCCGCCACCAGCGGGATATGTCCGAGCAACCCCGGCAGATCCGCCGGCCGCCACCGTTCGGTCAGCCCGTCCGAATGCATCACCACCGCACTACCCGCCGGCAGGTCCTGCTCGACCGTCCGCAGCGACGGCAGATGGTGACCGACGATACCCGGCGCCGACGGCAGCGAACGCCGGCCGCCCGTCGCCGGATCCAGGACGAACGTACTGACATTCCCGACACCGCAGAACAACACCCGACCCGCCGACACCCCGATCGACACCACCGCGACCGCGCCACCACGACCCGCGCTCAACGCACGATGGATATCCATCAGAACAGCGTCCGGCCGCGTCGCCCGCGAAGCATGGAACGCGTCGACCGCCGCCCGGGAGGCCCGGGCCGCCAACGGCCCGTGCCCGAGACCGTCGCAGAACATCAACAGCAACGCGTCGCGATCCGCGACCGCGCCCCGCTCCTCCCGCACCGACGCCGCCCGCGGCACCCCGGGCGCGTCGACACCAGCCAATGCCGCCCAACTCAGCGAACCACGAGAGACCCCACCGCCAACCGGCACCCCACCGCCACCCGCCACCCCCAGGCCGCCACCCGGCGCCGCGACCGACCGCGCCGCCCACGCGTCCCCACAGACCTCCTCACCACTGATCGCCCTCGTCAACCCCGCCACCACCGGCTCACCCGCCACCCGGGCCGCCGCCGCGGCCTCCCGCGTCCAGAACCGCGCCGCCAGCACGGTCCCCCGCCCGGGCAACGAATGCACGTCGAAGGTATCGGCCAACCGGGAGATCGCACCCAGCCCGATCCCCAGCGTGCTCGCGGACGACACCCCGTCGGTCAGCGCACGCGAGACATCCGCCATCCCAGGACCCGCGTCAACGGTCACGAACTCCAGACCGGCGTCCGTCGCGGTACGGACCACCCTCAACAACAGAGCACCGTCCACCGCATGACGACACAGGTTCGTCGCCGCCTCGCTCACCGCGAGCGCGACCTCGGCCGCCCGCTGATCACCCAGCCCGATCCGACGCGCCAACGCCGCCGCGGCACCACGCGCCGCCGCCGGCATGGAACGCTCGTCCCGAAACCACGCGACATCCTCGCTCCCCAGCAACACCGCACTCACCGGGCCCACTTGATCACCGACACCAGCGTGCCGCGGCCGACCTCGGTGTCCAGGACGAAGTCGTCGACCAGACGCCGCGCGCCACTCAGACCCAGCCCCAGCCCGCTGCCCGAAGTCCAGCCGTCGGTCAACGCGAGGTCCACGTCGGCGATGCCCGGCCCGTTGTCCTCGAAGACCGCCGCCACACCCAGACGCATGTCCCGCCGGACCAGCCCGGTCCGCATCACCCCACCCCCGCCGTAGACCAGGGTGTTACGGGCCAACTCACTCGCCGCCGTCACCAACTTCGTCTGATCGACCAGCGACAGCTTGCAACGCTGAGCCAGCGAACGGACCAACTGCCGGGCCCGCACCACATCGTCATTCGACCGGACCGCAATACACTCCTGCTCACCCTCGGGCGTAGGCACGAGACCGCTCACGACCGAACCGAACCACGACCGCCCGCCGACCGGCCCAGCATCGCCAGGCCCTTCTCCAGACTGAGCGCGGTACGCACGCCCCCCAGCGAGAGCCCGAGCTCGACCAGGGTGATCGCGACGGCGGGCCGCATACCCACCACCACGGTCTCGGCGTCCAGCATGCGGGAGATCGCGGCGGTGGTGGCGAGCATCCGGCCCACGAACGAGTCGACGATCTCCACCGCGGTGATGTCGATCACCACCCCGCTCGCACCGGTCGCCACGATCCGTGCGGCCAAGTCGTCCTGGAGGTCCAGAACGGTCTGGTCCTCCAGATCCACCTGGATGGACACCAGCAGCACATCGCCGATCTTCAGAACAGGTACGCGCTCCGTCACGGCCGGCCACCAGCCATCATCGGGTCGACACCACCACGGCGCAGCGCGTGCTTGAGCGCGTCGGCGAGCGTCGCCTTCGTGACGATGTCCCCGAACTGGATACCCAACGCCACGATCGTCTGCGCGATCTGCGGGCGGATACCCGAGATGGTGCACTCGGCGCCCATCAGCCGCGCGGCCACCACCGTCTTGAGCAAGTGCTGGGCGACCTCGGTGTCCACCGCCGGCACCCCGGTGATATCGATAATCGCCTGCTCCGAACCCGTGTCCACGAGTGTCTGGAGCAGCTTCTCCATCACCACCTGGGTGCGGACCGAGTCGAGCGTGCCGACCAGCGGCACCGCCACCACACCGTCCCACAGCTTCACCACGGGGGTGGAGAGCTCCAGGAGCTGCTCCGACTGCGCGCTGATGAGCTCCTCACGGGTCCGCGCGTACACCTCCATCGTGAACAGCGCCAGCGCGTCCATCAACTGTGACAGTTGCAGGTAGACGGTGATGTCCTGCGCCGAACTGTCCGTCGTCGGCGCCAGGATGGCCTTGAAAGCGAGAACGCTGGTCGCGGTCTCGGTGGTGGTGAAACCCTGACGGGCCCGGTTGCGCGACAGCTCGGTGAGCAGCGCGCGCACCTCCGCGAAGTCCTCGCCCTGCCAGTCGAAACCCCCCTGGCGTAGGCCCTCCACCAGGGCCGTGAACAGCTCCTGCAACTCGCGGTCGAGTTCGGCCTCACTGATCCGCCCCCGCAGCGTCCGCGACACCGCGTCCACCCAGGCCGAACCCAGGGCCTTTCGCTGCTCCGTCAAGAGCTCCACCAAACGCACCGACATTGCCTTATCCGCCACTTGGGCACTCTCCATCGATCATGCCCGACCTCACGGGCTCTCCGGCACCCGTATGCCACGGACGCGGCGGGCCAAACCTGCGTCTTCGCGCACGGGTCCGGCTCCCTCCCGCGCGGCGGGGGCGGCGCCCGCGGCGCTGTCGTCGGACGACTCGAAACGCCCGTCCGGGGCAGACGGGGGCGTCGTGGCTTCTACGATGGGGCCAGGTGCCTCGACACGGACGGGGCGACGGTCGGAGCCGGTGGCGAGAGGTGCGGATGGTCGCCGGTGCGAACCGTACGGAAGGAGAGGACGCGTCGGATGGGCCAGCCCGAAGGAGTCGAGTACGGGGCGACGGCGGGTGCCGGTGTCGACATCTTCGAAGGCGACCGCGAGGTCGGGCGCGATCTCGCGGCGGTGGACTGGACGGCGACGCCGCTGGGCGCGCCCACCGGCTGGCCGCAGAGCCTGCGCACGGCCGTGAGCATCCTGCTCTCCTCCCGGTTCCCGATGTGGATGGCCTGGGGCGAGGACCTGACGTTCTTCTGCAACGCCGCCTACCGGCGCGACACCCTCGGCCGGAAGTACCCCTGGGCGCTGGGCCGGCCGGCGAGCGAGGTGTGGGCGGAGATCTGGGGCGACATCGGCCCGCGGATCGGGACCGTGCTGACCACGGGCCGGGCGACCTGGGACGAGGCGCTGCTGCTGTTCGTGGAGCGTTCCGGATATCCCGAGGAGAGCTACCACACCTTCTCCTACAGTCCCCTGCGCGACGACGACGGCCTCGTGAGCGGCGTGTTGTGCGTGGTCAGCGAGGAGACCGACCGGGTCATCGGCGAGCGGCGGATGGCGACCCTGCGGGACCTCGGCTCGGACCTCAGCGTGGTGCGTACCGAGGAGGAGACCCTGGCCTTCAGTACCCGCCAGCTCGCCGCCAACCCTCATGACCTGCCGTTCGTCCTGACCTATCTGGCGCTGCCCGACGGGTCCGCCCGTCTGGCCGCCGCGACCGGCCTGCCCGCCGGACACCCCGCCGCCCCGGCGCTCCTGCCCCCGGGCGGCACACCCGGGGTGTGGCCGTCGGCGCGGGCGGCGCAGGCCGAACCGGTGGTCGTCGCCCTCGACGGTCCCGCGTTCGCGGACCTTCCCACCTTCGGCCGGCCGGCTCCGCCCACCCATGCCCTGGTCGTCCCGCTGCTGCGGCGGGGCGACGTGCCCTACGGCTTCCTGGTGGCGGCGCTCAACCGCTACCGGGCAGCGGACGAGGGCTACCGGGGATTCGTCGAGCTGGCCGCCGGCCACGTCGCGGCAGGGGTCGCCGGCGCCCGCGAGTACCAGGCCCAGCAGCAGCGCGCCGACGAACTCGCGGCACTCGACCGGGCCAAGACCGCCTTCTTCTCCAACGTCAGCCACGAGTTCCGCACCCCCCTGACCTTGATCATGGGTCCGCTCGAAGAGCTTCGGACCAGGCTGGCGGACGCCGATCCGCGCACGAGGGAGGAACTGGACGTCATCCACCGCAACGGGCTGCGGCTGGGCAGGCTCGTCAACACCCTGCTCGACTTCTCCCGGATCGAGGCCGGCCACCTGCGGGCCAGCTACGAACCGGTCGAGCTGGCCGCGACCACCGCGGAGCTGGCCAGCGTCTTCCGCTCCGCCGTCGACAAGGCCGGCCTGGCCTTCACGATGGACTGCCCACCGCTGGCGGAGCCCGTCCACATCGACCGGGACATGTGGGAGAAGGTCGTCCTCAACCTGCTCAGCAACGCCCTCAAGTTCACCTTCGAGGGCTCGATCGGCGTCGCCGTGCACCGGGAGGACGACCACGCGGTCGTCACGGTCACCGACACCGGCGTCGGGGTGCCCGCCACCGAGCTGCCGCGCCTCTTCCAACGGTTCCACCGGATCGAGAACACCCGCGCGCGCTCCCACGAGGGCAGCGGCATCGGACTCGCCCTCGTCCAGGAACTCGTCCAGGCCCACGGTGGCACCATCACCGCCCGCAGTCGCGAGGGCGAGGGCACGGCCTTCACCGTCCGCCTGCCGTTCGGCCACGCCCACCTCCCCCAGGACGCCCTGGCCCCCGCGCCCGCGGCGCCCGCCCGCGCGTCGGCCGCGGCCGACCCCTACCTGGAGGAGGCGCTGCGCTGGCTCCCCGGGAGCGAACGGGCCGACCCCTCCCGGTCCACCGAAGTGCCGGACCGCGCCGCACCCCTCGGCGGGCGGTCGGCCCAGCCCCGCGCCCGGGTCCTGATCGCCGACGACAACGCCGACATGCGCGAGTACCTCAGCCGGCTCCTCACCGGCCCCGGCTACCTGGTCCGGGCCGTCGCCGACGGCCTGGCAGCGCTGGAGGCGGTCCGTGCCGAGGCCCCCGACCTCGTCGTCAGCGACGTCATGATGCCCGGCCTCGACGGTGTCCGGCTCGTGGCCGCGCTGCGCGCCGACCCGCGGACCGCCGCCGTCCCCGTCATCCTGCTCTCGGCCCGCGCCGGACAGGAGGCCTCCATCGAGGGCCTCGACGCCGGCGCCGACGACTACCTGGTCAAACCCTTCGCCGCGGCGGAACTGCTCGCCCGGGTCCGTGCCACCATCGACATGACACGGCTGCGCAACCGCCACGCGCGCTGGCGCACAGCCCTGGTCGACTCCCTCCAGGAGGGGTTCTTCGTCTGCGACGAGCACGGCGACGTCATCGAGGTCAACGCCGCGTTCACCGCCATCCTCGGCCACGGGCCCGAGGGCCTGCCCTACCGGTACCCCCAGCCGTGGTGGCCCGAGCGCGACGCCGACCCCGACGCCCACCGGCTGGTGGCCGACGCCCTCGCCGAACTGACCGGCCGGGAGCACGGCACCTGCACCATCCCGGCCACCCACCGCGACGGCCGTCAGGTGTGGGTGGCAGCCGCCTTCAACCGCGTCCAGGAGCCGGAGAGCGGGCGCCGCGTCATCGTCGGCACCATCCGTGACGTCACCTCGGAGCACCACGCGGCCCAACGGGCGGCCGCCCTGGCATCGCTCGGCACGCGCCTCGCGGAAGCCGCCACCCTGCCCGACGCCATGGCCGCGGCCATGGCCGAGCTGCGACGGGTCTGGCGGGCCGACACCGTCCTCGCCGTGCTGTTCCCGCCCGACGGGGCCCCGGTGCTGACCGCCACCGACCCGGAACAGCGCTGGGACGACCTGCCGGCCGAGCGGCGCGAGACCCTCACCGCCCTGCGCACGCGCCCCGCCCTCACCCCGGTCACCGACCGGGCCGACGGCTCCGGCATCGTCCTCGAACACCCGCGCGGCACGCTCCTCCTGTGGATCGACCGCCAAGGGCCGCGACCCTTCACCGAACAGGACCGGCAGCTGCTCTCCCAACTGGCCGGCCGCCTGGCCCAGGGACTGGCCCGGGTGCACCAGATCGACCAGCAGCGCGAGACCGCGATAACCCTGCAACGCGCCATCCTCGGCCCCTCCCACCTGCCCGGCGGCTTCGCCGTACGCTACGAGCCCGCCACCCGCCCCCTGGAGGTCGGCGGCGACTGGTACGACATCGTGGCCCTCCCCGACGGCCGCACCGGCATCGTGGTCGGGGACTGCGTCGGGCGCGGGCTCACCGCGGCCACCGTCATGGGCCAACTCCGGAGCGCCTGCCGCGCCCTGCTCCTCCAGGACCCCTCGCCCGCCCGCACCCTCGCGGCCCTGGACCGCTTCGCGGCCGACATCCCCGGGGCGATGTGCACCACCGTCTTCTGCGGAGTGCTCGACCCCGCCGACGGCCACCTCGTCTACTCCAGTGCCGGCCACCCTCCCGGCGTCCTCACCCACCCCGACGGGACCACCGTCCTCCTCCAGGACGGCAACGCGCTGCCCCTCGCCGTCCGGACCGGTGCGGACCGGCCCGAAGTCCGGTGCACCATGCCGCCGCGCTCCACCCTGCTGCTCTACACCGACGGTCTGGTGGAGCGCCGCCGCCGCCCCCTGAGCGAAGGCGTCGACCGGGCCGGAACCATCCTGCGGGAAGGGCGCGCGCTGTCGGTCGACGACCTCGCCGCCCGCCTCATGGCCGCGCTCGCCCCCGACGACGGGTACGACGACGACGTGGCCATCCTGCTCCACCGCCACCCCGCCCCGCTGGAGGTGACCTTCCCCGCGGAGTCCGGGCAGCTCGCCCCCGTCCGGAACAGCCTCCGCGGCTGGTTGAACCGGTGCGGGCTGCCCGCGCCCACCGTGCAGAGCGTCCTGGTCGCGGCCGGCGAAGCGTGCGCCAACGCCATCGAACACGGTCACCGTGACGCGCCGGGCGCCCGGATCCGCCTGTCCGCCGTCGCCACGGCCGCCGAGCTGCGCCTGACCGTCGCGGACACCGGCCACTGGAAGATCCCCGGACACCGGGCCGACACCGACCGCGGTCGCGGCGTCGCCCTGATGAACGCCCTCATGCAGCAGGTCACCATCACCCCAGGCAGCGGCGGCACCACCGTCGACATGCAGCTAAGGATCGCCTGATGACCACCGCGCTCGTCCTCACCCCCGGCCACGGCCCGGGCGGCTCGCCCGTGCTGCGGGCGGCCGGCGAGATCGACCTGGCCAACGCCCACGAACTCGCCGCGGCCATCGACCGGATCCCCGAGTCCGACACGCCCCTGACCGTCGACGTCAGTGCCGTCGAGTACCTCGACAGCGCCGGCCTCACCGTCCTCTTCGCGCGTGCCCACCGGATCCGGCTGATCACGAGCCCGCTCCTGACCCCGCTGCTCACCGTCTCGGGCCTGAGCCAACTCGTCTCGGTCCGCGAGGTCATCGACCCGCCGCCGAACTGAGAGCTCCCCACGCGCGGGGGCCGTGCCGTCACGGGGGATGTGCCGCGCGCGGCTCCGCACCGGGCGCCGGCCCCGGCGCGCCCCGCCGAACGCGCCGAACGCGCCGAACGCGCCGAACGCGCCGAACGCGCCGAACGCGCCGAACGCGCCGACGGCACGGTCCCACCGTCCGTCCACGAAGGGCATCACAATGAGTCGCAGTCCAGTCACCGGAGGCACTCATGACCATGATGCTCGTCAAGGGCCGCTACGAGATCAAGAACTTCGAACCGGACGGCGACACCGTCCACTTCCTCCCCGACGACCCCGGCTTCTGGCCCGAGCTGCCCGGTGAGCACAAGGTCAAGCGGAACGCCCACGGCGGCGCCGGCCTCCGGCTGGACGGGATCGACGCACTGGAGACCCACTACCAGGGAGTCGGCCCCGACTTCGTGCACCAGCCGCTCGATCTGGGCGCCCACGCGGCCCGGGACGCCCTGCTGACCTGGCTGGGCTTCACCGACGTCACGCGCGGGGCGGACGAGAAGGTCACCTCCGCCACCCCGGACACCGTCCCCGGCTTCGTCCTCGCCAGTGGCGCCGACACCTACGGCCGCTGCATCGCCCTGGTCGGCCGGGGCACTCCGGCGCCGGACGCCAGGAGCGGGGCGATGATCAGGGTCGACGTACCGCTCCTCCGCCAGAGCGCCAACCACGAACTGCTCTCCCGCGGCCTGGTCTACCCGACGTTCTACTCGAACCTGCCCCGGGAACTGCGCCTCGACATGGCCGCGACCGCCCGGCAGGCGCAGGCCGCGAAGGCACCCGGCAGCGTCTGGGCCACGGACGTCACCCACAGCGGCGCCGAGATCGAGGACCTGAGCTCGATCACCGACCGGCTGGTCATCCTGCCCAAGCTGTTCCGACGCCTGGCCGACTACCTGCGCCTGTTCGGCCCCTCCCTCGACTCGCTCCCCGCCTACCTGGCCGGCGCGGACGACGAGTTCTTCCTCTCCGAACAGACGACCTCCACCAGAGGCCTGCACCGCGTGATCGACGTCAACGACGGCACGGTGAAGCTGCGCCCCGGCATCGAGGACATCGTCTTCGTCGAGAAGTGAACGAGAAGTGAACCGGAAGGCCGACGGCAGGCGTGCCGCCGGCATCCTCGGTCCGTGACCGCCGCGTCGGCTCGACGCCCTCGTCAGGGCGACTCGTCGGCGAGGCGGTTGCTGCGGTCGATCTCCGCCATGTGCGTCTCGGCCCAGACCCGCAGGGCGGAGAGCGGCTCTTCGAGGGAGAGGCCGAGTTCGGTGAGCCGGTAGTGGACGGCGGGGGGCACGGTGGGCTCCACCCGGCGCGCGACCAGGCCGTCGCGGACGAGGCTCCGCAGGGTGACGGACAGCATCTTCTGGGAGATGCCCGGGAAACGGCGCCGCAGTTCCGCGAAACGGAGCTCGCCCGGCGCCTCCTCGGCCAGCACCTTGACCGCCATCGACGTCCACTTGGTGCCGATCCGGTCGAGCAACTGGCGGGTCGGGCAGAGCGGATCCAGCAGATCGCCCCGCTCACCGGGCCGCCGGCCGGGTTCGCCGGGCCTCGATGTGGTCACTCCGGGCTCACCACCTGAAGGAAAAGTGCCGTCTTGGAGGAGTCAGCGTAGTTCCTTAGCGTGACCTGGTCACCATTCCTCACCACCTCTGGAGCCCTCCATGCCCGAGTTGCGGCGCGTCCCCGTCAACGGTGTCGAACTGAACGTCGCCCTCGCCGGATCGGGCCCGGCCGTCCTGCTGCTGCACGGTTTCCCGCACACCTGGGAGGTGTGGACGGACGTCATGGCCGGCCTTTCCGGCCGCTACCGCGTCATCGCGCCGGACCTGCGCGGGTTCGGCGCGAGCAGCGGGACCGCCACCGGGTACGACGCGGGAACCCTGGCCGAGGACGCCGCGGCGCTTCTCACCACGCTCGGCGTGGCCCCGGCCGCGGTGGTGGGCATCGACGCGGGTACCGCACCGGCCTTCCTCCTCGCCCTGCGCCGCCCCGGTCTCGTCCGGCGCCTGGTCGTCATGGAGGCCCTTCTGGGCAGGCTGCCCGGCGCCGAGGAGTTCCTCGCCGACGGCCCGCCGTGGTGGTTCGGCTTCCATGCCGCCGCGCCCGGCCTCGCCGAGTCCGTACTGGAGGGCCACGAAGCGGCCTACGTCGACTGGTTCCTGCGCTCCGGCACACTCGGCGACGGGGTGCGCCCCGCCCTCCGGGACGCCTTCGTCCGCGCGTACACCGGCCGCCAGGCGCTGAGCCGCGCGTTCTCGTACTACCGGGCGCTGCCCGAGAGCGCGGTACAGGTCGAACAGGCGGTCGCCGCCGCGCGCCTGACGGTGCCGACGATGGCGGTGGGCGCCCGGCCCGTCGGCGCGGCGCTGGAACGCCAGCTCCGCCCGATCACCGACGACCTCACCGGACACGTCATCGAGGACTGCGGCCACATCATCCCGCTGCACCGCCCCCGCGCCCTGCTCGGGCTGCTGCGTCCGTTCCTGACCGGCGCGGAGGCGAAAGCAGGGTGACCAGGTCCGAGGGCCGGCGTCCGATGCACGCCCCGGCCGAGGTGCCCTTCGCCCGCTCGCACATCCTCGGCCCCGCACCGGGTCAGGACTGCCGTGATGTCCCTTCTCCTCCCCCACCGGGCCGGCGGAGGCCGACGGCTCGGAGGTCAGCTCCTCGGCTCGCGCCGATGGCCCCCGTCCCCGAGGATCATGCCTGTGGGCACCCAGCGGCAGGGACCTGAGAAGACGGCCGACGGGCACTTCGTCGTGATCGACGGCCGCCGGTGGCGGGCGACGGACCCGTCCCTGCCCGAATCCACGGCCGCTCGTCTCCGACGCCACCTGATGGCGGCCCGGCGCGCGGTGCGCGCCGCCCTGGCGGCGGGGGACTCGGAGGCGGAGCGCGAGGCCCGGTCCCGCGTGCATGCGGCGAAGACGGCCCTCGGGGAACGGGGGACGCCGTGGTGGGAGCAGTCCCCCCACGAGCGCCGCGAGCGATGGGAGCGGGGCCTCGCGGACCTGGACGCCAGGAGCGAGCGGTGACGGCCACGCCCCCCGCACCGGACTCTCCGAGCACCGCTCCGAGCCGCGCCTGGTCGGGCCGGCCCGACCGGCCCAGTGCGATACTCGGGTGGTGGCGAAGGATCCGCAGAAGGTCGACCGGCTCGTCGAGCGGACCATTCTGGCTCTGCTGGAGCGTCGTGGGCCGACCTCGTCGATCTGCCCCTCCGATGCCGCCCGGGCGGCGTACGCGGGAGAGGGCGAGGGATGGCGTGCGTTGATGGAGCCGACTCGCCGGGCCGCGTGGCGGCTGGCTTCGGCGGGTGAGGTCGAGGTCACTCAGGCCGGGCGCCCTGTCACGCCCGCCGAGGTCCATGGCCCGATCCGCATTCGTCGAGCGCGGGGACGAACGACCCGCACCGAGCCGTAGGTCATCCCCGCCGTCCCGATGGTGGTGGCCGGTGAAGGGCGCCGTGCTGTCAGAGCGCGCGGACGGCTGCGGCGCGAGGGCTCCCCGCCGGGGGCTCGCCGAGTGCGGCGCGTCGCGCGCAGCACCCCGTCCCCGTGGGCCGCGCCTACGATGGCGGCCATGGCCGATCACGCTGCAGCAGGCGAGTCCGTCATCCGTATCGTCGGAGCGGCCGCCAACAATCTCGCCCAGGTGAGCGTCGACCTGCCGAAGAAGGCGTTGACCGTGGTCACCGGGGTTTCCGGGTCCGGCAAGTCCTCACTCGTGCTGGACACGATCGCCGCCGAGGCACAACGTCTGGTGAACGACTCGTACCCGTCGTTCGTGAGGAACCGCCTTCCCCACATGCCGGCGCCCGAGGTGCAGTCGATGAGCGGTCTGACGTTCACGGTCATCATCGATCAGCGCCGCTTCACCGGAAACGCCCGGTCGACGGTGGCGACGGCTTCCGACCTCGCTCCCCTGCTCAGACTCGTGTTCTCACGGATCGGCGTGCCCTCCGCCGGATACTCGCCGGCCTACTCCTTCAACGATCCGACGGGCATGTGCCCCGCGTGCGAAGGCCTCGGCACTGTCGTCGACATCGATGTCGAGGAGTTGATCGATCCGGAGAAGAACATCGACGAGGGACCTGTTCGATTCAGCCAGTTCCGCCCCGGCGTCTACCGCTGGAAGCGCTTCGCCTACTGCGGGCTGTTCGACCGGGAGAAGCCGCTGAAGGACTACACGCGGGACGAGATGCGGCTGTTCCTCTACGCGGATCAGCTGAAGCTGCCGGATCCGGATCCGCGCTTCCCCAAGACCGCCCGCTTCGACGGCGTCGTCACCCGGATGCGGGACGTGTACGTCAAGAACCGGCCGACCAAGATCTCACCGCAGGTGCGGGAGGAGCTGGACCGTCTGACGACGCACCGCGTCTGCCATGAGTGCGGCGGAGCGCGCCTGAACGCCGCGGCCCGCGCCAGCCTGATCGAGGGGCGCTCGATCGTCGACTGGTCGGCGATGCCGGTGGCCGAGCTCCGCGAACTCCTGGCGGCGCTGGAGGATCCGCGGGTGGAACCGGCCCTCGACGGGATCCGGCGGACCTTGGACGCACTGCTCTCCGTCGGGCTCGGATACCTCTCGCTCGACCGCGAGTCGTCGACGCTGTCCGGTGGCGAGGCACAACGGGTCAAGATCGTCCGACACCTGGGCAGCGCCCTCACCGACATCACCTACGTCTTCGACGAGCCCTCGACGGGCCTGCACCCCGCCGATGTGCAACGTCTCAACCACCTCCTGCTGCGGCTGCGCGACGCCGGCAACACCGTGGTGGTCGTGGAGCACCACCCCCAGGTGATCCGAATCGCCGACCATGTGATCGACATGGGACCGGGGGCGGGTTCACGGGGCGGCCTTGTGCAGTTCGAAGGTACGCCGAAGGCTCTGGCCGGCAGCGACACCGTCACCGGACGGCTGCTCTCGACGCCCCTGCCGCTCGCACGCGCGAGCCGCGAACCGCGAGCCTTCGTCCGCGTGGAGAACGCCTCCGCGCACAACCTCGCCGGCTTCGACGTCGACATTCCGCTCGGCGTCCTCACCGCGGTCACGGGCGTGGCGGGTTCCGGCAAGAGCTCGTTCGCCACCAATGAACTCCCCCGGCAGCACCCCGAGTTCACGGTCGTCGGGCAGGACCCGCTGCGCGGCGGGGTACGGTCGATGCCGCTCAGCATCCTCGGCGTCGCGGACAGCGTGCGCGAGGCGTTCAGCGCCGCCTCCGGGCTCGAACCGGCCTGGTTCAGCTTCAACTCCAAGGGCGCCTGCCCCACTTGCAGGGGCAGGGGCTACATCACCACCGAACTCGCCTTCCTCGACGACGTGGCGACACCCTGCGACGTCTGCGGGGGCGAACGCTTCAACCCCGCCGCCATGAAGGTCCGGCTCGACGGCCGGACGATCGCCGACGTCCTGAGAATGCCGGCGGGCCCCGTGGCGGACCTCTTCGCGGACCGCTCCGACATCGTGCGGACGATGGGCTGGCTCGAACGCGTCGGACTCGGCTACGCCGCCGTCGGACAGTCGCTCGACACCCTCTCCGGCGGCGAGAAGCAACGCCTCCTGCTGGCCCGGCACCTCAGCAGCTCGCCCGGCTTCGCCGAGGAGCGGATCGTCCTGGACGAACCGACGACCGGTCTGCACCCCAGCGACGTCGAACGGCTCGACCTGCTGTTCGCCGACCTCGTGGACGCCGGTGCGACGCTGGTGGTCGTGGAGCACAACCTGCGCGTAGTCGCCCAGGCCGACCATGTGATCGACATCGGCCCCGGAGCCGGGACGGACGGCGGCCGCCTGCTCTTCGCCGGCCCGCCCGCCGAACTGCTGCGCCGGACGGACTCCCTCACCGGGCGCGCGCTGGCGGCGGCCACCGAACAGCGGGCTACCGGGGCCGCGTCCCGCAGCACGGCCGGAGCCACCGCCCCCGGGTGACGCCGCGGCCGTTCCTGAGTACCGCGGGTTCGGCGGGGCGGCAGGGCGCGGGCAGCACGGTAGCGACGGCCGATCCGCCGCTACCGCGCCGTCGCCTCCTCGGCAGCAGCAGCCCCTGGCAGCGGCGGTCAGACGCCGACCGGGACGCGCACCACGAGCGCCTCACCCACCCGGTTGTGGCGCTCCTCCCAGGTCTCCAGCGCCGTCCGGCAGGCGTGATCGAGGTGGCGCAGGCCGGTCAGGTCCAGGTGGACGGTCCGGCCGGCGGGCAGTCGCTCCAGCGTGTCCAGGAGCCGGGGCAGGCGGAGGAAGGTCGCGTTGCCGGCCAGTGTCACCCCGACCGTTCCGTCCCCGCGCTCGTCGACCTCCACGTGCAGGTGCGAGGTGTCCCAGGCGCTCTTCAGCACGGAGAGCAGCAGGCCGAGCAGCACCCCCTCGAAGAGGTTGGTCACCACGACGGCGACCGCCGTGGCCATCAGGATCAAGGCCTCCCCGCGGTGCGTCCGCCACAGCGGAACGAGCGCCTTCGCCGGCACGAGCTTGGCCCCGGCGTGCACCAGGACCCCGGCCAGCGCGGCGAGCGGGATGACCGACAGCGCGGCGGGGAACAGCGCGGCGAACAGCAGCAGCCAGAGGCCGTGCAGCACGCGGGAGGCCTTGGTCCGCGCCCCGGCCTGGACGTTGGCGGCGCTGCGCACGATGACGGCGGTCATCGGGAGCGCGCCGAGGGCGCCGCAGACCGTGTTGCCGACCCCCTGGGCGATCAACTCCCGGTCGTAGTGGGTGCGCGGGCCGCCGTGCAGGCGGTCCACCGCCGCGGCGCTGAACAGGCTCTCCGCCGAGGCGATCAGGGCGAACGCGAGCACGGCGCCGAGGACGCCGACATCGCCGAGCGCCGCCAGGTCCGCGCCGCCGGGGAGGTCGATCACCCCGGCCAGACCGGCGACCTCGACCTTGCCGACGGAGAGGTCGAACAGCGCGGTGGCGGCGGTGGCCGCGGCGACGGCGGCCAGCGGCGCGGGCACCGTCCGGACCCGGGCGGGCAGCCGGGGCCAGAGCACCAGAACGGCTATGGTGCCGATGCCGATCGCGGCGGCGGTGAGCGCCCGCGTCGAGGTCACGGTGTCGAGGACCAGGCCGGGAAGGCCCGCCAGCTTGTCGAGTCCGCTCCTGGGCGCTTTCGCGTCGGCCAGCGCGTAGAGCTGCCCGGAGATCAGCACCAGGCCGATGCCCGCCAGCATGCCCTGGACGACCGAGACCGAGATGGCGCGGAACAGGCGCCCGAGCCGCAGCGCGCCCATGCCGATCTGGAGCAGTCCGGCGGCCGCGGTGATCACGCCGAGGGTGGCGAGCCCGTGTTCCTGCACGGCCGCGAACACCAGGACGGTGAGGCCCGCGGCGGGGCCGGACACCTGGAGGCTGCTGCCCGGCAGCAGCCCGGTGAGAAGGCCGCCGACGATGCCGGTGAGCAGGCCGAGTTCGGCCGGGACGCCGGAGGCGACGGCCACACCGACGCAGAGCGGCAGCGCGACCAGGAAGACGACGAGGGAGGCGGCCAGGTCTGCCCGCAGGTCGGCGGGCCGGAGGGCGGGACGACGGATCATCAGGTCCTCGGTTCGATGGAGTGGACGGAGGGCAGGCGGCCGGTCACAGCGGGAGGAAGAGTCCGGAGTCGGCCCGGTGCGCGAGCACCAGCCCGGTGTGGACCTCGTAGAACCAGCCGTGGATCCGGACCCGGCCGTCGACCAGTCGCCGTGCGATGCCCGGGTAGCCGCGCAGCTGTTCCAGCTGGGCGAGGACGTGCCGTTGCACGGGCCCGGCCACGGTCGGGTCGAAGACGTCCGTCCCGTCGGCCCGCAGAACGCCGCGGTCGGCGTTGCCCAGCCAGGAGCGGACGGCGGGCGCCAGGCTGAGGTCGTCGCCGCGCACCACCGCGCCGACGGCCCCGCAGTGCGAGTGGCCGCACACCACGATGTCGCGCACGCCGAGGACGTCCACGGCGTATTCGATGGTGGCGGTCTCACCGGAGGCGGAGTCCGCACGGTAGGACGGGACGATGTTGCCCGCGGTGCGGAGTTCGAAGAGGTCGCCGGGCGCTGCCCCGGTGATCAGGGCCGGCACCACCCGGGAGTCCGAGCAGGTGATGAAGAGCGCCTGCGGCGACTGACCGGTGGCGAGGCCGTCGAGCTCGCGGCCGGCCCGGCCGGCGCGCTCGGGGAAGGCGCGGGCACGGTCGATCAACGGTTCCATGAGGGCATGCCTCCTTCTGCCTCCCGCCACGGACGGCGGGCGGGCGATCGGGATCGGGCAGGGGACGTTCGGCCCAGGCCCCGGGCCCGGACCGGCCGTCGGGCACGGCGGAGCCGCACGGCCGGTGACCTTCGGTGATCCCCCGATGACCTGATGCATCGTCAAGCGCTAGTAAAGCACGGCCATGAAGAAGGTAAAGCCCGCGTCTGGGAGGAAAGTGCGCCGGTCCGGTTAACATCTTGTTACCGCGTCGTGCCGGAGCGGTACGGGGTGCGGGCGGCACGTCGGGCGCCGCGCCGGCGCTCCGGCGCGCGCCTCGTCGGCCGCGCACGGATGATCACGAAAAGGTAACCGGTCTGAACCCAAGTTCGGGAGTTGTTCACGCAGCCGTGCGTTGTGTGAGGCCGGGGGATCGCCGTGCGGCTCCACACTCTTCGGCGGGCGGCCACCCCGAGCACGTGTTCCCCCCGGCCGTCCCGTCCCGCACCTCCCCCCTCTCCCCACGGGAGTTCCTGTGCACATGTCCCGTTCCGTCCGGGCCGCCCTCGCCACGGTCACGCTCACCGCGGCACTGCTGCCGCTCACCGGCGTCCAGGCCTCGGCCGCCACCGGCCCGTACAAGGGCCTGCCGAACGGCACCAGGACGGCCAAGACCCTGGTGATCGGCGTCGACGGCACCCGGTACGACAAGCTGCTGACCGCCGACGCGCCCACCATCAAGTCGCTGATGGCCTCGGGCCTCACCGCGACCAGCAACCTCTACGCCAACCCGTTGGCGCCGACGCTCTCCGGGCCGGGCTGGTCCACCATCGCCACCGGCGTCTGGCCGGACAGGCACGGCGTCAAGGACAACACCTTCGCCGGCTCCCGCTTCGACCTCTACCCGGACTTCGCCACCAGGCTGGAGACGGCCTCGCCCAGCGCCTCCACCCTGGTCGCCGCCTCCTGGAACCCGATCGCCGACAACGTCTTCCACGGCATGGCGGACCTGCGGATCGACGAGAGCGAGAACGACGTCAAGACCGCCTCGGACGCCGCCGACTACCTCACCAACGGGAACCCCGACACCACCTTCCTCCACTTCGACGAGGTCGACGAGGCGGGCCACAGCTACGGCGGCACCAGCTCCCAGTACGCCGCCGCGATCCACTCGGTCGACGCGCTGGTCGGGCAGGTCGTCCAGGCGGTGCGCAACCGCGCGACCTACGCCTCCGAGGACTGGCTGATCATCGTCACCACCGACCACGGCCACACCGACGCCGGCGGCCACGGCGGGAACAGCGCCGTCGAGCGCCAGACCTTCCAGATCGTCAACGGAGCCGGCTACGCCGCCGGTTCGACCCGCTTCGACGTCAAGCCGGTCGACATCGCACCCACCGTCCTCAAGCACGAGGGTGTCGCCCTCCAGCCGGCCTGGCAGCTGGACGGCAAGCCGATCGACGAGATCGTCCCCGACGCCTTCGACGCCCTGCGCCCCGGCCTGCAGACCCGGGTGGACGAGACCGGCATCCCCGCCACCACCAAGGGCTGGACCCACACCCCGCCGTCCGGCTGGACCATCGACAACTCCAGGATGCCCAGCGGCGGCGTCACCGAGTGGCGGGGCTGGGCCTTCGCCACGGACGAGTTCTGGACGGCGGCCCAGCTCGGCCAGTCCCGGGAGACCAACGTCCGGGCCCGCAACGTCTTCGCGGTCGCCGACTCCGACGAGTGGGACGACAAGTCGCACGGCACCGGGCAGTTCGACTCCACGCTGATCAGCCCGGCGTTCCCGGTCAGCGGCACCCAGGCCACCGTCTCCTTCGCCACCGACTACAAGGTCGACGGCCCGCAGACCGGCGACCTGTACGTCGTCTTCGGCACCGGCGCCCCGCAGTTGGTGAAGTCCTACCGCAGTGACCTCAACACCTTCGAGAAGCTCCAGGTCACCGTCCCGGCCGGCGCGACCACGGCACAGCTCCAGTTCCGCTACACCGGCACCAACAGCGCGTTCTGGACGGTCGACCAGGTCTCCGTCACCTCCTGACGCACCACTCGCCCGGGACACGTCGGCCCGGAGCAGCGGGCCGCCACGGCGGAGGGGGGGGGGGGGGGGGGGGGAGACCCCCCCCCCCCCCCCCCCCCCCCCCCCCCCCCACTCCCCCCCCTTGGGGGTTGACATTTCGGGGGGCAA
>NZ_JBVHVO010000018.1:136525-145883 GCF_055564815.1 Kitasatospora sp. NPDC028961 | reverse complement strand
TGGTGTGGAGCCTAGACACCTCCACCACACCGGAGGTCTTCACCTTTGATCAAGCCCCTGCGCCGTCAACAACGCTCGTGGTCAATACAGCTAGCGGGCGGGCGGCGGAAGAATCACGGAACGCATGGCGGCCAGCCTACGCGGCCGCCCGGCCCCGACCCCTGTGCGGCCCCCGCCGGGCAGTCGTGATCTTCTGCTGGTGGGCCGCCGCGACGTACCGTCGGCGGTGACGCGGTGGAAGTCGGCTTCCACCCCCGGACCGGGAGGAGCAGCAGCGTGGAGCACCTGACGTACGGCGAGGTCGAGGCGGCCGGGCGGCGGATCGCGGGGCGGGTGCGGCCGGTGGTGGTGGCACCCGGGGACGACGGCGGGCGGGTCTGGCTGGCCCTGGAGTACCTCCAGCACACCGGCAGCTTCAAGGCCCGCGGGGCGCAGAACTTCCTGCTCGCGCACACCGAGGCGGGCACCCTCCCGGCCGCCGGGGTGACCATCGCCTCCGGCGGGAACGCCGGCCTGGCCTGCGCCTGGGCGGCCCGCGAACTCGGCGTGCGGGCCACCGTGTTCCTGCCGGAGACCGCGCCCGCGGTCAAGGTGGCCCGGCTGCGCTCCTACGGGGCCGAGGTGCGGCTGGCGGGCCGCGAGTACGCCGAGGCGCTGGCGGCCTGCGAGGAGTTCGCGGCGGACGGCGGCGCGCTCGCCTCGCACGCGTACGACCACCCGCTGATCGCGGCCGGGGCCGGGACGGTGCTGGACGAGATCGTGGCCCGGCTGCCCGGCCTGGACACGGTGGTGGTCTCGGTGGGCGGCGGCGGACTGTTCGCCGGGGTGGCCGCCGCGGCGCGGGAGCACGGCGTCCGGGTGGTGGCGGTGGAGCCGACGGGGAGCCGGGCACTGGGCGCGGCCCTCGCGGCCGGCCACCCGGTGGACGTCCCGGTGGACTCGGTGGCCGCGGACTCCCTGGGGGCCCGCCGGGCCACCGCGCTGGCCGTGCACGCCGCCCGGCAGGACGGCGTCCGCACCGTGCTGGTACCGGACGACGCCATCGTCCGGGCCCGGCAGGCGCTCTGGGACGAGCGGCGGATCGCCGTCGAGCACGCGGCGGCCACCGCGCTCGCCGCGGTGACGGAGCTGGACGACGTGGCCGGCGAGCGGATCGCGGTGCTGCTCTGCGGCGCCAACACCGACCCCTCCGACCTGGTGGCGGCCGGGTAGTCGGGCGGCGGCCCGGCCCCGGGGCTCCTCAGCCGATGCCCTGCCGGTCCGGCAGCAGGGCGAAGGCGCGGACCTCCGGATCGGGCAGCTGCTCGACCACGGCACGGTCCAACAGGCGCCGCTGCTCCAGGAGTTGCGAGCGCCGCTGGTCGGGGCTGATCAGCAGGAGGTCGTCCAGGGCGGCCGCCAGCCGGCGGGTCACCTGCGGGTGGCCCGCCCCGCAGAGCCGGATCTCGGTGAACGCGAGGTCGACCACGGACTGCCAGTCCGGCACCGGTTCGACCAGCCGGACGGCGCCGGCCCGGTCGCGGAAGCAGAGGTCCCCGAAGCTCTCGTGCACCAGCATCCCGAGCAGTTGGTGGATCCGGTCGATCGCCTGCACGGCGGTGGTCGGGTCGTTGACGGCGGGCGAGAGCGCGCGGATCGCGATGTCGACCAGCTGCCGGAACCCGAAGCTGAGGTCCTGGTGCATGGTGCGGTCGACGCCGACGTTGAGCGCCAGGGCGATCCGCCGCGGGCGCGGCGGCCGGTCGGCGACCCCGGCCACCCGGACGATCGGGGTGCCGGGCGTGATGAAGTCGCCGATCCTGGGCACCAGATGGAGCACCACGTCGTGCTTGCGGGCGATCCGGACCAGGCGGCCGATGTTGACGTCGCGCAGCACCCCGGAGCGCCCCTCGTGGAGCAGGGTGGGCGCCCCCTCGGGCACGGCCGGCGGCTGCGGCTCGGGCGGCATCCGTCGGTACTGGAGGATCACCGCCACCGACTCGTTGGCGACCCGGTCGATGACGTGCGGCACCCGCAGCAGCCGCATGGTGGACTGCACGTAGAGCACGAACAGCGCCAGGCTGAGCAGGACCAGCAGGAGGGAGCCGAGGCCGGAGAAGACCGGCACCGAGGTGACCTTCGCCGGGTCGGTGGAGTCGTCGTAGCTGAGCTGGACGAGCAGGGCGAACAGGAAGGTGGCCAGGCAGACCGAGAAGGTGGCCTTCGTGAGCCGGCTGCGGACGTACAGCCGCAGGACGCGCGGGGAGAACTGGCTGGCGCCCATCTGCAGGGCGACCAGCGAGATCGAGAACACCACGCCGATGAACGTGAGCATCGCCGAACTCACCGTGGAGACCACGCTCTTGGCCGCTCCGGTGAACCGCATCAGCTCGTCCGCCGAGCCGGTCTCGGCGACGCTGGCGGTGACCACGGCCTCGTCCAGCCAGGCCGTCACCCCGGAGAGCAGTACCGCGGCGACGCAGGTGACCAGCGGGGCGAACCAGAACGACTCCCGCAGGTGCTCGCGCAGCGGGGAGAGCGGGCGGTAGCGGCCGGGCCGGCGATCGGTCATCGCCCCAGGCTAGGGCTTGTCCGACCGTTCGCATCGGATCAGCGCCCGGCCGGCCGCGCGGGGGGCCGCCCCGCGGCGGCGGCCCCGCGGCGGCGGCCCCGCGCGCGCGGCCCCGGCGCTCAGTCCCCGTCGAGCACCCGCCGGAGGGCGAGCGCGTCGGGGGCCGCGGCGATGAGCAGCCGGGCGTCCGGGTCGGGCAGGGTGAGCAGGGCGGCGTCCCCGGCCTCGGGCCACCGCGGCGGCGCGGGCGGCGGGTGGCCGACGGTGAGCAGCTGGCCGGTGGCCCGGTGGCCGCCGAGGACGGCGGGACCGTCCCAGCCGGGGGCGCCGGGGCCGAGGTCGGTCCGCTGGTCCAGCAGGAGCCGGCCGGCGCGGCGCACGGTCAGCCGGGAGGTGAGCCGGCCGGGGCCGGCGGCCCGGGCCCAGTCGTGGTGGCGGCCGAGGATCTGCTCCTCGCGGTAGCGCAGCCGGGCACCCGCGGCGAGGGTGATCCGGGTGTGCAGCAGGAGGTGGCTGCCGGCGGCGGCGACCACCGGCTCGGGGCACCAGTCGAGTCGGGCGCCCTCCCCCACCGTCAGTTCGACGTCGTAGTGGGCGGGGCCGGGGCCGGGCAGGCTGATGGTGGCGGCCGCGCTGGTCACGGTGAGGGCCGCGCCGTCGGCCACCTCGACCGCGAGTGCCAGCCGGTCTCCGCCGAGCGGCGCGGCCATCGAGCCGACGAGCACCACCCGGGCTCCGCCGTCGGCGTCCCGGGTGCGCCGTGGGGCGAGCGGTCCGGCGCCGGAGAGGACAGGCAGGGCGGTCGCGCCCCGCCCGTCGGGTTCGGCCCAGATCCTGGCCCGGGCCACCAGCGCGGCCCGGGGCGCGTCGGCCGGGACGGGACCGGCCGCGGCCGTCGTCACCGGAGCCGTCACCGTGGGAGCCGTCACGGCCGGGTGCGCCAGTCGGCCAGCCGCTCCCGGACCCAGGCGGCGACCGGCGCCACGCCGTCGGGCGAGGTGAGCGCGGAGAACACGGTGGGCAGCGCGCCGCGCTGGGCGGCGGCGTCGCGGGCCATCACGTCGAGGTCGGCGCCGACCAGCGGGGCGAGGTCGGTCTTGTTGATCACCAGCAGGTCCGAGGTGGAGATCCCCGGGCCGCCCTTGCGCGGGATCTTGTCCCCGCCGGAGACGTCGATGACGAAGATCTGGTGGTCGACCAGGCCCCGGCTGAAGGTGGCGGTGAGGTTGTCGCCGCCGGACTCGACCAGGACGAGGTCGAGCGGCCCGACCGCCTCCTCCAGTTCCTCGACGGCCTCCAGGTTGGCGGAGATGTCGTCGCGGATGGCGGTGTGCGGGCAGCAGCCGGTCTCCACGGCGGTGATCCGCTCGGGCGGCAGGACGGCGTTGCGCAGCAGGAACTCCGCGTCCTCGGTGGTGTAGATGTCGTTGGTGACGACGGCCAGCGACAGCTCCTCGCGCAGCAGGCGGCAGAGCGCGGCGACGGTGGCGGTCTTGCCGGAGCCGACCGGCCCGCCGAGGCCGATCCGCAGGGCGCGCCGGCGGGTGCCGCCGGTGGCGGTGGAGGTGTAGGTGTGGCGGGCGGGGGCGTCGACGGGGTCGGCGTGGTCACGATGCAAAGAGGCGGACCTTCCAGGAGTGGTGCTGCTCGGCGTAGACGTCGAGCAGCGGCGCGGAGGCGGCGGGCAGCGCGTCCGGGTCCCCGCACAGGGCGGCGGTGACGGCGGCCTCGGCCACGGTGTCGAGTTCGGGGGCGAGCCGGGCCAGCGCGGCCGCGACCTCGTACGGGTCCAGGCCCAGCAGCCGCACGCAGGCGGTGGCCGGGCCGTTGACGCTCTCGTGGGCGGCGGCGGTCGCGGCCTGGGCGGGGGTGAGGCCGGCGGCCAGCGCGGCGGTGCCGAGGACGACGCTCTGGTGCGCGCCGCGCGGGAACTCGGCGACCAGCCGGTCGAGTCCGGGGTGCGGCCAGGCCGCGCGGGCGGCGCGGAGCAGTTGTCGGCCGAGCCGGCGGCTGGTGGCGCGCAGGGCGGGTGAGGCGGTGCGGGCCTCGGCGGCCGCGTCGAGCCGGCCGGCGTCCTGGCCGGCGGCGGCCGCCGCGGCCAGGGCGGCCGACACCAGACCGGTGGTGTGCAGCCGCCCGGTGAGGAAGGCCGTCATGCTCGCGGTGTCCCGCACCCGCCCGGACCGGACCGCCGCCTCGGCCCCGCCGGAGTGGGCGTGCCCGCCGGCGGGGAACCGGCCGTCGGCGAGCAGCAGGAGCGCGGCGAGGCCCATCAGAAGAGGAAGTACCGCTGGGCGAGCGGCAGTTCGGCGGCCGGTTCGGGGGTGACGAGTTCCCCGTCGATGGTGACGGTGAAGGTGTCGGGTTCGACCCGGACGTCCGGCCGCGCGCTGTTGTTGACCATCCGCTCCTTGGTGACCCCCCGGGTGTTCCGGATCGCGGTGAACGCCTTGGCGACCCCCAGTTGTTCGGCCAGCCGCTCGGGCAGGCCGTCCTCGATCGCCGCCGTCGCGGTGAAGTTGAGCGAGTTGGCCGCCGCCGAGCGCCCGATGGCGCCGAACATCGGCCGGGGCAGCATCGGCTGGGGCGTCGGGATGGACGCGTTGGCGTCGCCCATCTGCGCCCAGGCGATCTGGCCGCCCTTGATCACGAGGTCCGGCTTGACCCCGAAGAAGGCGGGTGACCAGAGCACCAGGTCGGCGAGCTTGCCCGGTTCGACCGAGCCGATCTCGCCGTCCAGGCCCTGGGCGACGGCCGGGTTGATGGTGTACTTGGCGACGTAGCGCCGGGCCCGGTGGTTGTCGGCCCGGCCGTCGCCGGCGAGCGGGCCGCGCCGGGCCTTCATCACGTGGGCGGTCTGCCAGGTGCGCAGGACCACCTCCCCGATCCGGCCCATGGCCTGGGAGTCGGAGCTGATGATGGAGATGGCGCCGAGGTCGTGCAGGATGTCCTCGGCGGCGATGGTGGACGGCCGGATCCGGGACTCGGCGAAGGCGAGGTCCTCCGGCACGTACGGGCTGAGGTGGTGGCAGACCATCAGCATGTCGAGGTGCTCGGAGACGGTGTTGACGGTGTGCGGTCTGGTCGGGTTCGTGGAGCTGGGCAGCACGTTCGCGGCGCCGACCACGGTGATGATGTCCGGCGCGTGGCCGCCGCCCGCACCCTCGGTGTGGTAGGCGTGGACGCCCCGGCCGGCGATCGCCGCGAGGGTGTCGCCGACGAAGCCGGCCTCGTTCAGGGTGTCGGTGTGGATGGCCAGTTGGGCACCGGTCTCGTCGCAGACCCGGAGGCAGGCGTCGATCGCGGCCGGCGTGGCGCCCCAGTCCTCGTGGATCTTGAACCCGAGCGCGCCGGCCCGCAGCTGGTCGTGCATCGAGGCCCGGTTGACGGTGTTGCCCTTGCCGAGCAGGCCGATGTTGACCGGCAGGCCGTCCAGTGCCGCGAAAACCCGGCCGAGGTGCCACGCCCCCGGGGTGATCGTGGTCGCCTTGCTGCCCTCGGCCGGTCCGGTGCCGCCGCCGACCAGGGTGGTGACCCCGGAGGCCAGCGCCTCGTCCACCAACTGCGGGCAGATGAAGTGGACATGGGCGTCCACGGCGCCGGCGGTGACGATCCGGCCGTTGCCGGAGATCACCTCGGTCTCCGGTCCGATCACCAGGTCCGGGTGGACACCGTCCATGGTCTCGGGGTTGCCGGCCTTGCCGAGGGCGGTGATCCGGCCGTCCCGGATGCCGATGTCGGCCTTGACGACGCCCCAGTGGTCGAGCACCACGGCGCCGGTGACGACGGTGTCCGGGGCGCCCTCGGCGCGGCTGGTCCGGGCCTGGCCCATCGACTCCCGGATCACCTTGCCGCCACCGAAGACGGCCTCGTCGCCGCCGCGGCCGCGGTCCTCCTCGACCTCGATCAGCAGATTCGTGTCACCGAGCCGGATCCGGTCGCCGGTGGTCGGGCCGTACAGGTCGGCGTAGCGCTCGCGGGTCAGCCAGAGGGCGGGGCGGTCAGTCATCGAGCGCACCTCCGACCGCGCCGCGCAGGCCGAGGACCTCGCGCCGGCCGGCGATCGGGACGAGTTCGACCTCCACCGGGATGCCCGGTTCGAAGCGGACGGCGGTGCCGGCCGGGATGTTCAGCCGTAGGCCGCGCGCGGTGGGCCGGTCGAAGTCGAGGCCGGGGTTGGCCTCCCCGAAGTGGTAGTGCGAGCCCACCTGGACGGGCCGGTCGGCGGCGTTGACGACGGTCAGCCGGGTGACCGGCAGGCCGGGATTGAGGCCGATCGCGCCCTCCCCGTGGAGGATCTGCCCCGGGAACGCCCGCTCGCCGCTCACTGGATCGGCCCGTGCACGGTGACCAGCTTGGTCCCGTCCGGGAAGGTCGCCTCGACCTGGACGTCCGGGATCATCTCCGCGATCCCCTCCATGACGTCGTCCCGGGTGAGCACCTTGCGGCCGGAGTCCATCAGCTCGGCGACGGTCCGGCCGTCCCGGGCGCCCTCCAGGACGTGCGAGGTGATCAGCGCGACCGCCTCGGGGTGGTTGAGCCGCAGCCCCCGCGCCCGGCGGGCGCGGGCCACCTCGGCGGCCACGTGGATGAGCAGGCGTTCCTGCTCGTGGGGGGTGAGTCTCATCTGCGCGCACCTCGGGAGGAGTTCGAGCGCACGGACACAACGCTGTGCCGCGGTGGTGGCGCATACCGTAGCGAACGAACGACCCCGGCCACAGGGCACCTCACCGATTCCGCCCGGTATCCCTATGCGGCCGCCACTATTTCTATAACCCTATTTGCCGTCCACATTGCCGGATCTTGTGCGGAACCTCAATTCCGGCTCAAATGCTGGACCTACCGGCGAGTCACGTAACACACACATGAACAGGTGACCCCCTACCAGCGGGAATGTCTGGGGAAGTAGGTAAACATTCAGTAATGAAATCTGTGCATAGGCCTATGAATACGCCTACTGTGTGGCAACTCTCCGCGCTCCGTCCGCCGGGTTCCCACACCACAGAGAGACTTCGCATGGCATCCCTCAACCAGCTGTCCCCGCCGAGCACCGGCACCTCTCCCGATTCCGGGACACCCACCCATCGGTCGCTCCGCCGCGAGGTCGGCCTGATCGGCCTGCTGTGGGCCTCGGTGGGTTCGATCATCGGCTCCGGCTGGCTGTTCGGCGCCAAGAACGCCGTCATGGTCGCCGGGCCGGCCGCGCTCGTCTCCTGGGGCATCGGCGCCGTCGCGATCGTCCTGCTCGCCCTGGTGCACGCCGAGCTGGGCGGGCTCTTCCCGGTCGCCGGCGGCACGGCCCGCTACCCGCACTACGCCTTCGGCGGTCTGGCGGGCATGTCCTTCGGCTGGTTCTCCTGGCTGCAGGCCGCGACCGTGGCACCGATCGAGGTCGAGGCCATGATCGGGTACGCGGGGCACTGGGAGTTCGCCAAGAGCTTCCTGAACGACAACGGCACCCTCACCACCAGCGGCTTCATCGTCGCCGTGCTGCTGATGGGCGTTTTCGTCGCGGTCAACTTCCTCGGTGTGCGGGTGCTGGCCCACACCAACTCGATCGCCACCTGGCTGAAGATCTTCGTCCCGCTGCTGACGATCTTCGTGCTCGCGCTGACCAACTTCCACGGTTCGAACTTCACCTCGCACGGCTTCGCCCCGTTCGGCATCAAGGGCGTGCTGGCCGCGATCAGCTCCAGCGGCATCATCTTCGCGCTGCTGGGCTTCGAGCAGGCGATCCAGATCTCCGGCGAGAGCCGCAACCCCAAGCGCGACATCCCCCGCGCGGTGCTCGGCTCGGTCGCCATCGGCACCCTGATCTACGTCCTGCTCCAGGTCGTCTTCATCGGCGCGCTGCCGCTCAGCTCCTTCGCCAACGGCTGGGACAAGCTCGACTTCCCCGGCATCGAGGGCCCGTTCGCCGGCCTCGCCACCCTGGTCGGCCTCGGCTGGCTGGCCTGGGTGCTCTACTTCGACGCCATCGTCTCCCCCGGCGGCACCGGCCTGATCTACACCACCTCCACCTCCCGCATCTCCTACGGCCTGAGCAAGAACGGCTACGCGCCGCAGAAGTTCGAGCAGCTGGACAGCCGGGGCGTGCCGTGGTTCGGCCTGATCCTCTCCTTCGTCACCGGCGTCGTCTGCTTCCTGCCCTTCCCGAGCTGGCAGGAGCTGGTCGGCTTCATCACCTCCGCCAGCGTGCTGATGTACGCCGGCGCCCCGCTGGCCTTCGGCGCGCTGCGCCGCCGCCTGCCCACCCGTGAGCGCTCGTACCGGCTGCCGCTCGGCGGCCTGATCTCGCCGCTGGCCTTCGTGGTCGCCAGCCTGATCATCTACTGGGCCGGCTGGCACACCCTGTCCCGCCTGGGCATCGCGATCGTCCTCGGCTACGTGCTGCTCGGCAGCTACGCCGCCTACGCGATCCGCAAGGGCCTGCCGAACGCCCCGCGCCTGGACTGGCGAGCCGCCCAGTGGCTGCCGGTCTACCTGGTGGGCCTCGGCCTGATCTCCTGGCAGGGCGGCTTCGGCGAGGGCCGCGGCAACATCCCGATGTGGTGGGACATGGGCGCGGTCGCCGTCTTCGCCCTCGGCGTCTACTTCTGGGCGATCCGGGTCGCGCTGCCGGCCGAGGCCATCGAGCAGAACATCGAGGACATCGAGGTGGTCGACGCCGGCGGTCACTGACCCCTCGTCGGACACCACGGGGCGGGGGGGGGGGGGGGCGCCCGCTGGGCCCTACCACAGTTTCCCTATGCTCGCTGCTCCGTTTTGCGCACCGTAAGCCGCACCGCATCCACCTCAGCCCCCCGG
>NZ_JBVHVO010000018.1:129134-136515 GCF_055564815.1 Kitasatospora sp. NPDC028961 | reverse complement strand
CCGCCCCCCTCTCCCCCCCCCCCCCCCCTCCCCCCCCCCCCTTCCCTCCCCCCCCCCCCCCCCCCCCCCCCCCCCGCCCCGCGTTCGCCGCCCGCTCGCGGCTACAGCTTGAGCGCCGTACGCAGCGCCGCCTCCACCGCCGCCTCCGGGTCCGCCACCGCGTCCTCGCTGCGCCAGGCGACGAAGCCGTCCGGGCGGACCAGCACCGCGCCGCCCGGCCGGAGGCCGTGCAGCTCGGCGAAGTCCGCGCCGGGCTCGGGCGCCAGGTCGTCCTCCGCCCCGGTGCCGATCCGGTAGGTGTCCAGCGGCACGGCCAGCCGGTCGGCCGCCCGGCGGGCGCCCTGGTGCCAGGCCGTGCCCTCGGGGCCGGTCAGCAGCACCATCGCCTGCTCGTACAGGTCGAGGGTGGAGAGCTTGACGCCCGCCCGCAGCAGCCACTGGTGCGGCGCCCGGCTGCCGGGTTCGCCGCCGGACTCGAACGCCTCCGGCACCACCGGCCCGGCCGGGTCCGCCCCGGCGACCGCGCCCACCGGGTAGCGGTAGCCGAGCGCCACCGCCAGCACCCCCGCCTGCCGCCCGACTCCGGGCACCACCGCGTACCCGGGGTGGCTGTGCTCGGCGGAGCGCGCCGAGGCCCGCTCGCTGGTCACCTCCGCCACCGGCCGGCGCTCCTGCCCGTACGTCTCCAGCAGCCCCGGTCCGGCCCAGCCGCAGAGCACCGCGGCCAGCTTCCAGGCCAGGTTGTGGGAGTCCTGGATGCCGGTGTTCGAGCCGAACGCGCCGGTCGGCGACATCTCGTGCGCGGAGTCCCCGGCCAGGAAGACCCGCCCGGCGGAGTACCGCGTCGCCACCCGCTCGGCCGCGTGCCAGGGGGCCTTGCCGGTGACCTCCACCTCGAGGTCCGGCACCCCGACGGCGGCCCGGATGTGCCGGACGCACCGCTCGTCGGTGAACGCCTCCAGCGGCTCGCCGTGCTCCGGGTGCCACGGCGCGTGGAAGACCCACTCCTCGTGGTTGTCCACCGGCAGCAGCGCGCCGTCGGCGTCCGGGTTGGTCAGGTAGCAGGCGATGAAGTGCCGGTCGCCCACCACCTCGGCCAGCCGCTTGGCCCGGAAGGTGATGCTGACGTTGTGGAACAGCTCGCCCTTGCCGCTCTGGCCGATGCCCAGCGCCTCCCGGGCCGGGCTGCGCGGGCCGTCCGCCGCGATCAGGTACTGGGCCCGGACGGTGCGCTCCTCGCCGGTCTCCCGGCTGCGCAGCAGCGCCGTCACCCCCTCGTCGTCCTGTTCGAAGGAGACCAGCTCGGTGCTGAAGCGCAGCTCGCCGCCGAGCTCGCGGGCGGCCTTCAGCAGGACCGGCTCCAGGTCGTTCTGGCTGCACAGGCACCAGGAGCTGGGGCTGAACCGGGCCAGCCGGCCGCCCGGGTCGATCTCCCGGAACAGCCACTCCTGCTCCTCGCCGGTCAGCGAGGGGGCCTGCAGGATGCCGTGGTTCGCGGCGAGCACCGAGGCGGCCTCGCGGATCGCCGTCTCGATCCCCGCCCCCCGGTAGAGCTCCATCGTGCGGACGTTGTTGCCTCGGCCACGCGGGTGACGCGAGGTGTCGGCGTGCTTCTCGACCAGCAGGTGTCTGACACCCAGTCGGCCCAGGAAGAGTGAGGCCGACAGCCCGACCAGCGAGCCGCCGACGATCAGGACCGGCACCCGGTCGTCAACCTTCGGATTCATCAATTGCTCCAGCCTGTACGGGGGTTCGCGACCCGGCTACGGGGCTCGGCGTCGCCCTCGGCGGGGCCCGCGCGCACGTCGGCCCCGCTCTTCCATCCCCCGCCGCGGGTCCCTTCTGCCGCCTCGTCGCCCGGATGGCCCGCATATCTCGCGCCACTCGTGGGGTCCGCGCACGATCGACCTCAGGCCTGGCCCCCACCCGCCCGGGCCGACCGCCACCGCACCGCCCTCCCCCCGCCGGGGCCCGTCCGGACGGAAGCCGCCCGGCGCGCACGGCGCGGGCAGCGCCCGAAGCAAGAAAGTGGATCATGACGACTCTGTCCGAACCGCAGGCCGAGCAGCACTCCGAGCAGCACACCCGACTGCGCGTGATGCTGATGCTGGAGATCAAGGACGGCGCCCAGCAGCGCTTCCTCGACGTGTACGAGAAGCTGCGCCACCAGGTGGCCTCGGTCCCCGGCCACGTCAGCGACCAGCTCTGCCAGTCGATCAACGACCCGCGGCAGTGGCTCATCACCAGCGAGTGGAAGGACCAGGAGACCTTCCTGGAGTGGGTGGACAGCCCCGCCCACCGCGAGATGGTCAAGCCGATGCACGGCTGCGTCAGCGACACCTTCCGCTCGCTGCGCTACTCCATCCTCCGGGAGACCTCCGCGGCCGGCGCCACCGGCACCCGCAAGCCGGTGGACGTGCCGCCCGGCCTGCCGCGCACCGCGCCGGCCGGGCACGTCGGCCCGCCGCAGGCCGCGCCCGGCCCGGACGGGGTGGTCCGGCACGCCCTGACCTTCACCGTCAAGCCCGGCAGCGAGCACGAGGTGGCCCGGATCCTCTCCGGCTACGCCTCCCCCAAGGCCGAGGTGGACGAGACCACCCAGCTGCGCCGCACCTCCCTCTTCATGCACGGCAACCGGGTGGTCCGGGCCGTCGAGGTGGTCGGCAACCTGGGCGACGCGCTGCGCCACGTGGCGATGCAGCCCGAGGTCCGCGCGGTCGAGGAGGCCATCAACCCGTACCTGGAGGAGGCCCGCCAGCTCGGCGACCCGCAGGCGGCACGCGCCTTCTTCGCCCGTGCGGCGCTGCCCGCCGAGCACCAGGCGATCGCCGGCTCCCCGGCCTCCGGCCGGCTGCACCGGCACGCCGTGCTCTACCCCGTCAAGCCGGGCAACGGCGCGGCCGTGGCCGCCCTGCTCGCCGAGCACGACAACCTGGCCACCGCCGACCCGACCGGCCCGCTCGCGGCCGCCACCGTCTTCCACCGGGAGGACGTCGTGGTCCGCCTGGTGGACCTGCGGGTCCCGGCCGAGGCCGAGCCGGCCGTCGCCCTGGGCGTGGCCGGCGAGCGCGAGGCCACCGTCCTCGGCCGGCTGCTGGACCTCGGTGCCGAGGGCGACCTGCGCACCGTCGCCGGCCTGAGCGCCCTCCTCGCCGCCCGCGCCATGAGCCCGGTCACCGACCGCAGCTCGCAGCTCACCTGACCGACCATCGGCCCTGCGCCGGCTCCGACTCCCGAAGGAAGAAACCATGTCCACGCAGTACCCACGGATCGTGCACGTCGACGAGGCGCCGGAGAACCGCCGGCGCGGCGGCGACCTGCGCGCCATGCTCACCCCGACCACCTGCGGCGCCACCAGCGGCTTCATGGGCCTGGCCATCGTGCAGCCCGGCGAGCGGATCGGCGAGCACTACCACCCGTACTCCGAGGAGTTCGTCTTCGTGGTCGCCGGCGAACTGGAGGTGGACCTGGACGGGGTGACCCACTCGCTCCGGCCCGACCAGGGCCTGATGATCCCGATCGACATGCGCCACCGCTTCCGCAACGTCGGCGACACCGAGGCCCGGATGGTCTTCCACCTCGGCCCGCTCGCCCCCCGTCCGGAGCTCGGCCACGTCGACACCGAGGAGACCGAGGGAGCGGTGACCTCCGGTCCGCCGGAACACGCCAAGGTGGCTTCGTGACCCGGCGGGTCGCCGTCACGGGGATCGGTGTGGTCGCGCCCGGCGGCGTGGGCGTACCGGCCTTCTGGCAACTGCTCACCTCCGGGCGGACGGCGACCAGGGGCATCACGCTCTTCGATCCCACCGGATTCCGCTCCCGGATCGCCGCCGAGTGCGACTTCGACCCGGCGGCGCACGGGTTGAGCCCGGAGGACGTCCAACGGGCCGACCGCTACGTGCAGTTCGCCATGGTGGCGGCGGACGAGGCGATCGCCGACTCGGGCCTGGACCTGGCCGCGGAGGACCCGTGGCGGATCGGCGTCTCGCTCGGCACCGCCGTCGGCGGCACCACCCGGCTGGAGCACGACTACGCCCTGGTCAGCGCCGGCGGCGCGCGCTGGGACGTGGACCACCGACGGGCCGAGCCGCAGCTGCACCGCGCCTTCGCGCCCAGCACGCTGGCCTCCGCGGTCGCCGAGCGCACCGGTGCGCACGGCCCGGTGCAGACCGTCTCCACCGGGTGCACCTCCGGACTGGACGCGATCGGCTACGCCTTCCAGGCGGTCGAGGAGGGGCGCGCCGACATCTGCGTCACCGGCGCCTCCGACTCGCCGATCTCGCCGATCACCGTCGCCTGCTTCGACGCTATCAAGGCCACCAGCGAACGCAACGACGACCCGGAGCACGCCTCCCGTCCCTTCGACGCCCACCGCGACGGCTTCGTGCTCGGCGAGGGCGGCGCCGTCCTGGTGCTGGAGGAGCTGGAGCACGCCCGGCGGCGCGGGGCCCGGATCTACGGCGAGATCGGCGGCTTCGCGACCTTCGGCAACGCGTACCACATGACCGGCCTCACCCAGGAGGGGCTGGAGATGTCCCGGGCGAT
This sequence comes from Kitasatospora sp. NPDC028961, assembly GCF_055564815.1. Taxonomy (NCBI): domain Bacteria; kingdom Bacillati; phylum Actinomycetota; class Actinomycetes; order Kitasatosporales; family Streptomycetaceae; genus Kitasatospora; species Kitasatospora sp. NPDC028961. The sequence goes on along the minus strand of NZ_JBVHVO010000018.1, from coordinate 131,970 downwards.
CGACGAGTCGCTCGCCCACGCCCGGGTGGACCGCACCGACGTCGACTACGTCAACGCGCACGGCTCGGGCACCAAACAGAACGACCGGCACGAGACGGCGGCCGTCAAGCGCTCGCTCGGTGAGCACGCGTACCGGACGCCGATGAGCTCGATCAAGTCGATGGTCGGGCACTCGCTCGGCGCGATCGGCGCGATCGAGGTGGTCGCCTGCACCCTCGCACTGGCCCACGGCGTGGTACCGCCGACCGCCAACTACGAGACTCCGGACCCGGAGTGCGATCTCGACTACGTGCCGCGCACCGCGCGCGAGCTGCCCCTCCGGCACATCCTGTCGGTCGGCAGCGGATTCGGCGGATTCCAGTCCGCCGTCGTGCTCAACAGAACGGGGTGAGATCCATGACGTCACGTCAGCAGGGCCGCCGGGCGGTGGTCACCGGCCTCGGCGTGGTCGCGCCGAACGGTGTGGGGGCCGACGCCTTCTGGAAGGCCACCAGGCAGGGCGTGAGCGTCCTCGACCGGATATCCCGCGAGGGCTGCGCGGACTTTCCGCTGCGCGTCGCGGGCCAGGTACGGGACTTCGACCCGCAGTCCGTGATCGACAGCCGCTACCTGGTGCAGACCGACCGCTTCACGCACTACGCGATGGCCGCCGCCGACCTGGCGGTGGCGGACGCCGGGTTCGTTCCCGACCCCGACCAGCCGTTCGCGGTGGGCGTGGTGACCGCGGCCGGCTCCGGCGGCGGCGAGTTCGGCCAGCGCGAACTGCAGCAACTCTGGGGCCAGGGGCCACAGTTCGTCGGCCCCTACCAGTCCATCGCGTGGTTCTACGCGGCCAGCACCGGCCAGGTCTCGATCCGTGGCGGGTACAAGGGCCCGTGCGGGGTGGTCGCCAGCGACGAGGCCGGCGGCCTGGACGCCCTCGCGCACGCCGCCCGGGCCATCGAGCGCGGCACCGACGCGGTGGTGGCCGGCGCGGCCGAGGCCCCGCTGGCGCCGTACTCGATGGTCTGCCAGCTCGGCTACCCCGAGCTCAGCCTCGACGACCGGCCGGACCGGGCCTACCTGCCGTTCTCCGCCGCCGCCAACGGCTTCGCCCCCGCCGAGGGCGGCGCGATGCTGCTGCTGGAGGACGAGGAGACGGCCCGCCGGCGCGGCGCGACCGTCCGGGCGTACCTGGCCGGGCACGGCGCCACGTTCACCGGTGCCTCCCGCTGGGAGGAGTCCCGCGAGGGGCTGGCCAACGCCGTCCGGATCGCGCTCGACCAGGCCCGGATCGCCCCGGAGGAGGTCGACGTGGTCTTCGCCGACGCCCTCGGCGTCCCGGCCGCCGACCGCGCCGAGGCGCTGGCCCTGGCCGACGCCCTGGGCCCGTACGCCGAGCGGGTACCGGTGACCGCCCCGAAGGCGGGCACCGGCCGGGCGTACTGCGGCGCGCCCCTGCTGGACACCGCCGCCGCGGTGCTCGCCATGGAGGACGGCGTGGTGCCGCCCACCCCCAACGTCACCGAGGTCTGCCACGACCTCGCCCTGGTGACCGGCCGCGCCCGCCCGGCCGAGCTGCGCACCGCGCTGGTGCTCAGCCGCGGGCTGATGGGCTCCAACTCCGCGCTGGTGCTCCGGCGCGGGGACCGGGCCTGACCGAACCACTGCTCTGGCAACGAACTGAAGGGAACATCCCGTGAGCAACACCCTCAGCCATCCCGAACTGGCCGCGCTGATCCAGGCGCGGGCCGGCGTGGTGATCGACCCGCTCGACCTGGAGCGCCCGGGCGCCAGCTTCGACGACTTCGGCGTGGACTCCCTCGGTCTGCTCGGCGTGGTCGGCGAGCTGGAGAACCGACACGGCGTGAAGGTCACCAACGGAGCGGAGTCGGCGAAGACGCCGGCCGAGTTCCTCGACCTGGTGAACGCCTCGTTCGCCACGAAGGCCGGTGCCTGAGATGCCCGGACACACGGACAACGAGATCGTCATCGCCGCCCCGCTCGACCTGGTCTGGGAAGTCACCAACGACCTGGAGAACTGGCCGCAGCTGTTCAGCGAGTACGCCTCGGTCGAGGTGCTGCAGCGCGACGGCGACAGCGTGCGGTTCCGGCTGACCATGCATCCGGACGAGAACGGCCAGGTGTGGAGCTGGGTCTCCGAGCGCACCACCGACCGGGCCTCGCTCGCGGTGCGCGCCCGCCGGGTCGAGCCCGGGCCGTTCGAGTTCATGGACATCCGCTGGGAGTACGCGGAGGTCCCGGCCGGCACCAGGATGCGCTGGGTGCAGGACTTCGCGATGAAGCCCACCGCGCCGGTCGACGACGACGGCATGGTGAACCACATCAACCGCAACTCGCGGGTCCAGATGCAGCTGATCCGCGAGAAGGTCGAGAAGCAGGCGGGGGAGGTCTGAACCGGATGCACCGCGCACTGATCGTCGCCCGGATGAAGCCGGACGCCGCCGGCGGCATCGCCGAGGTGTTCGCCGAGTCCGACCGGGGCGAACTCCCGCACCTGATCGGCGTCACGGGGCGCAGCCTCTTCCAGTTCGGCGACGTCTACCTGCACCTGATCGAGGCGGACCGCCCGCCGGGCCCGGCCGTCGCCCGGGTCGTCGAGCACCCGGAGTTCCGGGACGTCAGCGACCGGCTCACCGCCTACGTCCAGGCCTACGACCCGGCCACCTGGCGGGGGCCCAAGGACGCCATGGCGCACGAGTTCTACCGGTGGGAGCGCGGCGGCGCGAGCTGACACCGCGTACCACCGGCCCGGGGGGGGGGGGGGGGGGGGGGGGGGGGGGGGGGGGGAGGAGGGGGGGGGGGGGTGGGGGGGGGGGGGGGGGGGCACCACGCG
>NZ_JBVHVO010000018.1:39336-129124 GCF_055564815.1 Kitasatospora sp. NPDC028961 | reverse complement strand
TGGAAAAGCCGCGAGGCAAGTTGAGCCGTCGGACCCAGGCCCGTGAGGCCCACCCCCGGCGCAGGTCGGGGAGCGGCCCGCCGGGCCGTGCGCGTCCGGCGTCAGGGGCACTGCCTCCAGGCGAGGTGGTAGACGGTGTTGATGCTGCCGTCGGTGGAGTCCATGGTCATGAAGCTGGTGGTCCTGGTCGGGTCCGAGGTGCCGGCGTTGACCCGGAGTTCGGTGTTGATGTTGAAGTTGCGCAGCTCCCCGCAGGGCGCCCAGACCAGCGCCGTCACGGCGACGCTGTCGGTCGCCTGCCAGCTGTCGTCGATGGCCCCGGTGAACTTGTGGCTGAGCGAGGTGGTCTGGGGCGAGCCCTGGAAGTAGTAGTTCGCCTTCTGCACGGCGGACGCCCCCGGCTCCAGGTGCGCGTAGCCCCGGTAGTCGGCGGCGGCGATCGCGTAGGTGAAGCCCTGCGGGACGTGGACGTTCAGGTTGAGCTGACAGTTCTTCCGGAAGTCGGTGGGCTTGGACCCGACGCCCACCTGCGCGATGTAGTCGCTGTAGGTGACGGTGAAGGCGGTGTTGTCCGGGGAGACGGCGATGGCGGCGGTACCCGCCGGGCAGCCGGACCCGTTGACGGTGGCCACGTCGATGACGATCTTGTCCGGCGGCGGCGTGCTCCAGCCGGTCGCGGCGGCCTCGCCGCCGACGCCGGTGAGCGAGGAGCCGAGCAGCGCTGCCACCGCCGCACCGCCGGCGGCCATCATGCGTACAGTCACGGGCATTTCCTTCCGTCGGCCCACCGGTCACGGGCCGCACCCCCACGTGCGTGCCATCCGGCAGGCTTGTCGAGTACATGTCACCACCGAGGGCGGTGCCGCGGCCAGGGGCGCGGACCGGCGCATCACCGAGCGCCGGGGCGGGCGATCCGGCGCCGGGCGGTACGCCGGTCGGCTGGCGCGGAGCGCGCCGCACCGCACGGCTCGCCAGGGCGATCCCTCCGTGCGCATACGGTGTGCCGCACAACGGAGGTGACCCCATGACCACGAGTCGACGCGACATCAACTCCCTCAGCCCGGCCGAGCTGGACGACTACGTCCACGCCCTCGGGATCCTGCGCGCACGGTCCGCCGCGAATCCGGACGACGAGACCGGGTACGACTTCCAGGCCGCCCTGCACAACGACATGTTCGTGGGCCCGTGCGAGCACGGCAACGACCTGTTCCTGCCGTGGCACCGCTCGCACCTGTACCACTTCGAGAAGCTCCTGCAGGAGTCCGACCCCCCGCGCACGGCGAACGTCACGCTGCCCTACTGGGACTGGCTGCACCCGGAGACGACGGGGAAGTTCCCGGCCGCGTTCTCGCTGCCCGGGCTCGTCGAGGACCGCAACCCCGTGGCCACGGCACTTCCGCCCGACACCCTGGACATCGTGACCACCGAGACCGACCAGGGCGAGTTCGGCGGCTTCCCGGCGGCCCACCCGGGAGGTGACTTCGGGCGACTGGAGTTCGGCCCGCACAACTTCATGCACGGCAACTACATCGGCGGCCTGATGGCGGACCCGTCCACCGCGTCGGTGGACCCGATCTACTACAGCTTCCACGCCTTCATCGACCTGCTCTGGGCCGAGTGGCAGCGCCGCAACGGATTCCCCGCCCCCACCTCGCCCGACCACGACCTGCGCGGCTTCCTCTCCCAGGAGAAGCACAAGGTGGCGGACTTCGCCGACACCGTGGCGCTGGGCTACCGGTACGAACTCACCGACCGGCTCAAGGCCGACTTCGACGTGCCGACCCCGCAGCCGGTCGTCCGCCGGCTGCTGGCGGCCCAGCCGTTGAGCCTGGTGTCCGCGCCGAGCCTCACGGCCTCGCTGCGGGCCGACTCCCGGGCCGAGTTCAGCCTCGCCGCCCCGCCGGCCGAGGCGCGGAAGGTGATGGTCCGGCTCGACGACCTGAAGGTCCCGGTCGCCGGCAGCTACGTGCTGCGCGCCTACGTCCACCCCGCCGACGTCGCGTTCCGGGCCGACGACCCGGACTTCGCCGACCACTACGGCGTCGGCTACGTCACGATGTGGAAGTCGCACCGGACGGCCCCCGACGACCGCCCCGCAGGCGGCCGGCCGCACGCCCACCACCCGACCGAGTGCAACGCGCGCTTCGACGTCACGGCCGTCCTCGCGGCGGCCCCGGCCCCCGAGGACCTCGTGCTGACGCTCCAGTACCTCCCCTCCCCCGACCCCTACGGCCGGCCCCAGGAGGCTCCCGGCCTGCTCCAGGAGGTCGCCCTGAAGGACGTCCTGATGGAGGTGTACGGCTGAGATGCGTACTCCGGTCTTCGAACTCCACATCCAGCCCATGTTCCGGGCGACCGACCAGGAGCACATGACCTTCGCGGTCGACCTCTGGGACTTCGACTCCGTGGTCGCGAACGCGGACGACATCCTCTCCCGGATCGACGGCGCCGGGATGCCTCCGGACTCCGAGGGCGGCCCGTGGCCGCAGGAGTGGATCGCGCTCTTCCGCCGCTGGCACGAGAGCGGGCACAAGCGCCTCCAGCTCGGCACCGCGGCCTTCGCGTTCAGCCAGACGTCCTCCGCCACGACCGTCACCGCGACCGGCACCTTCCCGGCCGCCGGATTCACCGGCTGGCTCCAGCTGGAGAGCCAGACGGACAGCGCGAAGACGTACGTCCTCTACTACGAGGCCCCGGACGCACCCGCACCCGGTACGCCCGCCGCGTTCACCCTGAAGGAGCGCTACCGGGCCACCGACACCCGGTCCGTCTTCGTCCGCGACAGCGGGGGCGTGCAGCAGCTGCACTGAACCGGGCCGCGGTCGGGCCCGGCGCTCCGGCGGTGGCCCCGGGCCCGGCGTTCGACGTGACCGGGGCCGGGGCGGTGGCCGCCGGCCCTGCCCCGGCCGGCGGCGGCCGCAGCGCGTCCGGGGCCCGGATACCGAATCACCCGGATCGCCGGGGCACTCGGGTGAACCCGCCCAGGAGTCCACTCGAAGGGCGCACCGCCACACCGGCCACCGCCGCCCTCCGGTGGCAACGGCCGCCGCGGTGGATGACGGTGGTTCAGGCGCACTCCGCGAGTCCCCTTGCCCGACGACGTGTCGGCAGTCGCGGCCCGCGCCGGAAGGACCCACCCCATGCGTTCTGCACGCACGCTGCTCGCCGGAGCGGCCGTCGCCGCCGCCCTGACCGTTGCCGCCCCCGCCGCGTACGCGGACGGCACCGCCGACAAGAACCTCACCTGGCAGGAGAAGCAGGACAAGGCTGCCGCCCCCGACGGTCAGAAGACCTGGGACGACAAGCAGGACAAGGCCGCCCCGTCCGTGCCCTCCGCGCCGGCCGCGCCCTCCGCGCCCTCCGCGCCCTCCGGCGAGGAGCACAAGGCCGAGGAGAAGACTCCGCACGGTGGCGTGCACACCGGTGGCGGCGGCCTCGCCCTGTCCGGTGGCGGCCTCGCCTCCGGCGCCGTCCTGCTGCTCGGCGGCCTGGGCGCCGGCGCCATCGCGCTGCGGCGCGGTCGCCGGACCAGCGGCGCCGCGATCTGACCGGGCTCTCTCCGTAGCCTGCCCGCCGTGGCCACCGTCCTCAGTGGTGGCCACGGCGGGGGCACGTGCGGCGGCGCCCCGGCCCCTCCTCTTCGGGGCGGGCGGCGCCGTGCCCGGCGGCCGCAGGCGCCGCCCGTGGACAGCGAACACCGCCCGGTGGTGACGACCGGCATGACCTAGGAGTGGAACGATGGCCGGTCCGGCCACTGGAACGTCCCGGTTGCTGCGCGTGGGTATGGGCGCCGCGGCCGCCGGTCTGCTGATGATCTACAACTCGGTGGACCTGGCGCCCGCGTCCGATCCCGGACCCGGCCAGGCCGCTCCCCCGGCCGCCACCGCGAGCGCGTCCCCGGGTGGCGCGGCCTCGCCCGCGGCCGCCGCCAAGCCGGCGGCCCCCGTGCTGAAGCGCTCCAAGCCGACCCGGCTGCGGATTCCGCAGATCGCCGTCGACGCGCCCTTCACCGAGCTGACGCTCAACCCGACCGGTGAGCTCAACGCACCGCCGCCGGAGGACAAGAACCTGGTCGGCTGGTACCGCGACGGCGTTTCGCCCGGTGAACGCGGCGCCGCCGTGGTGGCCGGTCACGTCGACACCGCCAAGGGCGCCGCGGTCTTCCTGCTGCTCAGCCTGGTCGTCCCCGGCAACAAGGTCGAGGTGCAGCGGGCCGACGGCACGGTCGCCGTCTTCGTGGTGGACTCGGTGGAGACCTTCGCGAAGAACGCCTTCCCCGACCAGAAGGTGTACGGGAAGACCACCGACTCCCAGCTGCGGCTGATCACCTGCGGCGGCGTGTACGACAAGAAGCGCAAGGACTACCTGGACAACGTGGTGGTCTTCGCGCACCTGGAGTCCTCGCGCAAGGCGTGAGCCCGGACACCGAGCGACCGCCGGTCCCCACTGCGGGGCCGGCGGTCGCTCGGTGCGGTGTGGCGGTCAGCCGCGCACGGTGGCCTCGAAGGCGTGCAGGTACGGGTTGACCGGGCGGACCTCGGCCACGTCCAGTCCGGCCTCCTCCATCAGCCGCACCAGGCTCTCCTTGGAGTGCTTCGCGCCGCCGACGTTGAGCAGCAGCATCAGGTCCATCGCGGTGGTGAAGCGCATCGACGGGCTGTCGTCGACCAGGTTCTCGACCACGACGACGCGCGCGCCCGGGCGGGCCGCCAGGACCACGTTGGCGAGGGTGCGACGGGTGCTCTCGTCGTCCCACTCCAGGATGTTCTTGATGATGTAGAGGTCGGCGTGGACCGGGATGTCCACCCGGCAGTCACCGGGGACCAGCCGGGCCCGGGCCGCGAAGGCGCCGCCGTCGCGGAGCCGGGGGTCGGCGCCGGCGACCACCTTGGGCAGGTCCAGCAGGGTGCCGTGCAGGGCCGGGTGCTTCTCCAGCAGGCTGGCCAGCACATGGCCCTGGCCACCGCCGATGTCGACCACCGAGTCGATCCCGGTGAGGTCGAGGTACTCGGCGAAGTCGACCGCGGACTGCCGGCTGGAGGTGGTCATCGCCTTGTCGAAGACCTTGGCCGAGTCCCCGCCCTCGCTGTGCAGGTAGTCGAAGAACTCCTTGCCGAACAGCTCGGGGAAGACGTTGCGGCCGGAGCGGACGGCCTCGTCCAGCTTCGGCCAGGCCTCCCACGTCCACGGCTCGGTGCACCAGAGGGAGATGTAGCGCAGGCTGTTCGGGGCGTCCTCGCGCAGCAGGCGGGACATCTCGGTGTGCTCGAAGCGGTCGTCACCCGTCTCGTGGAAGATGCCGTAGCAGGTGAGGGCACGCATCAGCCGGCGCAGCGGCTTGGGCTCGGTGTCGAGCGCGGCCGCGAGGTCGGTGACGGTGGTCGGGGTGTCGCCGAGCGCGTCGGCGACCCCGAGCCTGGCGGCCGCGCGGACGGCGGCGGCGCAGGCGGCGCCGAAGACGAGCTCCCGCAGGCGCATCGCGGCCTGCGGGGTGGTGGCGGGTGCGGTGGTCATGTGCCGTCTTTCTGCAGGTGGGAGGTGGGCTGGGGGACGGGGGAGCCGGGGCTTCGCCGGGTGGCCGGGGTGCCCCGCGGCCGCGGGTGGGGGCCTGCGGCTCAGCAGTGGCCGGCCGGCTCGGAGACCGCGCACTGGTTGCGCGCGAAGGAGTTGGAGGTACCGGTGTCGCGGTCGGCGAGGTCGGCCGGACCGTTGCCGACCACGTGGTTGCCGGTGACGGTGTTCCGGGCGTTGGCCACGCCGACCACGCTGCGGAAGAGCACGATGCCGCCGGACATCGGCGAGGCGCCCACGTTGTCGGTGACCTCGTTGTCGGCCACCGTGGTGTCCTCGGCGCCGGTGAGCAGGATGCCGGTGCCCTGGATGGCGTCGAGGCGGGGGTTGGGCGGGCAGTAGCTGTTGTTGGCCACGACCCGGTTGTGGCTGACGCTCAGCGCCCCGGCCCGGGGGACCCCTTCGTCGCCGACGATGAAGACACCGCCGCAGTTGCCGTGGATCTCGTTCGCCTCGACGCTGAGGTCGCGCAGCCGGCGGACGGTGACGCCGATCCGGTTGTCGGTGAGCAGGTTGCCGCTGACCACGGTGCCGTCGGTGGTGAGGGCCCCGCCCTCGCTGTCCACCGCGTTGGCGAGGAAGACGCCGGACTGGCCGTTGCGGGTCGACTCGTTGCCGGTGATCACCGCACGGGTGGACTTCTCCTGGCTGATGCCCTGCTGGCCGTTGTCGTGGACGTAGGCGGCGCGGACGGTCATGCGGTCGGTGCCGGAGGCGTTGATGCCGTTCTTGCGGAAGCCGGTGACGGCGAGGGCCTCGATCGTCACGTCGGTGAGCGGGCCGGCGTCGGCCCCGACCACGCAGAGGCCGTGGCCGGCGGTGGCGCAGGCGTTGCCGTCGGCGGCGTCACCGGGGGCGACCACGCTGTCCGGGCCGGCGCCGCGCAGGGTGAGGCCCGGGGTGGTGATCCGGACGCTGCCCCGGTAGGTGCCGGGGAGCAGCTGGACGGTGTCGCCGGGGCCGGCCTCGTCGACGGCCTGCTGAATCGATTCGCCCGGCTGGACGAGGTGCACCGTCCCGGCGGCGTGCGCCGGAGGTGCGGCGCCGAGCGCGGTCAGGGCGGTGGTGAGTGCGGTCGTGGCGGCGGCGGTGGCCGCGGCGAGGTGGTGGACCCGTCGCGTGGGCATGAGTGGTGACCTGCTTTCTTGCGCGCTCGCGGGGACGCCGGCGCGGTGACACGGAGTGTGCGGGGGATGACGGCCGGTGGGTGTCGGCCGAATCGACGCTATGGGCGTGCGAGGGGGCCCGCCACCAGGGCTGGGCTGCGGGACTGACGGGGCGTCGGCCAGGTGGGCGGGCCCGTCGGCGTGGCGCGGGGCGGCGGGGGTGGGTCGGGGCGGGGCGGGGGACGACGGATCGGGGCCGTGGGCGGGGAGACTCGGGGTGGGGCGGCGGCGGGGCGGGGCGGCGGTGGGCGGGCGGGCACGGTGGCGGCAGCGGGAGCCGGGCAGCACGTCGGTGCGCCCGGCCGCGAGAGGTGCGGTCGGGCGCGTCGTCGGGCGGGTGCGCCGGGGTGTGCGGTACGCCGGGGTGGCGCCCGGCCGGTCCGGGCCGGCGTCGGGCCGGCCGGTCGAAGCGCGGCGGTCGTAGCGGGGAGCGGGAGCGGGGCCACCGGGGCGTACCGGGGCCTGTCGTGCGCCCGGCCGTGGCCGGTCGCCGGGGCGAGCCCGTCCGGACCGCACCCGTCCGGGCGCCGGGCCCGCCGGCCCGCGTGGCATGCTCGGGGTCATGAACACCGCCGTCGCCGCGCCGCCCGCCGCGGCCGTACCCGCCGCCTCCGCCCGCAATCCGATCGGCGCCCACGTGCCGGTGGCCGCCCGCGGACTGGCCGGGACGGGCCTCGCGTACGCGCGCCGGGTCGGTGCCGAGACGGTGCAGGTGTTCGTGGCGAACCCGCGCGGCTGGGCCACTCCCCCGGGCAATCCCGCCCAGGACGCGGAGTTCCGCACCGCCTGTGCCGAGCAGGGCATCCCGGCGTACGTGCACGCGCCGTACCTGATCAACTTCGGCTCGGACAACGCGGCGACCCGCGAACGCTCGGCCGACTCGCTACGGCACTCCCTGCTGCGCGGCCACGCGATCGGCGCCGCGGGCGTGGTGCTGCACACCGGTTCGGCGGTCGGGACGGCCCCGGGCGGCGGCTCCCGGCGGGCCGAGGCGATGGCCCAGGTCCGCGCGGACGTCCGGCCGCTGCTGGACGAGCTGGACGCGCTCGGCGAGGACGCGCCCTGGCTGCTGCTGGAACCGACGGCCGGTCAGGGCAGCTCGCTCTGCTCCCGGATGGAGGACCTGGCGGCGTACCTCGACGCGCTGGACGGCCACCCGAGGGTCGGGGTCTGCCTGGACACCTGCCACGCCTTCGCGGCCGGTCACGACCTCGCGGCGCCGGGCGGCACCGGTGCGACGCTGGACGCCCTGGTCGCGGCCGCCGGGCCGGGCCGGCTGCGCCTGATCCACGCCAACGACTCGGAGGACGCCGTCGGCGCGCGCAAGGACCGGCACGCCAACATCGGGACCGGGTTGATCGGGGCGGAGCCGTTCCGCGAGCTCTTCGAGCACCCCGCGACAGCCGGTGTCCCGCTTCTGGTGGAGACCCCGGACCGCAAGCACGGGGGTGACGGCACCGGGCACGCGAGGGACATCGCGGTCCTGAAGGAGCTCCGCGCGCGGGCCGCCGTACCGGCGTAGCCGCCGGGCTCCGGCGCCGCGGGCGGCTCGCGGACCACGCCCGGCGGGCCGCCCCCGCCCGGTTCGGTACGGGCCGCCCCCCGACCGGTTCAGCCCGGGCTGCCGGGTAGCGGGGGCGGTGGGAGGCTGGGACGACTGACGCCCGAGGCCCCTGGGAGTTTCCGATGAGCCCGACCCGGAAGCTGGCCACCCTGCCGTGCGGCCGCCGCAGCAAGTGGGTGGTCCTGGCGCTGTGGCTGGTGCTGCTGGTGGTGGCCGGGCCACTGGCCGGCAAACTCACCGACGCCGAGGACAACCAGGCGTCCAGCTGGCTGCCGGGCAACGCGGAGTCCACCCAGGTCCTGAACGAACAGCGGGCCTTCCAACCGGTCGACACCGCGCAGGCCGTGGTGGTCTACCAGCGGGACGGCGGGATCACCCCCGCCGACCGGGTCGAGGCCGCCCGCGACGCGACGGCCTTCGCGAGCGCCCCGCACGTCCTGGGGCCGGTGGTCGGACCGGTGGTCTCCGCCGACGGCCAGGCGATGCAGACGATCGTGCCGGTCGACATCGGCACCGGCGGCTGGCAGGACCTGCGTCCGGCGGTGGACAGCATGCGCGCGACCGCCGCCGACAACAGCATGGGCATGGCCACCCACGTCACCGGCCCGGCCGGGGTCGGCGCCGACCAGGCCGAGGCGTTCGCGGGCATCGACGGCACCCTGCTGGCCGCCACCATCAGCGTGGTGATCATCCTGCTGCTGCTCACCTACCGCAGCCCGGTGCTCTGGGCGCTGCCGCTGATCTCCGCGGCGGGCGCGCTCGTCGTCTCCCAGGCCGTGATCTACCTCCTCGCCGAGCACTCCGGACTGACCGTCAACGCGCAGAGCGCCGGCATCCTCATCGTGCTGGTGCTGGGCGCCGGCACGGACTACGCGCTGCTGCTCACCGCCCGCTACCGGGAGGAGCTGCGCCGGCACGAGGACCGGCACGAGGCGATGGCGTTCGCGCTGCACCGGGCCGGGCCGGCGATCCTGGCCTCCTCGGCCACCGTGGTCGCCTCGATGCTCTGCCTGCTGGTCGCCGAGATGAACTCCACCAGGGGCCTCGGCCCGGTCTGCGCGATCGGCGTGCTGGTCGCCCTGGCCGCGATGCTGACGCTGCTGCCGGCGCTGCTGGTGGTCGTCGGCCGCTGGGTGTTCTGGCCGGTCAAGCCCGCGTACGGGACGCCGGAGCCGACCAGGACCGGCCGGTGGGCCCATGTCGGCGGCTGGATCAACCGCCGTCCGCGCAAGGTGTGGATCGGCACCGCGCTGGCCCTCGGGGCCTGCTGCATCGGGCTGGTCTCGCTGAACGCCACCGGTCTGAGCACGGCCGGCTCGTTCACCGGGACGCCGGACTCGGTGGTCGGCCAGCAGGTGCTGGAGCAGCACTTCCCCGGCGGCACCGGCGCTCCGCTGACCGTGATCAGCGCGGCGGGCGAGGCCGGTACCGTCCGCGCGGTGGCGCAGGAGACCCCCGGGATCGCCGGGACGTCGACCCCGACCACCCACGAGGGGCAGGCGCTGTTCCAGGCCACGCTCGCCGACCCGCCGGACAGCCAGGCCGCCAAGGACACCGTGGACCGGGTGCGGGCCGCCGTCCACGCGGTGCCGAACGCCGACGCCAAGGTGGGCGGCAGCACGGCGGTAATCCTGGACGCCGGACGGGCCGCCGCCAACGACAACCGGACGATCATCCCGCTGGTGCTCGGCGTGGTGCTGGTGATCCTGGCGGTGCTGCTGCGGGCCGTCACCGCGCCGCTGGTGCTGATCGCGACCGTGGTGCTCTCCTACGCGGCGGCGCTCGGGATCAGCGCGTTCTTCTTCGAGCACGTCTTCCACTTCGAGGGCCAGGACAACGCGTTCCCGCTGTTCGTCTTCGTCTTCCTGGTCGCGCTCGGCATCGACTACAACATCTTCCTGATGAGCCGGGTGCGGGAGGAGTCCGCCCGACTCGGCACCCGGCAGGGGGCGGTGGCCGGGCTGGCCGCGACCGGTGGGGTGATCACCTCCGCCGGGCTGATCCTGGCCAGCACCTTCGCGGTGCTCGGGACGCTGCCGGTGGTGGGGTTCGCCGAGATCGGCTTCGCGGTGGCACTCGGAGTGCTGCTGGACACCCTGGTGGTGCGCTCGGTGCTGGTCACCGCGCTGACCATGGACCTGGACCGGCACATGTGGTGGCCGAACAAGTTGTCCAGGCAAGTCCACGATCCGGAAAGCCAGTTGAGCAGACATCTTTGAGTTACCGATGAGTTCACAAACTGCTTGTCGAACGTCTTGCCGGACGTGGCCGGGAGCGCGTTGACTGCGCGCATGCCAACTCCCACCACCCTCCGGCGCGCCTCGCGACTCGCCGCCGCCGGTGCCGTCGCCGCCGCCCTGCTCGCCCCCTGCGCCGCCGCCCAGGCGGTGACCGCGCCGACCGCGAGCGCCGCCACCCCGTCGGTCGCGCCGCTCGACGTGCTGACGTACAACGTCTTCCTGATGAGCAAGAACCTGTACCCCAACTGGGGCCAGGACTACCGGGCCAAGGCGATCGCCGCCACCGACGTCTTCCAGGGCCACGACGTGGTCGTGCTCCAGGAGGCCTTCGACAACAGCGCCTCCGACCTGCTCACCGCACAGGCCTCCGCCGCGTACCCGTACCACACCCCCGTGGTCGGCCGCTCGACCTCCGGCTGGGACGCCACCAGCGGCAGCTACACCTCCACCACCCCGGAGGACGGCGGGGTGACGCTGCTCAGCAAGTGGCCGATCCTGCGCAAGGAGCAGTACGTCTTCAAGGACGCCTGCGGCAGCGACTGGTGGTCGAACAAGGGCTTCGTCTACGCGGTGCTGGACGTCAACGGCCTGCGCACGCACGTCATCGGCACGCACCTGCAGTCCACCGACACCGGCTGCTCGGCCGGGCAGCCCGCGGCGGTCCGGGCGGCGCAGCTCAAGGCCATGAAGGCGTTCATCGACGGCAAGAACATCCCGGCCGCCGAGCCGGTGCTGATCGCGGGCGACCTCAACATCGACTCGCACGGCAGCGAGTACCCGTCGCTGCTGACCAACGCGAACGTGGCGCCCGCCGACACCCGCGACGGCTGGGCCAACTCCTTCGACACGGTCGACAACTCGATCGCCGCCTACCGCTACCCCGGTGAGCCCAAGGAGGACCTGGACTACGTCCTCTACCGGGCCGACCACGCCCGGCCCGCGCGCTACACCAACACGGTGGTCCGCTTCCACAGCTCGCCCTGGACGGTGAGCAGTTGGGGTACGAGCTACACCTACAACGACCTCTCCGACCACTACCCGCTGACGGCTCGGTAGCCCGGCCTGCCGCCTGCCCGGCCGGTGCCCGCGGCGTGAACCGCGGGTACCGGCGGCGCGGTTGGGACCGGGAGGGGCCGCTCGCCCGGCGGGGCGGGGCCGGGAGGGAACCTCCTCGCCGGTCAGCCGGTGTCGGTGAACCGCCGGTACGCGGGGGCGAGCAGCGCCTCCAGTGGGCGGCCGCGCACGGTGATCCCGGAGGCGACCAACCCGTCGACGGCCGGGGCCGCTTCGGGGCCGGCGTCGGCGGCCTCGATCGGGGGCGGGACCCTGCCCTGCCAGAAGGTGTCGAGCGACTCCGTCAACGGGCGGTCATCGGGTGGTGGCATGGCGGCGGGTCACTCCCCGATCGCGTCGGCGGACAGGGTCAGCAGCTCGCGCAGCCGCTCGGTGGACAGCTCGGCCAGCCACTGCTCGCCGCCGCCGACCACGGCGTCGGCCAGCGCGCGCTTCGCGGAGATCAGGTCGGCGATCCGCTCCTCGACGGTACCGACGCAGACCAGCCGCCGGACCTGCACGTCGCGGCGCTGGCCGATCCGGTGCGCCCGGTCGGTGGCCTGGTCCTCGACCGCCGGGTTCCACCAACGGTCCAGGTGGATCACCTGGTTGGCGGCGGAGAGGTTCAGACCGGTGCCGCCGGCCTTGAGCGAGAGCAGGAAGACCCGCGGGCCGTCCGGGGCCCGGAACCGCTCGACCAGGTCGTCCCGCCGCCCCCGGGGCACCCCGCCGTGCAGGTACAGCACCTCGCCGCCGAGGCGGCGGCTCAGGTACGGCTGGAGCATCGCGCCGAACTCGGCGTACTGGGTGAAGACCAGCGCGCGGTCCCCCTCGGCCAGCGCCTCCTCCAGCACCTCGACCAGCCGCTCGACCTTGCCCGAGCGCCCGGCCACCTCCGTTCCGTCGTGGAGGAGTTGGGCCGGGTGGTTGCAGACCTGCTTGAGCCGGCCGATCGCCGCCAGCACCGCCCCCTTGCGCTCCACGCCCCGGATGCCCTGGAGGCGCCGCAGCAGATCGGCGACCACCGCCCGGTAGAGGCCGGCCTGTTCGGCGGTGAGCCCGCAGTGGACGGTGAACTCCTGCTTGGCCGGGAGGTCCTGGGCGATCAGCGGGTCGCTCTTGCTCCGGCGGAGCAGGAACGGACCGCTCAACCGCCGCAGCCGGGCCGCGACCTCGGCGTTGCCGGACTGCTCGACCGGGATCGAGAAACGCTCCTTGAACGACTCCGCACTGCCGAACAGGCCGGGGTTGGCGAAGTCCAGGACGGCGTGCAGATCGGCCAGCCGGTTCTCGACGGGGGTGCCGGTGAGGGCGATCCGGGGGCCGGAGCGCAGTGATCGCAGCGCCCTGGACTGCCGGGCCGCCGGGTTCTTCACCTGCTGGGCCTCGTCGGCGACGATCCGCCGCCAGCGGATCCGCCGCAGGTCGGCGACGTCGCGCTGGACCAGCCCGTAGGTGGTGATCACCAGATCGGCGGACGGATCGGGCGCCGAGCGGTCGGCGCCGTGGTGGACGTGCACGCGCAGGTTGGGGGCGAACCGGGCGGCCTCCCGCTGCCAGTTGCCGACCAGCGACATCGGGCAGACCAGCAGGGTGGGCCCGGCCGCGCCGCGCTCCTGCTCCAGCGCGAGCAGGGCGAGGGTCTGGACGGTCTTGCCCAACCCCATGTCGTCGGCGAGCACCGCGCCCAGGCCGAGCCGCCCGATGGCGTCCAGCCAGGCCAACCCCCTTCGCTGGTAGGGGCGGAGAGTGCCGGTGAAGGCCTCGGGCAGCTGCGGCGTCCGGTCGGCGTCGCCGGGCCGACCGGCCAGCAGGTCGCCGATCGGCCCGGTCGCGTGGACGGCCGTGACGGGGAAGCCGTCCACACTGGCGCGGTCGTCCACGGCCAGTCGGAGCAGCTCGACCGGCTCCATCGTGCCGCTGCCGTGGTCGGCCAGGAACCTCACCGCGGCGGCGAGTTGGGCCTGGTCGACCTCGATCCAGCGGCCGCGCAGCCGGACCAGGCCCTGCTGGGCGGCCGCAAGTTCGGCCAACTCCTGCTCGGTGAGGGCCAGTTCACCGAGCGAGAGCTGCCACTGGAAGGCCAGTACGGCATCCCGGTCGATCTGCGCGGTGCGCTTGACCGCGCCGGGGGTGGCGGCCGGAGCCGCGGTGAGGACCAGCCCGATCCGGGGGCGCCGCTGCCACCAGGCCGGGAGCAGCACCCCGAAGCCGGCCCGGGTGAGGGCCGGCGCCGCCGCACGCAGGAAGTCCAGCGCGCCGTCGCGGTCCAGGTCGACACCGGTGGGGCGGGGGTCCAGCAGGGCGGTGCGCAGCGGCGGGTGGATCCGGGCGGCCCGGTCGAGCTCGGCCAGGTAGGCCTCGGCCGGATCCGGGACGGTGCGGGCCAGGGCCGCGTACGCCTCGTCCTCGGCCCACAGCGCGGCGGCGGGGACCACCAGGGACGGCCGGTCGGCGGCCTGGACCAGCAGGTCGAGCCGCCAGGAGTCGGCGACGGCGCCGCCGTCGGGGTCGTCCGGGTCCGGGCCGAGCGGTTCGCCGAGGCGCAGGTTCAGCCGGACCGGACTGTCCGGCGACCGGGCGGCGTACCAGCCGGCGAGCCGCTCGGGCAGGTCGGCGGGCGGGCGCTCGGGAAGCCGGCCGTCGGCGGAGTGGAGCGCGGCGAGCCACGGTTCGGCGGGCGGTTCGAGGTCCGCGAGCGCGGCCCGGGCCTCGCGGTCGACCAGGGTGTCCAGCAGTTCTGTCGACAGGTCGACGGCGCTGCGCCCGGCCGGGGCCGGCTCCGTTGTCCGTGGTCCGGGCGTGGGGGGTCCGGGCGCGGGCGGTGCGGGCGTGTGCTGGCCGGACGTGGGCGCTCCGGGCGCGGGCGATGCGGGCGCGTGCTCGGCGCGGCAGACCGGGGGGCAGCCGGCGGCCAGGGCCGCGAGCTCCCGGCGGGCCGCGGCGTCCGGCGCGGGCCGCCAGCGCGCGTACCACTCCCCCGGCCGCTCCTGCTCCAGCGCGGGCAGCAGCCGCCCTCGCCCGACCAGCCGCCAGGCGAGGTCGTGGACGGCGGACAGCCAGCGCAGCGAGGCGCCGTAGGCGACCTCGACGGTTTCGCCGCCCGGGAACTCGACGGTCGCACCCGGCCAGTGCGGGTCGTGCAGGGCACCCAGCAGCTGGGCCGCCTCGGCGGCGTCGAACAGCAGCGTCGGCACCCGCCAGGGGCTGAGCGTGACCCCGCGCGGCGCGGCTCCGACCGGCAGATCGGGCGAGGGCACCGGTCGGCCGCCGAGGGCGGGCAGCAGCAGGCCGGTCCAGCGCTCCGCCCCCTGGCCGGCGAGCCAGTCGAGGCCCGGCCCGATCGCGCCCAGCAGACGCGCGACGTCGGCGGCCGCGCAGGCGAACGGATGGGCGCCGGCCCGGGCGCCGTCCGCCGCACTCCGGTCGGCCGCCGCGCGGCCCTCCCGGTACACCGCGGCATCCTCCGCCCAGAGGGCGAGGCGGCCGTCGGCTCGCCAGAGCGCGTGCAGGGCGTACATCGGCCGGGGCCTTCCGGAGCGGTGCGGACAGCGGGCTTCCCAGCCTAGCTTCGAGGTCCGACAGGTCGGCCGGGCGGCGGGTGGTGCTCCCCGCAAGTCCCCTCACGAGGTCTGTTGACATCAAGTATCTTGACGTCGAGATTCATGTCCGGCAGGCTGCTCTCCGAACACCGGAACGGCGAGGGGCAGGGGTCATGGCACAGCACGGGGGCGGACTACTGGCGCAGCTGCGGCGGCCACCGGGCGGACGGGACGGGCGGATCATGCTGCTCGCCCAGTTCCTGGACCGGACCGGCACGGGGGTGTGGGCCGCGGCCTCGGTGCTGTACTTCACCTTCGTCACCCGGCTGGACGCGCAGCAGGTCGGCCTGCTGCTGGGCGTGGCCGCCGTGGCGGGCATCGCCGGCTCCCCGCTGGCCGGGCAGCTGGCCGAACGGTTTCCCGTCCGGGGGCTGCTGATCGGGTGCCACCTGGTGCGGATCGCCACGATGGGCCTGCTGCTGGTCTGCGACGGCTACACCGCGCTGCTCGCCGTGATGGCGGTGACCTCCCTGGGCGAGCGGGCGGCCAAGACGCTGGAGATGCTCTTCGCCACCCGGGCGACGGGCGAGCGGCGCTCCACCTACCAGGCACTCACCCGCAGCGCGGCCAACGCCGGGTACGCGCTGGGCGCGGGCATCGCGGCGGTCGGCCTGGCGGTGGGCACCACCGACGCCTACCGGGCACTGGTCCTCGGCAACGCGCTGTCCTTCGCGGTGACCGCCGCCCTGGTGTGGCGCACCCGGGAACCGCGCGGTGGCGGCCGGGTCGCGGCGCGGGCCGATACGCCGGGCGCCCCGGCACAGGAGCCGGCACCCAGCCCGTGGCGGGACCGCGGGTACCTGCGTTTCGTCCTCCTGGACATCCCGATGAGCCTGGACGACTCGGTGCTCAACGTCGGGCTTCCGCTCTGGCTGGTGAACCACACCTCGGCGCCGCACGCCCTCGTGCCCGCCTTCCTCGCGATCAACACCGTCCTGGTGGTGGTGCTCCAACTCCGGGTCTCCGCAAGCGCCGAGGGCCCGCACCGCGCGGCGGCGGCGGTCACCCTGTACGGGGTAGCGATGTCGGCGGGCTGCGCGGTCGTGGCACTCGGCACCGGCGGCGGAGCCTGGTCGGCGGCGGCCGCCCTGCTGGTCGCGGCGATGCTGGTCACCGCCGCCGAGCTGATGCGGTCGGTGAGCTCCTGGGAGCTGGCCGTCTCGCTGGCACCCGAACGGGCCCGGGCCTCCTACCTGGGCGTGGCCGGCATGGCCCAGTCCGTCCAGAAGTCGGCCGGTCCGCTTCTGCTGACCGGCGCGGTGATGGCCGCCGGGCCGGCGGGCTGGCTCACCCTCGGCGCCGCCGTCGCGGGACTCTCCGTCGTACAACGCCGCTCCTGCGAAAGGCGGTTGGCGGCGCTGGCCGCACCGACGGCCGAACCGGCGAGCACTCCCCCGGGCGGATCCGTCGACAGGGCACCGGAACTGCGCGCCTGACGTCCGGCCTCCGGAGGAGCGCCCGCGGACCGCGTGGGGAAGTCGCCCGGTGCGGGCGTCTACCGGGGAGCGACCACGCGGTTCGAGCCTCCGGCAGCGGGAACGATGCCGCCGGGGGTGGTCGGGATGGCAACGACAGGGGTACCGGCCCGGGGCCAAGGACCGGTCCGGGCAGCGGTGGCGGGCCGAGCGGCGGTGGCGGGCCGGGGAACACTCCGGGCGGCAGACCCGGCGCACCGCCCGGGCGGTCACGGCAGCAAGCCGTTCGAGCCCGGCTGGGCCACTGGTCCACCGACCTCGGCGGTCTCGGGACGCTGCTCGCGGGACTCGCCGCCGTCCTGACCTGGTGGCAGCTTGCGGGGAACGACTCCCCGCACCCGGCGTCCTCCGACGGGCCGGCCGCCGCCTCGGCACCGGCGAGCACGTACGCGTCGACGGCTCCGGGCCCGGTGGCCACCGCCACGGCGGCGTCCTGAGCCGGGACGTGGGGCGGGAGCATCACCCAGGGCCGCGAGAAGCACGTCCTCCTCGTACGGATCCGCGACGCGCGGATCGGCGAGGAGTTCGCGGACGTCGAGTACTCACCGCTCGGCTGCACCACGCTCTGGCTGCTCACCGAGCGCCTCCCGAAACGGCTGACCGGCCACGAGAGGGTCACCCGCAACCCCCGGACGACGTGCGCGAACGGCGACTTCGTGCCGGAGCCGCGCAGCGACGGCACGCTCCTGTTCGACTGGCGCTCGTCGCGGGCCACCGGCATCCTGGCCCGCGAGCAGCACCGCCCGGAGGCGCCCAGCCCGATCGCGGTACGGGGTGACCCATCTGGCCCATCTGGCGTGCGGTGGTGGGAACTTGGGCCTAGGTTGCGGTGCGAGGGGGCTACCGGACCGAAAGGTGAAGACCCAATGGCAGGGAAGTTCGAGTTCCACAGGGATTTTCACTAGCCTTCATCGACCATCGCAGCCTCTACCTGTTTTCGCAGGTCAGAGGCCTCTCGGGTTCCCTGATCTACCGCACCCATCGTTCGTTCACTGCCTCCCTTCGCCGCTATGTCCCCACAGCGTCCCCACTGCAGGGGCTGCAGCCATGAGCGCGGCTCACGCCGAGTCACCGATCTGGGGCGTCGCGTCTCGCACCAGAGAAGACTCATCCCGGAGGACGGCCCCTTCAATGCAGTGACTCTCCCCGCTACGGGTCCAGCCCCGCCGGCTGCTTCTGACTCTCCTCAGGAGGTGCTTGGCTAGGGCCGTGGGGTTCGAGGATCCATCACGGCTCTGATCTTGAAGATCTCGGAACAACCTCAGTTCCATCATCCAGCGTCCGCCAGACTCGGCGATGAGCGAGGATGAGTTCCGGTGAAGCACGCACGAGGTCCGATAGAAGAGGGACGGTCTGTGGGAGAGCAACGGGCCGCTGGCGGCCAGAGCAATGTGACGCTGGGAGAACAGCAGGAAGAACGAGCCGGCTCGGTTGGCGGCCCAACGGTGGCGAACAATCGCGTGATCGATGGCATCGTCCATGGCGCTCTGATCCAAGGCCACAACGTGACCGTCTCACTGTCGTCGAAGCTCCCCGGAACCGCAGGCGCAGAAAATGGCGCCGACAACCGGGTGATGGGGCGTCCTATTGGCGAGTGGGATCCACTCGCCCTCGAGGTCCACCCCGCCGGCACAGTCGGAGTGCCTGGAATGAGGGCGCATCAGGCTCTGCCAAGGTATGTGACTCGTACCCATGACCAGGTCCTCGCCGACGTCGTGCGCGCAGTTGGGGAAGGTCAGAGCCAAATGCTGGTACTGGTTGGGTCGTCATCAACAGGTAAAACTCGCGCCTGCTGGGAAGCTGTCCAGCCACTGTCCGGGCCCGAATGGAGGCTCTGGCATCCCTTCGACCCGACGCGCGCAGAGGCCGCCCTGGAAGACCTCCATAGGGTTGGGCCATTCACCGTGGTCTGGCTCAACGAAGCTCAGCATTACCTTGGAAATCCTCACTACGGCGAGCGTATTGCTGCTGCTCTGCATGCCCTGCTTCATGACCACGACCGTGCACCCGTGCTCGTGCTGGGAACTCTGTGGCCTCCGTACGTCCAGCAGTACACTGCTTTGCCCTTCGCTGGCCAGCCGGACCCTCACAGCCGAGTTCGCGAACTCCTCGCTGGGCGGCTGGTCGCCGTCCCCGAGATCTTCGACCAGGACGCGGTAGACGCAGCAACCGACCTGGCGAACGGGGGCGACCAAATCCTCGCTGACGCTCTCACTCGTACAGCAAAGAATGGTCGTGTCGCTCAGGACCTCGCTGGCGCACCTGAGCTCCTGCATCGTTACCAGCACAGCACGCCAGGTGCCCGCGCTCTGCTGGAAGCCGCGATGGACGCCCGCCGCCTCGGCATCGGACTCGACCTATCAGAGGCTTTTCTTAGCGACGCGGCGACCGACTACGTCGACGATCACGACTACGGAACCCTCCCAGGCACCTGGGTCGAGGACGCCTACGCTGAACTGGCCATGCCGGTCCATGGCAAACACAGTCCTCTGCGCGCTATTGACCCACGCCCGACCAACCGGCTGCCCAGTTCCTCACCTCATATCCCCTCACCCACCCTGGCCGCGGGGCGAACCTTCCGACTCGCCGACTACCTTGAGCAACACGGCCGTACGGCTCGCCGCCTTTCATGCCCGCCCGACTCCTTCTGGCTGGCCGCTCACAACCACCTTGCTAGTGCCCATACTCTCGCTCACCTAGCTGGAGAAGCTCGCGTCCGCCACCGTCTGCAATGGGCTCATCATCTCGACTACCGCGCCACGGCCACGCGGGGTATTGACCCGATGACCTGGTCAGCCATCAGGGAGGCCGCTCGTAGTCGGGACTTCGCGCAGGCGGAGCGCCTTGCCTCCGCCGCCAGAAACACGTATCTCCTGGGTTGGGTAGGACACCTCCAGGCCGATAGTGGAGACTGGGCAGGGGCCGAGCGCCTTGCTCGGCTAGCCGGCGACATGACCACCATTGGCCGCGTAGCAGTTGTCCACGCTAGAGATGGGAGATGGGCCGAAGCCGAGGCCCTCGCGCGTCTGGCCGCAGGCGGGGGGAACACCTACGCCCTTGCCCGGCTGTCCAGCTTTCGAGCACTCTCGGGAGAGTGGACAGACGCCGAACACTTGGCTCAGGCAGCTGCCGACGCTGGCAACACCCGGGCTCTGACACAGGTCATGGACCTCCACACTGAGGCCGATCAATGGGACGAAGCCGAACGCCTGGCTCGGCTCGTCGCCCAAACCGGCGATACGAGCGCCGTCGCCCGACTCGCAGTCCTCAGCGCCAACGCCGACAACTGGCCCCGAGCTGAAGAACTCGCTCAACAGGCAGCCGACACCGGAGACACCCGAGCCCTGGTGCAGATTGCGAAACTTCGTGCTGCGTCTGGCAATTTGATTGACGCTGACCGCCTGGCTCGGCTCGTCGCCCAAACCGGCGATACGAGCGCCCTCACCCGACTCGCAGTCCTCAGCGCCAACGCCGACAACTGGCCCCGAGCTGAAGAACTCGCTCAACAGGCAGCCGACACCGGAGACGCACGAGCCCTGGGGGAGGTGGCAAGACTGCGCGCTCAGGCCGGGGAGTGGACCGAGGCTGAACGGCTCGCTCAACAGGCAGCCGACACCGGAGACGCACGAGCCCTGGGGGAGGTGGCAAGACTGCACGCCGCGGCTTCGGCCTTAAGGGACGCCGAACGCCTTGCTCAATCCGTCGCGGCGGGCAAGCCTGTCAGTACCGCTGGCGTCTCCACAGCCGCCCTAGTTACAGCCTCCCTTGTCCGGGCCGAAGCCCGCGACTGGGCGGGGGCAGAGCATCTCGCCTGCCTAGCCGCCGATGCCGGCAACGGACACGCTTTGTACCAGATCACAGCACTCCGCGCCGAGGCTGGCGACTGGTCGGAGGCTGGGCGCCTCGCCAAACTCTGTGCACATGCTGGCAACTACCGAGCATCGGCGCGACTGGCAACAATTGCGGATCGGGCGGGAAGGAACAAAGAAGCAGTGGGCTTCGCGCGGCTCGCCGCCGATGCCGGAGCTGCAGGCACGGTGAGCCACCTTGCAAACAAATGGTGGCCCAGCGGCCTGGATCCGGACGGTACTCCCACACGGCCTTGGCAGGCGTAGCTTCCCTGCCCCCTGCCATACCGGCAAAGCCGCTGTCCATGGCCTCCCCGCCACTGGCCAGCACGTAAGCCGCCGCTGGCGTTGTATGGCTCGGCTGAGGTTGACGTCGCAATCGGACGAGACTCCCCATGGCAGACCTACCGCCGATCTCCCTTCATGGTCTCCGTCACGGCGCTGCATGCATCGCTCACGCCGGCGGCGCTGACCCGAAGGCAATCTCCGAACAGTTGGGGCACAGCGGCATCCAGATCACCATGGACCTCTACACCAATGTGCTCCCAAAGTACCAACGTGCCCACGCGGAAGCAGCACTCGCTGCAGTCCCTCGAGCCGGACAGATCCAGCGTCTGCCTCAACCACAGGTCGTCGCCGCGCCTGAGGCTCGCCCCGGCGGCGGGAAGCTCACGGCACTGCGTCGAGTCCGAGCGAAGAAGTCTGCGGCTGCCCCTCAGCTCGCGCTCGCGTGAGCACGTCCGGGGGTGGCATCAGGGTGTTCGCCGCTACCCCGGGTCTCACACGCCCCAGAGCGCAGCCCCACCGTAGGCCCAGCCCCATCTCGAGCTCAGCGCTCTAACCGTTCCGCACCGCGACACGCCCGATCAGGTGCCTCGGATGGCCCTTATGGCATGCAGCGCAAGGGGTTTGTGCGTACGTTGCCGTTCGAGGGGGCTACCCGAACGAGAGGCGAACACTGCCATGGCAGGGAAGTTCGAGCTGTACACCGACGAGACCGGCATGCACCGGTTCCGGCTCAAGGCGAGCAACGGCACCGTCGTGGTGACGGGCGATCCGCACGAGAGCCGGGACGACTGCATCAGGAGCATCGAGTCGATCCGGAAGCTCGCGCCCTACGCGGAGCTCAAGGAGACGGCGGCCGGTCCGGCCCGGTAGGGCGGACGCACCGCGCTTCGGGCGGGTGAGGGCGCAAACGCGGGTCGGTGGCACAATCGCCGACCCGCGTTCGTTTGTTCGACAGATCCCTTTGGCCGCCTGCACGCCGGATGCGGACAGAACGTTGGCATGCGCGTCGTCATCGTCACCGAATCCTTTCCGCCCGAGGTCAACGGAGTCGCCCACAGCGTGCTGCGGACGGCCGAGCATCTGGTCCGCCGGGGCCACCAGCCGCTCGTCATCACCCCGGCACCCGCGCGGGGGGCCGAGTGCCCGCCGCACGTCTTCGGCGGCGGGACGGGGGCGGCCGAGCTGCCCGTGGTCCGCGTCCCGTCCGTCCCGTTGCCGGGCTACCCGCAGGTCCGGATCGCGCTGCCCGGCCGGCAGCTGACGGCCGCGATCGCCGGGCACCGGCCCGACATCGTCCACCTGGCCAGCCCGTTCGTGCTCGGCGCGCGCGGGATGCAGGCCGCCGCCCGGCTGGGTGTCCCCGCCGTCGCCGTCTACCAGACCGACCTCGCCGGGTACGCGCACGCCTACCGCGCGGGCCGCGGGCTGGGCGAGGCCGCGGCCTGGCACCGGATCCGGACCATCCACCGTGCCGCCGCCCGCACCCTCGCCCCCTCCACCCCGGCGGCACAGGACCTCACCGCGCACGGCGTGCCGCGGGTGCGGCTCTGGCCGCGCGGGGTGGACTCGGTCCGCTTCCACCCGCGCCACCGTGACGAGACGCTGCACCGGGCCCTCGCGCCCGGCGGGGAGGTGCTGGTCGGGTACGTCGGGCGGCTCGCGCCCGAGAAGCGGGTCGACCTGCTGGCGAGCACCTCGGCTCTGCCCGGGGTGCGGGTGGTGGTGATCGGCGACGGACCGTCCGCACCGGGGCTGCGGGCCGCGATGCCCGGCGCGGTCTTCCTCGGCCGCCGGACCGGGGAGGAGCTGGCGCGCTGTTTCGCCACCCTGGACGTGTTCGTGCACACCGGCCCGCTGGAGACCTTCTGCCAGACCATCCAGGAGGCGATGGCCAGCGGGGTCCCGGTGATCGGGCCGGCCGCCGGGGGGCCGCTGGACCTGGTCGGCCACCGCCGGACCGGCCTGCTGGTGCCGCCGAGGGACGGCGCGGCGGTGGCCCGGGCGGTCACCACGCTGGCCGGCGACGCTGAGCTGCGGGCCGCCTACGGGCGGGCCGGGCGGGCGGACGTGACGGCCCGCACCTGGGAGGCGGTCGGGGACCTCCTGCTGCGGCACTACGCGGAGGTGCTGGCCGAGCACCCCGGCACGGCGGTGGCCGAGGTCACGGGTGCGACCGGACCGGGCCGCGAGGGCGCGGCCCCGACGGCGGCCCCGACGCGCCCCGCCGAGGGCGCCCCGGTGGTGGAGGAGCTGCCGGCATGACCGACCACAGAGCCTCGCTCCGGATCGTCCGGGTGGCGAACTTCGTCACCCCGGTCTCGGGCGGACTGCGCACGGCCCTGCGCCACCTCGGCGAGGGCTACCGGTCCGCCGGCCACACACCGGTGCTGGTCGTCCCCGGCGAGCGGCGGACGGAGGAGGAGACCGCGCAGGGGCTGGTGGTCACCCTGCCCGGACCGGTGCTGCCCGGCAGCGGCGGCTACCGGCTGCTCACCGACCGGCGGGCGCTCGCCCACGAGCTGACCCGGCTGGCGCCGGACCGACTGGAGGTCTCCGACCGCACGACGCTGCGCTGGACCGGCGGCTGGGCCCGGCGCCACGGCCTGCGCTCGGTCATGGTGTCGCACGAGAGCACCGCCGGGCTGCTCCGCACCTGGGGCCTGCCCGGCCCGCTCGCCACCGCGGCCGCCGACCGGCTCAACCTCCGCACCGCCCGGTCCTACGACACCGTGGTCTGCACCACCGGCTGGGCGGCCGCCGAGTTCCGCCGCCTGGGCGTACGAAACCTCGCGCAGGCACCGCTGGGGGTGGACCTGACCGCCATGCGCCCCCTCACGGCCGCCGAGCGGGCGGACGAGCGGGCGCGCTACGCGGACCCGGGGCAGGCGCTGCTGGTGCTCTGCTCCCGCCTCTCAGCGGAGAAGCACCCCGAGCGCGCCGTCGACGCCCTCGCCGAGCTGTCCTCGGCCGGGCTGCCGGCCGTCCTGGTGGTGGCCGGCACCGGACCGCTCCGGTCTCGGCTGGCCACCCGGGCCGGGCGGCTCCGGCTGCCGGTGCGCTTCCTCGGGCACGTGGCCGGGCGGGGCGCACTGGCCCGGCTGCTCGGCTGCGCCGACGTGGTGCTCGCCCCCGGACCGGTCGAGACCTTCGGGCTGGCCGCGCTGGAGGCGCTGGCGTGCGGCACCCCGGTCGCGGTCAGCCGGTCCTCGGCGCTGCCCGCCCTGGTGGGCCCGGCCGGTGTCGCGGCCGACGACACCGGCGCGGGATTCGCGGGGGCGGCGCGTGAGCTGCTCGCACGCCCCGAGGAGGAGCGCCGCGCCGCCGCCCGCGCCCGGGCCGAACAGTACGGCTGGCCCGCCGCCGTGGCGGCCTTCCTCGCCGCGCACCGTGCGGCGGCCGTGGTGCCGGCGCCGCTCGGGACGCCGGACCGGGGGCAGGACCAGGACCCCGCCCAGGAGCGGGTGCAGGACCGGGCGGTCTCCCCGGCCGCCGGGGCGGAGGAGGCGCGATGAGCACAGCTGTGGTGGGGGACGAGGGCGGCGAGACGCTCCCGGGCACGGCGCGCCCGGAGGCGGTGCCCCAGGAGCCCCCGCCCCTGACGGCGGTGGCCCCGGGCGGCGTGCGCGGGGAGCGGAACGCGGGTGCCGGGAGCGCCGTCGAGCCGGTGCGGTTCGTGGCCCTCGGCGACTCCCTCACGGAGGGCGTCGGTGACCCGGTCACCGGCGGCTGGCGGGGCTGGGCGGCGCTGCTCTCCGGCTCACTGGCTCCGCCGGGGGTCGGCGTCGAGTTCACCAACCTCGCGCGGAGCGGGGCCCTCACCACCGACCTGACGACCGAGCAGCTGCCCGCCGCGCTGGTGCTGCGCCCCCGGCTGGCCGCCGTGGTGGTCGGGGGCAACGACACCCTGCGATCGGGGTTCGACATCGGCCGCACCGCCCGGGAGCTGGACACCACGCTCCGCGAACTCTCCCGCGGCGGCGCCCTGGTGCTCACCGCGTGCCTGCCCGACCCGGGCACGCTGCTGCGACTGCCGAGGCCGCTGGCCCGGCCACTGGCCCGCCGGATGGACGCGGTGAACACCGTGGTGCACGCCCTCTCCGCGCGCCACCACGCCCTCCACCTGCACGTCGCCGGCCTGCCCTGGACGGCGCGGCGCGGCTTGCTGAGCGTGGACCGGCTCCACCCCAGCGCCGAAGGGCACCGGCTGATCGCCCGGGGCTTCCACGAGTTGCTCGCGGCCGCGGGCCGGCCGCTCGGTCCGGCCCCCACCGGCGGTCCCGTCGACCCGCCCCCGGGCGCCGTCGCCGACCTCTGGTGGATGGCCACCCGCGGCACCAGCTGGGTCGCCGACCGCAGCACGGACCTGCTCCCCGGCCTGCTCGCGCTGGCCGCCGTCGAAGGCTGGGCACGCCTGCGCGGCGCCACCGGCCGCCACGACGAGCGGATGGCCCGGGCGGCGGCGGCCGCGCTCGGCGCGCTCGCGCCGGTCGACGCGGACCCACGCGGACCGGTCGACGCGCTCGCGCCGGCCGGGCCGCACGGCGGCCCGCCGAAGTGATCGCGCCTCACCGCCGGACGGACCGCTACGGCCGGTACCGCCCGTTCGTTGAGGTAAGCGGCGGGGAACCGTTCGGAGCGGGTGGGGTGTCGTGGTGGGCAGCGGGCGGATCGACCTGCCCGGATCGAGGGAGGGAGTCGGATCAGTGACGGACCGACAGAGCAATGACTTCGGACGTGAGTTGTTGGCAGCCGCCGGGGTGCTCTTCCCGTCCGCCGACGGCCGGGTGCTCGTGGTGCGGCTGCCGTACGACCGGAAGCACCCGGTGGCCGTCCCCGGCGGGGGCTGGGATCCGGAGGACGTGTCGCCCCGCGCGACGGCCGTCCGGGAGGTCCGCGAGGAGCTCGGGTTCACGCCCGTGCTCGGCCCACTGGCCTGCATCGACTGGACGCTCGACGATTCCCGCCCGCCGATCGCCGCACACCTCTACTGGGCCGAACCGCTCACCCCCGAGCAGTCGGCCGCGTTCGCTCCGGACACCGCCGAGGTCGGCGGGTGGACCTGGCTGACCGCCGAACAGGCCGCCCACGCGCTGCCGCCCCGCCTCTCCCGGCGGGTCACCGCCTGCCTGCGGGCGCCGCGCTCGGCCGGTCCGCTGGAGCTGGAGGACAGCCACCCCGCCGGGCACACCCTGGAGCATCTGACGGTCGAACCACCCCCGGAGTACACCCGGTTGGCGGGTCTGACGCTCACCGGGGACACCACCGGGACGGCCGTCGAGCCGCCGGCTCCCCCGATGGACCGGGCCGGCTACATCGCCGGCCGGCCGCGGATCCGGGCGAAGGCCCGGGCCGTCTTCACCGACACGGCCGGGCGGGTCCTGCTGGTACGCCTGCGGCCGTGGCCGGGCGGCGGCGAGGAGCCGTACTGGACGCTGCCGGGCGGCGGGATCGAGGCCGACCGGGAGCTGCCCCGGGCGGCGGCCGGGCGGGAGATCCGCGAGGAGCTCGGCTGGGAGTACGAGCCGGGCCGGCTGCTGGCCCTCGACTGGCTGCCCGGCCGGGGCGCGGACCCGGCTCACGACCGGGACACCGCCGTACTCGTCTACCTGTTCGACGGCGGGACCGTGTCGGACGAGCGCCTCGCCTCGATCACGCTGCCCGAGGACGAACTGGTCGAATGGCGGCTCTGCGACCCGGCCGAGGCACGCGCGCTGCTGTCCGCCCCGTCCTGGTCGCGGACGGCCGCCGCGCTCGCCGCCCGCGGCGGCTCCGGCGGACCGGCCGAGCTGGTCGAGGGCCGACCGGTGCGCTGACCGGGCCGACCGACCGGTGGCCCCAGTCCACACTGGAGGCATGGAGAACGGAATCGCGGACGTCCTGGCCGGCCGTCGGGTGGACTCGGTCCGCGGCGGCGGGCGACTCGACATCGACCTGGACGGGCCGGTGACCGTCCGGGTGACACACGAGTTCCGCTTCGCCGTGCCGTCCGGGGTGGAGCGCTTCTACCCCGCGCCGGCCGTCCGCCCGACCGTCCGGCTGCTCGCCCTGGTCGGCCGGACGGTGGGAACCGCCCGGGTGACCCCGGCCGGCGGCCTGGAGCTGGTCTTCGACGGCGACACCGTCCTGTCCGTGCCGCCGCACGCCGTGGTCGCGCCCTGGACGGTGCTCACCCCCGAGGGGGTCGTCTGCTCCGGGCTGGCGGGTGGCGAGGTGACCTGGACGGGCGGCCCGGACCGCTGAGCGGGCCGCACCCGCGACCGGTGGCCGGACCGGCGGCCGGGCCGGACCCTGCGCCGCGCGACGCAGGGTCCGTGCCACGGACGGGTCGACCGGACCTCGCCGAGGGCTCCGGGCCGTTCCGGGCCCCGGAGCGGGTCAGACCTCCATGTCGGCCTCGATCTTCGTCAGCTGGTGGCGGGCCATCGCCAGGTTGGCCCGGCTCTTGTCCAGCGCGAGGTAGAGGAAGAGGCCCTTGCCGCTGCGGCCGGTGAGCGGCCGGATCAGGTGGTACTGGCTGCTGAGGGTGATGAGGATGTCCTCGATGCCGTCCTGCAGGCCCAGCATGTCCATCGTGCGCATCTTGGCCCGGACCACGTCGGTGTTGCCGGCGGCGGCCACGTTGAGGTCCAGCCCGCCGGGGCCGTCGAGGGTGGCGAGTGCCATGCCGCTGTTGTAGTCCACCAGCGCGGCACCGAGGGCGCCTTCGATCACGGTCATGGCCTGCTTGAGCGCGCCTGCTGCGTCCGTCATGTCGGTTTCTCCGGTTCGTTCGTGGGTTGGGGATCGGTGGGACGTCGATAGGTGGGAAGGTCGGAAGTCGACACGTCTGCCCGTCGACAGATCTGTCCATCGACCGATCTGCTGTCGACAGGTCGGCGGGTCGGCGGGTGGTGCTTCGGCGGGCGGTGCTTCGGGCGGCGGGCGGTCAGCCCACCTCCTTGGACTCCCGCACGTCCTTGGGCGCGAGGGAGTCGGCGAGGAGCTCGGCGATGCGCCCGGCGGAGCGCCTGGCCTCCAGGTGCAGCCGGCCCACGTTCACGTCCGGGTGCGCCAGGAGGGTCAGCACACAGCTTCCGCCGGCCGCGTAGGTGGCGACGTAGCCGTGCTCGCCGCGGACCAGCGACTCCCGGAAGTCGCCCTGCCCGGTCGTGTCGGCGAGCCGCTGCGCCAGGCCGAGGGAGGCCGCCGTCATCGCCGCCAGGCCCGAGGGTTCGGTCCCGTGGGTGTCGTGGGCGACCAGCAGGCCGTCCACGCTGGCCACCAGCCCGCCCGCGAGATGCGGTACCCGATGCTTGAGGGCGCGGAGTTCGGCCAGCAGCTCGGTCTCCAAGGCGATCAGTTGTCTCCTTCCGACACGCTGCTTGAGCGCCCGCCTCATGGCCGTGAGGACGGAGTCGCGGGCGGAGAGAGGTTCAAAGTCGGGCCTCCAGAAGGTCTCGGACCCGGGTCAGCAGCGCGATGTCCGGGTCTGGAACGGTCAGCGGGTGGGTCGCTGCCGGGGTCGGTGGAAGGGCGGCGGAGCGGGTGGCCCCCGCCGGGACGAGCCCGGCCAGCGCGGCCCCGGGGACGCGGCGGTGCAGCCCACCGGTACGGCCGACCGGCGGGTGACCGGCAGCGGACCGCCCGGCCGGCACGGTCGCGGCGGCCGGCCGGCCCCCGAGAATCCCGGCTCCGGCCGACGCGTGCCCGGCGGAGACGTGCGCAGCGGTACCGGGCGCAGCCGTACCCGGCGCCACCGGTGCCTGGGCGGCGTGCCGAGGCGCGGCGCGTCCCGGGGTACCGCCTCCCGGGGCGGGTTTTCCAGGGTCACCGCCGCCAGGGACAGCACCTCCGGGGGTGGCGAGCAGCCCGGCGGCGGCGAGCCGGCGGATGTCCGCCGTGGTCGCGAAGGCCGAGCGCCCGAGCAGCCGGGCCAGCTCCGCCGGGGTTCTTCGGCCGTCCACATGGTCGAGCAACTCACGCTGGTGCCGGCTCGGCCGGCGGCGGACCACCCGGGTGGGCGCCGCCGCGCACGCCTCCCGATCGGCCCGGCCACCCTCGACAGCTGGTCGTCGCTCCCCGAACTCCCATGCCGCACGGGCCTCGTGGGCGTTGTGAACCTCACCGACAACGTGCCCCTCGTGAGCCTCGTGCGCCGCACCGAACCCGTCGGACTCCCGAGCGGCGACAGCCCCGGCAGCGCCGACAGCACGACCGGCCCCGACCGCTTCGCAGGCCACCGGGCGGACCGGCGCGGTGTCGACTTGGGGCCACGGCCAGATCCGTTCGAGCAACCGACGGCGGCGGTCGACCTCCCGGCAGAGCCGGAAGGCGCTCACCGCCGAGACCGGCCCGAGCCAGTGCCGCACGCCGGATTCGAAGGACCAGCACCCCGCCGTCGACGGTCCGGTGACCGCGCCCGGCCGGGCCGCTGCGGCCGCCCCGACCGATCCGGCCGCCTCCGCCGCACCGGAGGCCCAGGCGGCGGCGTTCCATGACGCGGCGCCGGCGCAGTCCAGGACGAAGAACGCGGCGTCGTACAGCGCGCCGAGATGGCAGATCTCCAACTCGCCCCGACTGAGACTGCGTTGTTCCACCAGCGCCTCGCCGACCCGGCACTGGGGGCCGAAGCTCCGGACGGTGTCCCGCCACGCCTCCGGGGTGATCCGGCCGCACCCGGTCAGCAGGGCGGCCAGATCGGGGCTGTGGTCGGACTCGGCGTGCACCACCAGTCCGTCGGCGAAGTAGAGCGCCCCCGCGGGCCCGCGCAGTACGCCGGTCAACCGGCCCTCGGCGAGCCTGGTGACCGCCTCGCCCGGGTTCCGCCCGAGCCGCCCCGGGGTGAGGACGCCCACCGGGGGCAGGACGAGGCCGCTCATGCCGACCGCCGGTGGACGACAGGCTTCCGCCCGGACGGCCGAAACACGACGGCGGGGGCCGGACGGACATCCGCGCAGTTCGCAGGACCGACCGAGGCCGAAGGGGTGGCCGGATTCACGATCGTGTTCGTCATCCGAGCACCAGTTCCTCGGCGAGGCCCTGGAGGCGGTAGCGCGCCGCAGCCAGGTTGCCCTCGGTCCGGTCGAGCCAGAGATGCAGGACGAGCCGACTGTCGAAGACGGTGTCAATGAAGCACAACAGGTGGTAACTGCGGCCCGCAGTGACGATGATGTCCTGCAACGGCGCTTGCCGGTCCTCCGCCCCGGTGAAGGTCTGGCTCTCAACAGCCGCCCGTACCAGGTCGGTTGCTTCGGCGGCCGAGGTGTCGTGGTCCCCGCTGGGGCTGATCCCGATGCTGCCGAGGGCGAGGCCGCTGCTCCAGTCGATCAGACTGGCAGCCCGGGCACCGGCGATCGCCATCGCCCCGGAGAGGCATTCGTCGATACCCGGCACTCGGGCTCCTTCGGAGGGTTCGGTACGGCCGGGAGCGCTCGGTCGGCACCGGCCGGTCCACCACGACCAGTGGCGGCTTCGACACGGAAGGCTACTGCCGGATTCCATATGACGAACATTCCAATGGCATATTCACACCGCAGCAGGCCACTTTCAGCCATCCTGTGACGCATCGTCAGATCACCGCTCACGGCGAAGCCGCTGGCCGGGTGACCGGCTGCCGAACAGCCCGGGAGGCGACCAGGGGCGCGACCTTGGCCGGTTGTCGGCCACGACGGAGGGTTTCGGACGGGATGTACGGTAGGGCCGCATCACGCCACGCTCGCCCCACCGAGGTGCCGTCCGGCCACCGCGCCGGGGCAGCGGGCGATCAGGATGATCACGTGGCCGGCCGCGTGCGGGCCCATGAGGTCGACTCGTTCGGCCGGACGCAGCCGCCCACCCTGGGCGCCGAAGCGGCGACAGCTGGAGAGAGGGCGCCCCGTCCGGCCGGCGCCGACCCCCGGGGCAGTCCGGCAGTCCGGCAGCCCGGGGGAACGAACAAGGCGGCCGCCCCCGATGGGGAGCGGCCGCCTTGGAATGGAGCGCCAGGCCCGGGTCGAACGGACTCTTCCTACTGAAAGTAGGACGTGCTCCAGTAGCACCTCTGACGCCTGACCGAGAGATCATTTCCTCTCGACGGGAAGAACATTAGCAGGACATCACGCCTGGTCAGAAATCGAGTGGGCGGCAACGGGAGGCGGACCCGGCGGAACCCCGGCACCACTCGACCGCGCCCGTGACAACGAGCGACGACGACCGGTCGAGCCGGGGCAGCGCCGGTCGCCCGGCGCGACACGGGGAGGCCGGGCCGGGCGTTCGGCGGGCGGAGAGCCGGCGGCCGGATTGCTCCGAACGGGCCCCGGTCGGCGGGTCGCACCATACTGGGGACATGGCGCAGAACACTCCTCCGCCGCACGCTCCGCCGACCGTCACGGTCAAGGGCCGCGAGGTGCGGATGCGTACGATCGCGGTCGCTGTCCTCGCGGTGCTGGCCATCTGGTTCATCGCAGCCAATACCGGATCGGTCTCCATCACCCTCTGGATCGCCACCGTCACCCTGCCACTGTGGGCGGTCCTCACCGTGACGCTGGCCGTCGGGCTGGTCATCGGGTACTTCCTCGCCCGTCGGCGGGCCAAGGTCTGAACCGGCCCCGGACCCCGGCCCCGGGCACCGCCCGCCCGGGACCGGGGCGGCGGCGCGTCCGCACCCACGGCGCGCACGGCGCACGGCACACACGGCACACCGCCCGTCGACGGAGGGCACCGGCGGGCCGCGGCGCGATGCCCAGGACCCGCCGGTGCGGCCCGGCGTCAGGAGAGCAGGATCTCCTTCGCCTTCCGGAACTCCTCCTCGGAGATCGCCCCGCTGCTCCTGAGGCCGGCGAGCTTGGCCAGTTCGTCGACATGGCTGCCCGCCCCGCCGGCGGTACCGGTGGCGGTACCGCCGCCCTCACCGGCGGCCGCCTCCTTGACGTATGCCTTGAAGGCGGCGTCGGCCTGCTTCGCCTGCTCCAGGTCGCGCTCGCCCATCGATTTGCCCCGCGCGATCAGGTAGACGAAGACGCCGAGGAAGGGCAGCAGGATCACGAAGATCAGCCAGCCGGCCTTGCCCCAACCGCCCATGTCATGACTGCGGAAGATATCCGAGATGATCTTGAAGAGCAGGAAGAACCAGAGGATGAAGAGGAAGAGCTCCAGCATCGTCCAGAACAGGTTGAGCAACGGGTAGTCGTCCACGGTGTCCTCCTCCCGCCGGCCGACCGACCGTCGGTGGCCACGCGGTGAACCGCGCCGCCCGGAGGTGGGCGGCGGACAAACGAGTCATATCACCGCTATTCGACCGCCGCATGTCAGAAATAGAACAGCCGGCGAGCGCGTCGAGCCCTCCGAAGAGGCTCTTCGCCACCACCCGCGCGGCGATTTCCCCGGCGCCCCCGCTCACCCACCGGCCGCGACCAGGTGGGGCTCGGCGACGGCGCCAGGTGGGCGAAGGCCTTCGCGCTCACCCCGGTGACGGCCGAGGTCGAAGCGCGGATCGCCGCCCTCGTGAAGCAGGCGGCGAGCGGAGGCCCCCCGCGGCGGGAACCCGCACCCGAAGAAACTGTTCGAGCATACGTTCGATAACGGCGTAGGCTGGATCCATGCCGAGCACCCTGCACCTCCAGCCCTCGCTGTTCGACGACGCCGACGGGGGCGGGGCCGCGCTGGGGCCTCTGACGGGGGTACGGCGGGAGGTCCTGGGCGCCGGCGCCTGGGTGGACCTGCTGCCCGGGTGGGTGCACGGGGCGACCGAGCTGTTCGAACAGCTGGCGGCCGAGGTGCCGTGGCGGGCCGAGCGGCGGGAGATGTACGAGCGGGTGGTGGAGGTGCCACGGCTACTCGCGTCCTACGGGGAGCGCGACGCGCCGCCGCACCCGCTGCTGGGCTCGGCCCGGGCGGCGCTGAGCGCGCACTACGCGGAGGAACTGGGCGAGCCGTTCCGGACCCTGGGGCTCTGCTACTACCGGGACGGGCGCGACAGCGTGGCCTGGCACGGTGACCGGATCGGGCGCGGGGACCGCGAGGACACCATGGTCGCGATCGTCTCGGTGGGCGAGCCCCGGACGCTGCTGCTGCGCCCGCGCGGGGGCGGCGGGCCCGTCGTCCGGCACCCTGTCGGGCACGGGGACCTGCTGGTCATGGGCGGGTCGTGCCAGCGGACGTGGGAGCACGCGATCGCCAAGACCGCCCGGCCGGTGGGGCCGCGGATCAGCGTCCAGTTCCGGCCGCGCGGGGTGGCCTGAGCAGCCACGGCCGGGAGCGGGGCGGGCGTCCCGGTTGCC
Organism: Kitasatospora sp. NPDC028961; assembly: GCF_055564815.1. Lineage (NCBI taxonomy): Bacteria > Bacillati > Actinomycetota > Actinomycetes > Kitasatosporales > Streptomycetaceae > Kitasatospora > Kitasatospora sp. NPDC028961. Next base: position 96,081 of record NZ_JBVHVO010000018.1, on the reverse strand, counting down.
GGGGGGCCGGGGGTCGCGGAGGCTGGCCGAGGGGTCCGCCAGGGCTTGGAGGACGGCATGCCGAAGGCCGGCAGGTACCACGAGGGCGTCCCGTGCTGGGCCGAACTGGCCGCGCCGGACGTCGAGCGGGCACGACGGTTCTACGGCCGGCTGTTCGGCTGGGAGTACGTGGCGACCGGCCCGGCCGGTGACGAGTACCTGGTGGCGACGGTGCGCGGGGTGCAGGTGGCGGGGATCAGGTCGCGCCGGGAGGTCGACGGGCAGGGGCGGCCGGCCTGGACGACCTACCTCGCGGTGGACGACGCCGACCGGACGGCCGGACTGGTCCAGGAGGCGGGCGGACTGGTCGTCTTCGAGCCGTTCGACGTGCCCGACCAGGCGCGCGGGGTGCTCGCGGTGGACCCGCTCGGTGCGGTCTTCGGGCTCTGGCAGGGGTCGCTCAACCCGGGGGCCGGCCTGGTGAACGAACCCGGCACGGTCGCCTGGAACGATCAGCTCTCGCCGGCGCCGGACACCGCCCGGGACTTCTACGGCCGGGTCTTCGGCTACGGGTACGACGCCGCCGCCGCCGACCACACGGTCTTCCGGGTCGGCGGGCAGCCGGTCGGCGGGATCGGCGGGGACCCGGGCATCGACCCGGACGGCCGACCGGCCTTCTGGGCGGTGTACTTCGGGGCGGCGGACACCGACCGGACGGTGGAGCGGGCGGTCCGGCTCGGCGGGAGCGTGCTGGACGGGCCCGAGCCGACCCCGTACGGGCGGCTCGCGGTGGTGCGGGACGACGGCGGGGCGGTCTTCACCCTGATCTCCGTCCCTCCGGGCGAACCGGCTGATCCGGGCCCGGACCCGAACCCGGGCCCGGACCAGAACCCGGACCCGAACCCGAACCCGACCGGCCGGACGACGATCTGAGCTCCTGCCCGCTCCGCACCGCGGGGGGGGTGGGCGCGGCCCACCGCCCCCGCGGTCCGGGCGGGTCGCCCGTCGGCACGTGCCCGGCCTGGGACCCCACTCCCGTGACCGGACCGCTGTCACCCGCCTCGGCCCCTTCCTCGCGGGTCAGTCCTTCACGGCGCCCGCCAGCCCGGAGACCAGCTTGCGCTGCACCGCGATGAAGAAGATCAGTACCGGCACGGTCATCAGGGTGGACGCCGCCATGATGCCGCCCCAGTCGTTCTCGTCCGGCTTGAAGAACACCAGCAGCGCCGAGGGGAGCGTCTGGTTCTCGGTGGCGCTGATGATGAAGGTCTTGGCGAAGACGAAGTCGTTCCACGCCGCGATGAAGGAGAACACGCTGGTCGCGGCCAGACCGGGGGCCACCAGCGGCAGCAGGATCCGCCACAGGATGCGGGTCCGGCTGGCACCGTCGATCTGGGCGGCCTCCTCGATGGAGACCGGGACGGCGGCGACGAAACCGCGCATCATCCAGATGCCGAACGGCAGTGAGAACGCCAGCTGCACCAGGATCAGCGAGGCCAGGGTGTTGAGGCCGATGCCCGGCGCGACCCGGCCGGCGTCGCGGAACATGAAGAACAGCGGAATGGTCAGCGCCTCGACCGGGATCATCTGGGCGATCAGGAACATCACCATGATCGTGGTGCGGAACCGGAAGCGGAAGCGGGTCACCGCCACCGCCGCCAGGAAGACCACCAGTGCCGACAGCACCACCACCGAGAGCGCGATGACCAGGCTGTTGAGGAAGTAGCGGCCGAACCCGTCGACGCTCAGCACCTGCCGGAAGCTCTCCAGCGTGGGGTGGGCGGTCCACGGCCTGGGATCCAGCGACTGCACCTCGCCCTTGGGCTTGAAGGCCGACAGCACCATCCAGAAGATCGGGAAGGCGGTGACGACGGCCACCAGGATCGCGGTGGTGTTGGCGGCGAGCCGCCAGCGGCTACGGGCGTTCACAGTTCATTCCCCGTCCGTCGCAGGGTGCGGATGTAGAGGACCGTCGGGATCACCAGGATCAGCAGCATGATCACGCCGATCGCCGCGCCGAGCCCGTACTGGGAGGAGGCGAACGCCTTCTGGTACGCGTACACGTTGAGCACGAGGTTCTGCCCGGCGATGCCGCCGCCCTCGGTCATCACGTAGATCTGGGTGAAGACCTTGAAGTCCCAGATGACCGACTGGATCACCACGACGGTCAGGATCGGCCGGAGCATCGGGGCGGTGATCCGGCGGAAGGTGGTCCAGGTGTTGGCGCCGTCCAGGGCGGCGGCCTCCAGGATCTCCTCGGGGATCGCCCGGATGCCCGCGTAGAGCGTCACCATCACGAACGGGAAGGAGTGCCAGACCACCACGGCACCGACGATGAGGAACGCCGACCACTTGTCGTAGAACCAGTTGTACTCGTGGAAGCCGCTCAGTCCGAGGTCGACCAGGGTCTTGTTGACCAGACCGAGGTTGGTGTCGAACAGGAAGCTCCACACCGTCGATCCGGTCATCGCCGGCGCCGCCCAGGCCGCCATCGCGGCGGTGGTCAGCACCAGCCGGGCCACCCGGCCGACCCTGGTCAGCAGCACCGCGAGGGTGGCGCCGACGGCCAGGGTGGCGATCACGCAGAACGCGGCGAAGCCGATCGTCTGGGTGAGCACCGACCAGAACTGGGTGTCGCTCAGGATCTTCTCGTAGTTGCCGAGGCCGACGAAGCTGGTGGGCACTCCCCCGGACGCCTGGGCCTGCCCGAAGTCCAGCACCGACAGCAGTCCGAGCTGGTAGATCGGGTAGGCCACCAGCGGGATCATGATGATCGCGGCCGGCAGGAGGAGCAGCAGCGGTGGGCGGCGCCGGCCGCGCGGGGGCGCGGCCGGGCCGGTGCCCCGACGACGCCCGCTCGGGGAAGTCGACGCCGCCGGGGCAGTCGTGGTGGGTGCGGACACGTACGGGACCTCTCTCGGGGCCTGCTCTCTCGGGCGTGCGATCAGTGACCGGCCGCGAAGGCCGAGGTGATCTGCGTGGCGGCGTCGCCCGAGGCCTTGGCCACGTCCGACTTTCCGGTGACGATCTGCTGGAGCATCGTCGGGATGACGGCCTGCGCGTCGATCTGCGCCCACGCCTGGTCCAGCGGAACGAACTTGGTGCCGGCCGCGATGGTGTCGGTGAACGGCTTCAGGAAGGCGTCCTTCGCCGCGACCTTGTCGTTGACGGACTTGAGGGTCGGCAGGTTCCCCATCGCGTCGTACATCTGCTCCTGGTAGCCGGGGCTCGCCAGCAGCTCGGCGAACTCGACCGCGAGGGTGCGGTGCTTGGCCGCCTTCATCACCCCGAGGTTGTTGCCGCCGCCGAACGCCGGGGCGATCGACCCGGACTTCTCGCCGGGCAGCGGGACGACGCCGTACTTGCCGTTGACCGGGCCCGCGTCGACCTTGCTGCGACTGGAGTTGGGCAGGATCGCCATCGCGGACTTGCCGGCCGCGAAGAGGTCGACGGTCTTGCCGCCGGTGAGGTCGGCGCACTGCTGGGCCGGGCAGCCGTCGGCGCCGAAGAGGTCCGTGTAGCGCTTGATCCCGGCCTGCGCGGCGGGCGAGTTGATCCCGGCCTTGAACGCGGCGCCGTCCTTGGTGGCGATGTCGCCACCGGCGTCCCAGACGAACGGCAGCGCACCGAAGGTGTACTTGCCGCCGACCGCGATGCCGAAGGTGTCCGGGTGCGCGGCGTGGATCTTCTGGTTGGCGGCCACCAGCTCCTGGTACGACTTCGGCGCGCTCAGCCCGGCCTCGGTGAAGAGGTCGGTGCGGTAGTACAGCGCACGGACGCCGACCCACCACGGCAGGCCGTAGGTCTTGCCGTCCAGCACGGCGGTCTTGGCGATCGCCGGGTCGAGGTCGCCCTTGTCCTTCCACTTGTCGAGGTCGGCGCCGATCTCGGCGAGGCCGCCGGCGGCGACGTAGCCGGGGAGGTCGGTGTTGCCGAACTCGACCAGGTCCGGGGCGCTGTTCGGGTCGTTGAACGCGCCCTTCATCTTGGCGGCGCGGGCCGAGGCATCGGTGTCGATGTAGCTGATGTCGACGGTGACGCCCTGGTGCGAGGCCTGGAACTCGGTGATCGCCTTGCTGATCACCGCCTCCTTCGCCGCGTTGCCGGCCTCGTTGTACAGCCAGACCTGAAGGGTGCCCGTCCGGTCGTCGCCGGCCCGGTCGCCGGCCGGCAGCGCGGTGCCGGGCGAACAGGCGGCGGCCGCGAGGCAGCTGGCGGCGAGGACGGTGGCCGCGGCGGTCCGTCTGATGAGTCGCATGGGTGGAGACCTCCCCTCCCGACAGCTGCCGCCGAGACGTGCGCCGCTGGGGACGGGCACGTCGAAGCAGGCCCTGACCGGGGCCGATGGTGGGTGCGTGAACGCCTTGATGTGGGGGTACGGCAGAGCGACCGCTCGGGTGGGCCGCGGCGCCTGCTCGATGCCACGGACGTTAGGCGGGGGCGCTCGGGGGCAACAAGAGGCCGTTCGGGAAGTTTTGCAGTGCACAACGCTGTATCGAAGAATCGGCTAACCCGGCGCGAGGGGGTACCGTCTGACCACCGCCGCAGACCGGCGGTGGAACGAGAGGGGAACGGACCGATGACGGAGACGGGGACCGGGTCGCAGGCCCGGCCACAGACCGGATCGGAACCCGGACCGAGACCCGCGCCGGAGCCCGCGCCGGCGGCCGGCGCGGTCGACGGGAGCGACTCCGGGGAGCCGGCGAAGGACGGCGCGGAGCCGGCGAAGACGGCCGCGAAGAAGGCGGCGGGTTCCGAGCGCAACCAGTCGTCCTCGCTGCGCCGCGCGCTGGCCGTCCTCGGCCACGTACGCGACCACGGCAACGGGCGGGGCGTACCGCTCGCCCAGCTCGCCGAGGCGCTGGGCCTCAACAAGAGCACCGTGCTGCGACTGGCCGGACCGCTGCTGGACGAGCACCTGCTCGACCGCGACCGGGAGACCGGCTGGTTCCGCCTCGGCCACGGCTCGCTCCGCCTCGGCCAGGCCTACCTGTCCACCCTCGACCTGCGCAGCGTCGCCGCCGAGCACCTGCGGCGGCTGCAGCGCGAGGCCGGCGAGACCGTGCACCTGACGGTCTGGCAGGCCCCCGGCATCGTGTACCTCGACAAGGTCGAGGACGAGACCAACGTCCGGATGGCCTCCCGGGTCGGCAGCCGGGCGCCCGCGTACTGCACCGCGACCGGAAAGGCGATCCTCGCCTGGCTGCCCGACGAGGCCGTCACCGAGGTGGTCGCCGCCGGGCTGCGCCCGGTCACCGCCTGGACCATCTCCGACGAGACGCACCTGCGGGCCGACCTCGCCCGGATCCGCGCCCGCGGCTACTCGATCGACGACCGGGAGAACGAGCCCGAGGTCCGCTGCGTCGCCGCCCCGATCTTCGACCACACCGGCGAGGTGACCGCCGCGCTGTCCGTCTCCGGCCTCACCTCGCGGATGACCGCCGCGCGGGTCCGCTCGCTCGGCCCGGTGGTCGCCCAGGTCGGCCTGCGGATCTCGCGCGAGCTCGGCTCCGACCGCCAGCCCGGCTGACCGCGTTCCGGCCGGCCGGCCGCATTCCGTCCGGCCGGCCGCATTTCCGGCCGGCGCGATTCCGGCGGCCAGGCCCCGGCGACGGGACCGTCGGTACCCGGAGAACGAATGAGGTCCGGTGCCTGGAAAGGCACCGGACCTCATTCGAATTGGAGCGCCAGGCCCGGGTTGAACGGACTCTCCCTACTGAAAGTAGGACGTGCTCCGGTAGCACCACTGACGCCTGACGAGGAATCATCTCCCTCGCGACAGGAAGAAGACTAGCAGGTCAGGAGCCGTGCTCCGAACCGGCCCGGGCATCGGCCGAATCCGGGAAAACAGAAGAGGTCCGGTGCCTGGAAAGGCACCGGACCTCGTCCGAATTGGAGCGCCAGGCCCGGGTTGAACGGACTCTCCCTACTGAAAGTAGGACGTGCTCCGGTAGCACCACTGACGCCTGACGAGAGATCATCTCCCTCGCGACAGGAAGTACAGTACCAGCTCGGAGACCCCGTCCCGAACCCGAGGAGAATCCCGGATGACCGGTCAGCGCCCCACCCCGCCCGAGGTCGTCGAGTACACCCCCGGCCACCTGATGGACGTCCACCGCCCGGTGGGTGCCGAAGGTCCGGCGGCCGTCGTCCTGCTCTGGCACGGGCGTGGCTCGGACGAGCGGGACGTGCTGCGGCCGCTGGCTCAGGAGGCGGCGGGGCTGGGGCTGCTGGTGCTCGTCCCCGACTGGCGCTCGGACCAGGAGGACGGCGGCCGTGCGCGGCTGCTGGCGTCGTTCGAGTACGCCCGCCGGGAGGCGGCCTCGTTCGGCGGCGATCCGGCCCGGTTCGTACTCGCCGGCTGGTCGCTGGGCGGGCGCGAGGCCGTCGCGCTGGCCACCCACCCGGACACCCCCGAGGAGGTCCGCCCGACGGCGGCCGTCGGGATCGCCTCCGCCTACGGCCGCCCGGCCGTGACCACGGGCGAGGCCCCCCTGCCGCTCCTCGCCGAGCGGCCCTCCCCCGTCCCGGTCTGGCTCGTGCACGGCACCGCCGACGACCTGGTGCCCGCGGCGCTGAGCCGGGAGCTGCACGCCGCGCTGACCGAGCGGCGCTCACCGGTACGGCTGCTGGAGCTGGACTCCGACCACGCCGGCGTGGTGCTGACCGAGTACGACCCGGCCGTGGAGCGCTGCCGCCCAGCCCGGGCGGACCACGCCGTGCGGGCCGGCCGCGCGACCGCCCGGGTCCTGGCCGAGGCGGCGGCCGTCGGCGCACCGGCCCGGGCGGCCGACCCGGCCCGCTGACCGAGCGAAGCGGGCCCCGGTCAGCTGCCGACGGTGAGGGGCAGCGCGCGGACGTGGTGGCGTTCGAGGGCTTCGAGGTCGCGCTGGAGCGGTGGCTTGGGCACCGCCAGGACGGGGCAGGCGGCGTGCCGCACGCAGTAGGCCGTCACGGACGGGCGCAGGGCGCGGGCGAGCGCCCCGCGGCCGCCGGCGCCGAGGACGAGCTGGTCCCCGGGGCGGTCGGCGGCGCTGACCAGGGCCCGGCCGGTCTCCCCGCGCACGGCCTGGCAGCGCAGCCGGACGCCCGCCGGGCCGCCGCCGAAGGCCTCGTCCAGGGCCTGCCGCAACCGGGCGACGGCCGCGTCGCAGCAAGCGCTGAGCAGCGGCGGGCAGGGGGACCGGCGGTAGCCGAACTCGCCGCCGGCCGGCGTCCAGCAGAGCACCGCGAGGACCTCGGCGTCGGTGCGGCGGGCCTCGGCGACCGCGTGGTGCAGGGCGGCCAGGCTGCCGAGTGACCCGCTGACCCCGACCACGAGGCGGCCGCGCCCGTCCGGTCCGCCCCCCGGCCCGCCACCCGGGCCGACCGTCGACTCGTCCGTCAACTCGTCCGTCGGCTCGTCCCCGTGGATTCCGGCGCCGTTGTCCGCCATCGCCCTGCCCGTCCTTCCGGCCTGTCCTGCCGCGCTGTCGCGCTCTCGCGCTGTCTCGCTGTCGGACTCAGCAAAGCCGGGCCGCGGCCGGAGCGGCCGTCCGTTGACGGAGCCCTGACGCGCGGCGGGCCGATCCGTACGCGGTCCTGACGGCGCTCCCCCGACGGCAGCGAGGTGCGCGGCCGGGTCATGCGCCGGGGCCGTCCGCCTCCCAGAGGTCGGCGAACATCTTGTCCAGGTGCTCCTCGCCGATCGGCGGGACGGGGAGCGGGTGGGCGGCCCGGGTGCGGAAGCCGTCGAGCAGGAGGGCGAGGTAGCGGCGCCAGAGGTCGGGGCGCAGCTCGGTGGTGGCGGGCAGGGCCCGGCAGAGCGGGCCGAGCATGAAGAGCAGGTCCATGGTGGCGACGTCGGGGCGCATGGTGCCCTGCTGCTGCGCCCGGGCGACCAGGGTGCCGACCGTCACCGCGTTCTGCCGGCTGATCGCGATCATCGCGGGGGTGGTGGGGATGGCCTGGGTGACCAGGTCGTTGATGCCCCGGTCGGCGGCGACCAGCTCGAAGATCCGCTCGAAGTAGCGCTCGATCGCGCTCCAGGCGTCCTCGGCGGCCAGTGCCTCCCGGGCCGCGCCGTCGAGCAGTGCGGCGGCGTCGGCGAAGACCTCGGCGATCAGTGCCTCGCGGGTCGGGAAGTGCCGGTACAGCGTCGCGTTGCCGACGCCGGCCTCCTTGGCGATCTGGTCCAGCGGGACGTCCAGGCCGTGCCGGGAGAACAGCTCGCGGGCGGCGGCCAGCAGCAGGTCGCGGTTGCGCTGGGCGTCGCGTCGCAGCCGGCCGGGGGTCGTCGCACTGCTCGATGCCATGCGACGACCCTAGCAATCGCGTCCGCCCGGGCCCGGGCACCGGACCGGCCCCGGGGTGGGCGACACCCCGGGGCCGGTCCGTGCGACCGCGGTCAGCGTGACGCGCGGGGCCGCAGCCAGACCGCCCAGGTCAGCGCCGAGCAGAACAGGTAGGCCGCGAGGAAGCCGAGGTACGCGGCGTCGCCGTTGTGGGTGCTGAGGAAGGACTGCCGGAAGGCCAGGTTGACCAGCACCCCGCCGAACGCCCCCACCGCCCCGGCCAGTCCGATCAGCGCGGACGACCGGCGGCGCGAGTCGGCCTCGGCCCCGGCCGGATCGGCGCCGGCCGCGACCTCCGCCCGGGCCCGGTCCTGGTAGTGCGCCGGGATCATCTTGTAGGTCGAGCCGTTGCCGATGCCGCTCAGCACGAACAGCGCGACGAAGCCGGCGAGGAACAGCGGCAGCGAACCGGCCCGGGAGGCGGCCAGCACGACGGCCGTGCCGGCGCCCATCCCCACGAAGGTGGCCAGGGTGACCCGCGGACCGCCCCAGCGGTCGGCCAGCCGCCCGCCGACCGGCCGCAGCAGCGAGCCGAGCAGCGGCCCGAGGAAGGTCAGCGCGGCAGCCTTGACCGGGGTGTCGAAGCGGTCGTGGAACTGCACCTGCAGGACCTGCCCGAAGGCGAAGCCGAAGCCGATGAACGAGCCGAAGGTGCCGATGTACAGGGTGGAGACCGCCCAGCCGTAGGGGTCGCGGGCGACCTCGCGCAGCGCCCGGCCCTCGCCCCGCGGCGGGACGGCGAGGTTGTCCATCCGCCACCAGGCCCCGGCCGCGGCCAGCACGATCAGCGGCAGGTAGAGCAGCGGCAGCAGCCGGGGGTGGGCCGCGCCGGCGGTGGCGAGCACCAGCAGGCCGAGCAGCTGCACCGCCGGGACGCCGAGGTTGCCGCCGCCGGCGTTGATGCCGAGCGCCCAGCCCTTGAGGCGGTGCGGGTAGAAGGCGTTGATGTTGGCCATCGAGGAGGCGAAGTTGCCGCCGCCGACCCCGGCGACGCAGGCCACCGCGAGCAGGGTGCCGTAGTGCACGCCCGGGGTCAGCACCAGCGCCGCCAGCGCGGTGGGGACGAGCAGCAGCAGTGCGCTGATCACCGTCCAGTTGCGGCCGCCGAACCGGGCCACCGCGAAGGTGTACGGCAGGCGCAGCGTCGCGCCGAGGGCGGTGGGCAGGGCGGTCAGGGTGAACTTGCCGGCCGTGTCGATGTGGTACTCGGGGCCGAGGAAGAGCACGAGCACCGACCAGAGGCTCCAGACCGAGAAGCCGATGTGTTCGGAGAGCACCGAGAAGACCAGGTTGCGCCGGGCGATCCGGGCTCCGGTCCGGTCCCAGAACGCGGTGTCCTCCGGGTCCCAGCCGGCGAGCACGGTCGGGGCGGGTCTGCTGCCGGGGCGTCCGGTCTCGACGACGGCGCTCATGCGGGGGCCTGCGCGGTGGCGCGGGCGGACACGGCGGGGCGGGCGGGCACGGCGGGGCGGGCGGGCACGGCGGGGCGGGCCGCGGCGGGCGCCGGCTCCACCGCGCTGCGGACCGGCCAGAGCCTGAGGACGGCGGGGGTGCCGTCGGGGGCGGTCTCCTCGTCGAGGCAGCGGCCGTCCGTCAGGTCGAAGACCTGCTTGTACATCGGGGACGCCAGGGTGGGCCGCTCGCCGCGGCTGCCGAGCAGGCCGCGCGAGAGGACGTGCGCGCCGCTGAACGGGTCCCGGTTGTCGAGGGCGTGCAGGCCGCCGGAGCGGTCCCGGAAGACGGCCACCTGCTCGCCGTCGAGCAGCACCGCCACTCCGCGTCCGGGTTGCAGGTCGTCGAGGGTGCAGACGGTACGCCAGCGGGTGCCGTCGTGGATTTCCACGGTCACGGGGTGAGCACCTCCAGTCGGGGCCCGGCCACCAGGACCGGAGCGGGGGTGGTGAGGACGCGCCCGACCTCGCCGGGGCGGGCGGGGCGGATCTGGCCGCGTTCGGGGACGAAGGTGACGGCCGGGTCCGGGGTACCGGGGGCGTTGACAAAGGAGGAGAAGCGCCGGAGCCGGTCGGGGTCGGCCAGGGTGGCCGCCCATTCGTCCTGGTAGCAGCCGATGTGACGGGCCATCAGCTCGTCCAGCTCGGCGGCGATGCCGAGCGAGTCGTCGATGACCACCGCGCGCAGGTGGTCCAGACCGCCCTCCAGGCGGTCCAGCCAGACCGAGGTGCGCTCCAGGCGGTCGGCGGTGCGGATGTAGAACATCAGGTAGCGGTCGATGGTGCGGATCAGCGTCTCGCGGTCCAGATCGGCCGCCAGCAAGTCGGCATGACGGGGCGTCATACCGCCGTTGCCGCCGACGTAGAGGTTCCAGCCGGCCGAGGTGGCGATCACGCCGAAGTCCTTGCTCTGCGCCTCGGCGCACTCGCGGGCGCAGCCCGAGACCGCCGACTTGAGCTTGTGCGGGGAGCGCAGGCCCCGGTAGCGCAGTTCGAGCTCGATCGCGAGGGCGACGGAGTCCTGGACGCCGTAGCGGCACCAGGTCTCGCCGACACAGGACTTCACGGTGCGCAGCGCCTTGCCGTAGGCGTGGCCGGACTCGAAGCCGGCGTCCACCAACCTGGCCCAGATGCTCGGGAGTTGGTCCACGCTGGCACCGAAGAGGTCGATCCGCTGGCCACCGGTGATCTTGGTGTAGAGGCCGTAGTCGCGGGCGATCTCACCGATCGTGATCAGGCCCTCGGGGGTGATCTCACCGCCGGGCACCCGTGGCACCACCGAGTAGGAGCCGTTGCGCTGCAGGTTGGCGAGGAAGTGGTCGTTGGAGTCCTGCAGCGCGGCCTGCTCGCCGTCCAGGATGTGGCCGCCGCCGAGGCTGGCCAGGATCGAGGCGACGGTCGGCTTGCAGACCTCGCAGCCCTCGCCCTGCCCGTACCGGTCGAGCAGGTCGGAGAAGCCGGTGATGCCGGTGACCCGGACGATCTCGTACAGCTCCGCGCGGGTCTGCGCGAAGTGCTCGCACAGGCCGGTCTGCGGGGCGAACCCGGCGGCCGCCAGCTCCTCGCCGACCACGGTGCCGAGCTGCTTGACGCAGCTGCCGCAGCCGGTGCCGGCCCGGGTGCACTTCTTGACCGCGGCGACGCTGTCGCAGCCCTGCTCACGGACGGCGGCGCGGACCGCCCCCTGGGTGACGTTGTGGCAGGAGCAGAGCACCGCCTCGTCGGGCAGCGCGACCGGTCCGGCGGTGGAGAGCCCGGCGGGCAGCACCAGCTGCTCGGGCGGGACGGTCAGCGGCCGGCCGGCCACCGCGAGCGGGCGCAGGGTGCCGTAGGAGTCGGTGTCGCCGACCAGGACGCCGCCCAGCAGCGCGCCGTCGGCGCCGATCACCAGCTTGCGGTAGACGCCGAGCCGGCTGTCGCTGTAGAGCACGTCGACGGCGCCCTCGGCGGCGCCGTGCGGGTCGCCGAAGCTGGCCACGTCCACGCCGAGCAGCTTGAGCTTGGTGGAGATGTCCGCGCCCACGAAGCCGTCGCCGGGGCGGTCGGCCAGTTCGCGGGCGGCGGTCTCGGCCATCTGGTACCCGGGGGCGACCAGGCCGTAGACCCGGCCGTCGGCGGCCTGGGCACACTCGCCGATGGCCAGCACGGCCGGGTCGGCGGTGCGGCAGCGCTCGTCGACCACGATGCCGCCGCGGGCGCCGACCGGCAGGCCGCAGTCGCGGGCCAGCTGGTCGCGCGGGCGGATGCCGGCGGAGAACACCACCAGGTCGGCGGCGAGTTCGCGACCGTCGGAGAGGCTCAGCGCCCGCACCCGGCCCTCCGGGCCGGTCGCCACGGCGTCGGCGGCGGCACTGGTGTGCACGGTCACGCCGAGGTCCTCGATCTTGCGGCGGAGCAGGGCCCCGCCACCGTCGTCCACCTGGACGGCCATCAGCCGGGGCGCGAACTCGACCACGTGGGTGGACAGGCCCGTCGCCCGCAGCGCGCCGGCGGCCTCCAGGCCGAGCAGGCCGCCGCCGACCACCACGCCGATCGTCGCCCGCTCGGCGTCGGCCCGGATCGCGTCCAGGTCCTCGATGGTCCGGTAGACGTGGCAGCCGGCCGCGTCCCGGCCGGGGACGGGCGGCACGAAGGGCGCGGACCCGGTGGCCAGCACCAGGGCGTCGTAACGCACCTGCCGGCCGGCCCGGGTGGTGACCGTACGGGCGGCGCGGTCGATGGCGGTGACCGGGTCGCCGAGGCGCAGGTCGATGCCGTACTCGGCGAGGAAGCCGGGCGGGCAGAGCGCGAGGTCCTCGGGCGTCCGGCCGTCGAACAGCGAGCTGAGGTGGACGCGGTCGTAGGCCGGGCGCGGCTCCTCGGCGAGGACGGTGACCCGCCAGCGATCGGCGCCGGGCTGCTCAGTCCAGGCCTCCAGGAAGCGCTGGCCAACCATGCCGTGGCCGACCAGGACGAGCTCCCCTGGTCGGTCGGGCGAGTGCGACGTCATCGCGGTACTCCTCGGGTCGTACGGGGGGTGCGGGGTGGCGGGGTCTGCGGGGGGCTGCTCGGGCGAGCGGGTACGGCGGGTGGGGCGGGTACGGCGAGTGGGCCGGGTACGGCGAGCGGGGCGGGTGTCCGGCGAGCGGCCCGTCGGGCGCCGTCCTCATGCCGAAGAATCTGACCGGTGGTCGTTTCGCGGTCGGGTCCCCCGTGTTGCGCGCGCGGTACGCCTCGCTCACGGCCTCCGGGGGACGGGGTGCGCGGCAGGACATCAGCCGTAACCGGGGGGCCGGTTTCGCTTACGCCCGGGTGACCGGCGGGCAACCCCGCCGTAACGCGGAGAAAGCACCCTTGCGCCCATGGCAACCTCCCCCACCCCCACCGGCCCGCGTCCCGGCACACCCCCCGGCCCACTGACCGGCTTCACGATCGGGGTGACCGCGGCCCGCCGCCGCGACGAGCTGGTCGCCCTGCTCAGCCGGCGCGGCGCCCAGGTGGTCGAGGCCCCCGTGCTGCGGATCACCCCGCTGGCCGACGACCTCGCCCTGCGCCGGGCCACCGAACTCTGCCTGGCCGCCCCGCTGGACTACGTGGTGGCCACCACCGGCGTCGGCTGGCGCGGCTGGATGAGCGCCGCCGAGGGGTGGGGCCGGGGTGCCGCCCTGGCCGACGCCTGCCGCAGCGCCGTGGTGCTCAGCCGCGGCCCCAAGGCGACCGGCGCCGTCCGGGCGAGCGGCCTCGACGAGGCCTTCTCCCCCGGCTCCGAGGCCACCGACGAGCTGCTCACCTGGCTGCTCGCCCGCCCGCTGGCCGGCCGTCGGGTCGCCATCCAGGAGCACGGCATCCGGCTGGACGCCTTCGCGGCGGCGCTGCGCGAGCGCGGCGCCGAGGTGATCTCCGTACCGGTCTACCGCTGGGAGGCCCCGGACGACCCGACGCCGGTACGGCGGCTGGTCGAGCAGACCGTCCGGCGGCAGGTCCACGCGCTCACCTTCACCAGCGCCCCGGCCGTCAGCGCCTTCGTGGAGACGGCCACCGCCGAAGGACTGCGGGAGCCGCTGCTGGACGCCCTGCGCGGCGACGTCCTGCCGGTCTGCGTCGGCGCGCTCTGCGCCCGGCCGTTCGCCGACCTCGGCCTGCCCGTGCTGTTCCCCGAGCGCGGCCGGCTGGGCTCCCTGGTCCGCTACCTCGGCGAGACACTGCCCGGCCGGAACCGGCGCGAACTCGCCCTCGCCGGAAGGCTGCTGACCCTCCAGGGCAACGCCGTACTGGTCGACGGCGAGAGCCACTGGCTGAGCCCGCGCGGCGCGGCCGTGCTGCGGGCGCTCGCCGAACAGCCGGGCCGGGTGCTCAGCCGGGCCGAACTGCTGCGCACCGTCTGGGTGGACGCGGTGGCGGACGAGCACGCGGTCGAGGCGGCGATCGGCCGGCTGCGGGCCGCGCTCGGGCCGCACGGCGGGCTGATCCGGACGGTCCCGAAGCGCGGCTACCGGCTGGCGGCGGCCTGATGCGCCGGACAGCCGCGCGGCGGAACGGGCCGGAGCGGACGACCGACGCGGCCCCGCGGAACCTGACGGACCGGGTGCCCGGCGACGGTCCCCGGGCCCGGCCGGTGATGAGCCCGGTGCGGGGGCCGGCGGTCCGGCCGGCGCCGGGCGGTGGCCGCCCGGTGCTGCTGGCCGTCGCACACGGCAGCCGCGATCCGGCCGGAACGGCCGCGACCAGCGCGCTGCTCGCCCGGGTCCGCGCGCTGCGCCCCGAACTCGACGTCCGCTGCTGCTTCCTGGACCTCGCCGCGCCCTCCCTGCCCACCGCGCTGGACGGGCTGACCGCCGGCGAGCCCGCCGTCCTGGTGCCGCTGCTCCTCGGTACCGGCTACCACCTGCGGGTGGACATCCCCGGCGCGCTGGCCGATGCCGGTCTGCCGCACGTCCGGCTCGCCCCCGCGCTGGGCCCGAGCCCGCTGCTGGCCGCCGCCCTGGCGGACCGGCTCGCCGAGAGCGGCCGCCCGGCCGGCGCCGGACCGGTGGTGCTCGCGGCGGCCGGCTCCTCCGACCCGGCCGCCGCCGCGGACACCGCCCGGACAGCGCGGCTGCTCGCCCGCCGGCTCGGCGAGGGCCGGCCGGTCGTCCCCGCCTACCTCTCGGCGGCCCGGCCGACTCCGCAGGAGGCGGTCGAGGCCCTGCACGCGGCCGGCCACCGCGAGGTCGCCGTCGCCACCTACCTGCTCGGCCCGGGGTTCTTCGCCGACCGGGCGGCCGGCACCGCCGCCCGGTGGACCAGCGCCCCGCTCGGCACGCACGACGCGCTCGCCCGCCTGGTCGCCGACCGCTACGACCGGGCCTGCCGCCCGGCCCGCGCCGGCCGCGCCGACCACGCCGACCACGCCGCCGTGCCCCGGCGGGAGGAGGCCGCCGCGCTCCGCTGAGCCGGCGCACGGCGGTCGACGCGGTCGGCGCGCGCAACCCCCGCCCCCGAAGCTGTCGACCCGGTCACACCCGCCCGTCGGTCCGGGACGGCTGGTCGGCCGCTGCGTAGGGTGGATCTTGTCGATGCGGACGGCTCGGACGGCGGGGTGGGTTGTGGGGACCGGAAGTTCACTGACGGCACGTCAACTCATCGGCCTGCTGGTGGACCCGGGCTCGTTCCGGAGCTGGGACGAGCCGGTCGGGGCGCAGTCGGCCGACGCCGACTACCTGGCCGCACTGGCCCGGGCGCGCGAACGCACCGGGGTGGACGAAGCGGTGATCACCGGGGTCGGGCTGCTCGCCGGCCGGCCGGTGGCGCTGGTCGCCTCCGAGTTCGGCTTCCTCGGCGGCTCGATCGGGGTGGCCACCGCGGAACGGATCACCCGGGCCGTGGAACGGGCGACGGCCGAGCGGCTCCCGCTGGTCGCCCTGCCGGTCTCGGGCGGGACGCGGATGCAGGAGGGGTCGGCGGCCTTCCTCTGCATGCTGCGCATCACCGCCGCCGTCCAGGCCCACCGCGCGGCCGGCCTGCCGTACCTCAGCTACCTGCGCAACCCCACCATGGGCGGGGTCTTCGCCTCCTGGGGGACGCTGGGACAGCTGGTGTTCGCCGAGCCGCGGGCCCGGCTCGGGTTCCTCGGGCCCCGGGTGTACCAGGAGTTGCGGGGCGTGGAGCTGCCCGCGGACGTGCAGCTCGCGGAGACCCTGGCCGGGCGCGGCCTGGTGGACGCCGTGGTGGCGCCGGAGGACCTGCGGGAGGTGCTGCGACGGTCGCTGGCCGTCCTGGCCCCGGCCACGACGGCGCCGGACGGCGCGTCCGCGTCCGCACCCGTACCGGAGGCCGCACCCGCACCGGATACCGTGACCGCACCGGACACCGCGAACGCGCCCGACACCGCGACCGCCCGAGAGCCGGACGCCTGGGACTCCGTGCGGCGCACCCGCCGCCCCGACCGGCCGGGGGCGCGCGAGCTGCTGCGCCGGACGGCCGACGAGCTGGTCCTGCTGGACGCGCCCGGCGGCCGCGGCGGCGCCCTGGTCCGGGCCCTCGCCGTCCTGCACGGACGGCCCGCCCTGATCGTCGGGCAGCAACGGCAGGGTCCGGACCACGAACGCCCGTTCACCGCCGCCGACCTGCGGGCCGTGCGGCGCAGCGCCCGGCTGGCCGAGCAGCTCGGCCTGCCGCTGGTCACCGTCGTCGACACGGCGGGCGCCGAGCTGTCCGCGGCGGCCGAACTGGACGGCATCGCCGTCGAGATCGCGCACTGCCTGACCACCCTGCTCGCCCTGCGCACGCCGGTGCTGGCAGTGCTGCTCGGCCAGGGCTCGGGCGGCGGCGCCCTCGCCCTGCTGCCCGCCGACCGGGTGCTCGCCGCCGGCCACGCGTGGCTCGCGCCGCTGCCGCCCGAGGGCGCCTCCGCGATCGTCCACCGGGACGGCGCGCACGCCGCCGACCTCGCCCGCTCGCAGGGAATCGGCGCGGCCGACCTGGCGGCGGTCGGCCTGGTCGACGCCGTGGTGCCCGAACGGCCGGACGCCGCCGACGAGCCGGCCGCGTTCTGCGACCGGCTCGGCCGGGCGGTCGGCGCGGCGCTCACCGCACTCGTCGGAGTACCGGAGGCCGAGCGGCTCACCGCCCGCGCCCGGCGCCACCGCCGGCTCGGGGACCTGCTCGTCGACCCGGCCCGCGGCGGCTCCGCCTAGGACTCACTGACCAGTCGCGCCGCATCGGCGCGCGGCGGGAACGGTCGGACAGGCCGTGGCTCACCCGGGAGGCGGGTCCGGCCTCACTTCAGGAAGTCGACGTGGTCACCGCCCTTCATCGGCACGCCGTCGCGGTCGAAGAGCTGCCACGACTGCGCGGCCTTGCCCGCCGGCCGGGCCACCGCGATCCAGCGCACCGGGGAGTCCCCCACGGTGACCGGCTGCGGCTCGTACGTCGTGCCGTCCGTCCAGGTCACCGTCACCCGGCCGACGTTCGGGTCGAGCCGCGCCGACACCACGTCGAGCGGGGCCACGGTGTCGCCCTTGCCCCGGTGGCCGACCAGGCCCCCGCTGAGCGAACCCACCGTGTCGACGGGCGTCGCGGGCGCGGACGGCGCCGGGACGCTGCCCTGGGAGTCATGACCGAGGCGCACGCCGTCCACCGTGAAGTAGGTGTTCGTGACGTCGTCCCGGGGCTGCCAGTACTGCTTGACGAACTCCTCCGTCGGCGCGGTGAGCTCCGGGTCCACGGCGTGCCGCTCCTGCCAGATCGCCTGGGCCTGCTGGTAGGCCTGGTCCTGCCGGGCGAGCGGCCAGAGCGCGATCCAGAGCTTCCACTCCTTGCCGTCGGCGGTGCCCTGGGCGACCACCGCCCGGGCCGGGGTGAAGGGGTCGCGGACCGCCGCCGTCGGCGGGGCCGTGGTGGTGGAGGTGTCGGCCGCCGGGCCGCCACCGGTGCCGCCGCCGGTCCCGGACCCGGCCGGGGCGAGCGCCCCCACCGACGTGCCGCCGGCGGCGGCTCCGTGCAGACCCATCGTCGTGCCGCCGGCCAGCACCACCACGGTGCCCAGCGCGACCGCCCCCACCAGGGTCCGGCGCCGCCGCCGCAACCGGCGACCGCCCGCCATGATCTCCGGCAGCGGCACCGCTCCGACCCGCGCCCCGGCCGCGGCCTCCGCCAGCCCGAGCCCGACCCACACCGCCGAGTCGCCGTCGTCCGTCGCGCCCGCGGCGCCCGTCCGGTCGTTGCCACGCATGCTCATACCGCACCTCCGACGTGTGTCATGCCCTTGAGTTCCTTCAGCACCGAGACCTCTCGGAGCCTCGCTATCCCCTTCGCCGCCTGGCTGCGCACCGCTCCCACCGAGCAGCCCATCGCCACGGCGGCCTGGCTGTCGCTCAGGTCCTCCCAGTGGCGCAGCACGACGGCCTCGCGCTGGCGGGGCGGCAGGGTGGCGAGCGCGGCCAGCAACGCCGAGCGCTGGTCGGACCGCGCGTAGCCGTCCTCCTCGCCCGCCGTCTCCGGCACGGCGTGGACCAGCAGTTCCGGCGGGCGGCGCCGGAAGCGGCGGGCGTGCTGGTTCACCAGGATCCGCCGCACGTAGGCGTAGGGGTCCTCGGCCCGGCGGACCTTCCCCCAGGCCGCGCAGGCCTTCTCCGCCGCGGACTGCACCAGGTCCTCGGCCGCGTACTGCTCCCCGGCCAGCAGGTACGCCGTACGCAGCAGCCGTGGCCAGGCCCCGACGATGAACGCCTGGAACTCGTCGTCCCGGTCGGTCTTCGTTTCTCCCATGAGCACCTCCTCACCCCTCCTGAGCCCGGACCGGGCCGGAACCGCTTCCTCCGCGGCGAATCCGGTGCGGTCCGCGTTCGCGCCCGGGGCACCGGGCGGTGCGGTAGGGGAGGTGGGAAGGCGCCGGGTGCGAGGCTCCGGGGGGCGCTCCCGGCGCCCTGCCGTGGACGCCTCAGGCGTCGGAGTACCGCACCGGCCCGGCGGCCCGCTCCTGCTGCGACGCCGCCACGGCCTCGGCCAGCCGGGCCAGCGCGGCGGCCTCCGGGCTGTTCTCCGCGGCGCTGAACACGTGCACGACCAGGCCCGTCTCGCCCGGTGCGGCGGGCACGTGCAGCGTCTCGTAGTCCAGGGTGAGCAGCCCCGCCACCGGGTGCCGCAGCCGTTTGCGGCCCGCGCCGCACACCACGATCTCGCCGGTGGCCCAGATCCGCCGGAAGTCCGCGCTGCGCGCCGACAGTTCGGTGATCAGCGCGGCCAGCTCCGTGTCGTCCGGGTAGCTCCCGGCGGAGACCCGCAGCTGGCCGACGGCCTCGCGGGCCCGGTCCTCCCACTCGGGGTGGACGTCCCGGGAGGCGGGGTCGCAGAACAGGTACCTGGCGTTGTTGCCGTCCCGGCCGCCGGGTGTGCCGAGCCCGCCCATCAGTTCGGCGCCCAGCGCGTTCCAGGCCACCACGTCGAGGTGGGGGGTCGTCGCGAAGGCGGGGAAGTGGACGACGGCGTCCAGGAGCCGCCGCAGCTGCGGGCTGACCCGCGCCGCGGGCGCGGTGCCGCGCCGGGCTCCGGCCAGGGTGGCGAGGTGCCGACGCTCGGCGGCGTCGAGGCCGAGCGCCCGCGCGAGCGCGTCGAGCACCTCGGTGGACGGCTGGGTGGCCCGGCCCTGTTCGAGGCGGACGTAGTAGTCGACGCTGATCCCGGCGAGCTGGGCCAGCTCCTCGCGGCGCAGCCCGCGGACCCGCCGGTGACGGCCGCCGGCGATGCCGACGTCCTCCGGAGCGACGCGGCCGCGCCGGGCCCGCAGGAAACCGCCGAGCGCCCGCCGGGTGTCGCCGACCCCGTCGACCGCCCCGACCGCCCCGGCCGCCTCCACCCCGCCGCCGCCCCCGCCCGTGCCGTCCGTCGTCGTGTCCGTGTGCCTCATCCCGCCCCCCGTTTCCTGGCGTCCAGTATGGGTGGCCCTCCCGGTACCAGGATCACCGGTCCTCCGGTTGACCAGGGTTCTGGCTGCCCGGCCGCGCCCGGGAGAGCGTGTACGACATGACCGCAGCCACGCCGCAGCAGCAGAAGATCCTCGTCGTCAGCGCCCACCCGGACCCCCGCTCGCTCAACACCGCCCTCACCGCCTTCGCGGTCGACCGCCTGCGCGGCGCGGGGCACGAAGTCCGGCAGTCCGACCTCTACGCGATGAAGTGGAAGGCCGGGCTGGACGCCGACGACTTCCCCGCACACGCGCCGGACGAGCGGCTGCACGTGATGGCCGCCTCGGAGCGGGCCACGCTGGCCGGGCGGCTGTCGCCGGACATCGCCGCGGAGCAGGAGAAGGTGCGCTGGTCGGACGCGGTGATCCTGCAGTTCCCGCTCTGGTGGTTCTCGACCCCCGCGATCATGAAGGGCTGGATCGAGCGGGTGTTCACCGCCGGATTCGGCTACGGCCCGGCCCTGCCTCCCCCCTACACCCGGGACTCCGCCCTGGCGGGCCGGCGCGCGCTGATGTCCGTGACGGCGGGCGCCCGGGAGACGTCGCTCCTCGACCGGGGCATCCACGGCCGGCTGGCGGACGTGCTCCACCCGGTCCAGCACGGCCTCTTCTGGTTCACCGGTATGGCACCGCTGGAGCCGTTCGCGGTGTACGACGCGAACGAGCTGTCCGAGGAGCGCTTCGAGGCGGCGAAGGAGGCGTACGGCCGACGGCTCGACGGGCTCTTCACCGACGAGCCGGTCCCGTTCCGGTCGCTCGTCGGGGGTGACTACGGCCGCGACATGCGGCTGATGCCGGGTGTGGAGGCGCCGGGGACAGGCGGATTGGACCTGCACGTCCGCCCGCGCGGCTGAGGAGCCCGGGCGGCGGGACCCGGTCCGGGCCGTCGGGGCGGCCACCGAGGGGCGCACCTGTGTGGCGCCGCTCTCAGATCGTCTGTACCCGTAGTGGTTCCCCCGGACCGGTCCGTGACGGGCCCCGGTGGCCCGCCGGTGAGTGCGCTCACACACGAAAGGCCGCCACGACGGGCGGTAGTCGTTCTCGGGACAGCCACTCTGGTCGGCCGCCGATCGCGGATCCGCCCAGGCCCGCGGGCACGCCGCAGGCGGCTCCGGAGGACCCTTCGAATCCACGGCACGACCCCGGCTACGACGCCCGGTCGTAGCGAGGGGGTCTTGGCGACGGCCGATCCCGTCTGGCAACAATGGCTCAGTCGCCAGCCGCTCCGGCACCTGTCCCGCCGGAGCACGGCTTACTGCCGAGTCACGCCCCGCGACCGTATCGGCCCCTGTCCGGCCAACGGTCGAGGCGGGGCGTGACACCGGCCCAACCCGATTGAGGTCTTCTCCTTCATGCCCGCTTTCAAGCTCCGTATGCGTACTTCCGCCGCTCTTCTCGCCGGCGCCGCCGGTCTGACCGCCCTGGGCGCCGGCCTGGTGCCCGCCACCGCCTCGGCCGCGACCGCGTCCCCGCAGGCCCTCGCCGCCCAGATCGTGCCGGCCGGCCAGCTCGCGTCGTTCAGCCAGATCATCAGCCACGAGTCCAGCTGGAACGTGACCGCGACCAACCCCAGCTCGGGCGCGTACGGCCTGGCCCAGGCGCTGCCGGGCTCGAAGATGGCCTCCGCCGGTGCGGACTGGAAGACCAACCCGAAGACCCAGATCAAGTGGGCGCTGGACTACATGAACTCCCGCTACGGCAGCCCGAACGCCGCCTGGTCGTTCTGGCAGACCCACCACTGGTACTAAGCCGAACTCTTCCGAGCCACCGGGCCGGCCGGCCGATCGATCGATCGCCGGTGCTCCGCCGGGGCTCCGGCTGCCGCAGCCAGACCACTGTCCCCCCTCACCCCGGGGATCGGACAGGGATCACCGGGGTGACCGAGAGGGCCCGTGCACGCGCGATCCGCGTGCGCGGGCCCTCTCGCCCGTCTCCGGGCCCGGGCCGGCGCGCTCCCCCGGACCCGACCGGGCCGGACGCCGGGCGGACCGGACCGGTGCCGGGCGGCGAAGGATGTCAGTCGCCGTCCACGCCCACCAGGCCGAGCAGTTCGCGCATCCGGCGGTACTTGGCGGCCAGCCGCTCGGCCGTCGGCGCGTCCAGGGTGGCCAGCCGGGCCGGACTGGAGTTGTGGGCCAGGTCGGCCCGCTTGACCAGGAGCGCGCCGGGGGTCGCCAGGATGCGGGCCGTGTACTCCTCCACCGGCTCGCCGGGGCGCTTGGTGAGGGCGTCCACGATCGTCTTGGTGTCCTCGGACAGGGCCGCGGCGGCCAGCCACTCGCGGGTCAGCACCTCGTCCTCGATCGCGTCGTGCAGCCAGCCCGCCGCGATCTGCTCCTCGCTGCCGCCGCGTTCCGCCACACCGTGCGCCACCGCGGCAAGGTGCTCGCTGTAGGGGTGACCGTTCTTGTCGACCTGCCCGTCATGGGCACGCCGCGCGATCGTCTCGACCTCGGCCAGGCTCAGGTTCTCCACCGGGCCATGGTAGGCCGGGACCCCCCGCGGGATGCCCGGCCGACTCGGCCGGGAGGGCGTCTGGTTGACTGCGGCGGTGCCGGGAGACCCCCGCGCCCCGCCCACCGGACACCGCCGGACACCCCGGACCACCCCGAGGAGCCATGCCCAGTCTGCATCCGTTGCTCTCCGGCTTCGCCCCGATCTGGGCCCTCATCGGGATCGGCTACCTGGTCGGCCGCAGCGGACTGCTCGGGCCGCACGCCGACGCGGTGCTGAGCCGGTTCAGCTTCCATCTGGCCATGCCCGCGGCCCTGTTCCTGATGATCGCCCGGACGCCGCTGAACCGGTTCGCCAACCCGTCGATGCTGGCCTTCGCCGCCGGGACGGCGCTCGCCGCCGGTCTCGGCCTGCTGGCCGCCCACCGGTTCTTCGGCCGGGGGCTCGCCTCGGGCACGATCGGCGGGATGGCCTCCGGCTACGTCAACTCCGCCAACCTCGGCATTCCGGTGGCCCTCCAGGTGCTCGGCGACGCGTCCTTCGTCGGACCGGTGGTGCTGTTCCAGACCCTCCTGGTCACCCCGATCGTGCTGACCGTGCTGGACACCGGCCGCGCCGGCCGCCGGGCCGCGCTCACCCTGCCGGTGCGCAACCCCATCCTGCTGGCGGTCGCGCTCGGCGCCGCGGTCTCGGCGACCGGCTGGCACCCGCCCGCCGAGCTGGCCCGCTCCTGCGAACTGCTCGGCGGCGCCGGCGTACCGGCCGCGCTGGTGGCCCTCGGCATGTCGCTGCACGGCCGCCCGGCGACCGCCGCGGACACCGGTACCGGCACCGTTCCCGGTGCCGGTGCTGACAACGGCGCGGGCCCCGGCAACCGCCGGTACGCGGAGGTCGGGGTGACGGTGGTGCTCAAGACGCTGATCCAGCCACTGGCGGCGTTCGTCGTCGGGGCCGGCCTGCTCCACCTGCCGCCCCACCAACTGCTCACCGTGGTGCTGTTCTCCGCCCTGCCGACCGCGCAGAACGTGTTCGTCTACGCCGCTCAGTACGGGCACAGCACCGCGCTCGCGCGGCGCTCGATCCTCTGCTCCACCGTGGTCTCGATGGCGACGCTGTCACTCGTCAGCTGGACGCTCGGACCCGGCTGAGCCGTACGGCCCGGCGGCGCCGTCGGACCGGCGCCGCGACGGCGGGTCGGCCCGGCCGACGAAGCGGGCGTCGAAGTGGGCGACGTGGGTGAAGCGTGGGGAACTCGTGGAGCCCGACGGGGGCGGGATCCGGTGCCCGCCGGTACGCCGCCGGTGGGGAGCCGTCAAGAGCCCGTCCGACCTGTACAAGACGCGTGCGACCGGGCGGAAAGCATCGCCTCCCGGGCGGCGCGGTGGAATGCTGGCGAGCATGACTGAAGCCAACCGTCCACCCATGGTCAAGCGTCAGTGCCCCGCCGTCGTCACGCTCCCGCAGTCCGATGTGGATCACTTCAACAGCCTGCCGCACGCCGCCTTCATGATGGAGCAACACCTCCGCTGCGAGCTCGTCGCCGGGCACGAGAGCACCCACTGCGCCCTCGTCCAGGGCGTCGGCAACGACCTGCACTGGGCCTCCTGGCCGGTGTACACGGTCGAGTTGGCGCCGCGCTGCCCGGCCGAGGCCGGGCTGAAGGGGCCGGAGCACGTCAGGGAACCCGACTTCTGCCTGCTCCGCGAGGGCCACCCCGGGGACCACTTCGGCGAGACCTGGTTCTGATCCCCCGGCGCCCCCGGGGGTGCCCCGCGTCACCGGCCCCGGACGACGACCGCCTCGCGTCCGCGGTCCGGTCACTCCTCCCGGGCCGTGGCCACCACCTCGGTCATGGCCAGCAGGAACCGCCGGGCCGTCGCCAGCTCCGCGGGGTCGAACCGGCCCATGGCGGCCACCAGATCGGTGATCAGCCCGCCGAAGAAGCCCTGCCCGAGCTCCACCGCCCGCTCCTCGACCACCAGCCGGACGCGTCGGCGGTCCCCGGGGTCGCGCTCGCGGCGGATCAGGCCGAGCCGCTCCAGCCGGTCGACCAGGCCGGTGGTGCCCGCCGAGTTCAGCCGCAGCGCCTCGCCGAGCCGGCCCGGCGTCACCACCGTCCCGGCCCGGGCGGCGTCCAGCAGGTGGATCAACGCGCGCAGGTCGGTCGGGTGCAGGCCGTGGCGGCCGGCGAACTCCGCTCCGAACAGGTCCAGTTCGACGGTCAGGCCGCGCAGCAGATGGACCAGCCGCATCGGCTCCTCGGGTTCGTCCACCTCGTTCTCCTTCCGCTCCAGGTGCGGTGGCACTATTCTCTCGCTCAGCGAGATTATTGTTCAGCGAGTAATTTTGCCACCCGCCGGAGGACAGCAGAATGTCAGCACGCGACTCAAGCACCTCACGCGCCTCACGAACCCCGCAGGACACCCGAACCGCCGACGTGGGCGGCGCCGACGATCCGCTCGATGCGTTCCTCGCCGCCTACGACGCCGTGCTGGCCCGCTGGCCCGTCCCCGTCGAGCCGCTCACCGTCCGGACGCCGCACGGCACCACCCGCGTCAACGCCTGCGGCCCCCGCGACGGGCGGCCGCTGGTCCTGCTCCACGGCGGCGGCGCGACCTCCACCGGCTGGCTCGCCGCGGTGGAGGCGCTCACCTGCGCCGGGCACCGCGTCCTCGCCGTCGACCTGATCGGCGACCCGGGGCGCAGCGTCCA
Organism: Kitasatospora sp. NPDC028961; assembly: GCF_055564815.1. Lineage (NCBI taxonomy): Bacteria > Bacillati > Actinomycetota > Actinomycetes > Kitasatosporales > Streptomycetaceae > Kitasatospora > Kitasatospora sp. NPDC028961. The sequence continues at coordinate 71,230 of NZ_JBVHVO010000018.1, read as the reverse complement.
CGACGGCGCCCCGCTCGGCGGTGTGCCCGGCCTGCTGGGCTGGCTGGACGCCGTGCTCGACCGGCTCGGCGTGCCCGAGGCCGACTTCTGCGGTCACTCGTACGGCGGGTGGATCGCCCTGGAGTACGCCCTGCACGCCCCCGTCCGGGTCGGCCGGCTCGCCCTGCTGGATCCGACCCAGTGCTTCGCCGGCTTCCGCGCCGGCTACCTGCTGCGCGCGTTGCCGCTCTTCCTGCCGCCCCGCTCGGCCGGCCGCGCCCGCGCCTACCTGGACTGGGAGAGCGGCGGCAGCGGCCTGGACGCCGGCTGGCGCGAACTCTACGCCCTCGGCCACGCCGGGTTCCCGGCCTCCCGGGTGGTCACCGGACCGCGCCCGACGCGTGAACGACTGGCCGCCCTCGGGGCGCCGGCCCTGGTCCTGCTCGCCGAGCGCAGCCGTGCCCACGACGCGCGCCGCGTGGCCGCGTCGGCCCGCGAGGCCCTGCCCGGCGCCACGGTCGCCGTGCTGCCCGAGGTCTCCCACCACACCCTGCTCACGGCCCGGCCCACCGAACTCACCGACCGGCTCACGGCATTCCTGTCCGGCGCCGCGTGACCGGCTTCGAACCGGAGGGCGGCGGGGCCCAGTAGGTCATGGGCCGTCCGAGCGGAACGGGCGCGGCGCCGACCCCACCGCCACCCGGGGGTCCCGGGCGGCGCGCACCGGCCGGCCCGGGTGCGCGGGTCAGGTCGACCGGCCGGACGGCGGGTCAGCGGACGGTTCAGTAGATCAGGTAGCCCGGCCGGTGGCCCTCGTCCTCGATCTCGCCGGTCGCCTGGGCCCGTAGCTTGCGGGACAGCGCCTCCAGGGCGCGGGAGGCGGCGACCTCCTCACCGATCCGGGCGAGCGGGCGGTCCTCCGCGCTCTTGAGCGACTCTCCGTGGGCGCTGAGGCCCGGTGCCCTGGCACCGGTCAGCCTCGCGTCGCATCCCGTGTGCACGCCGTCTTCCTCGAAGCTCAGCTCCACATCCCACTGGTTGTGCATGCCACACCTCCTGGCGCCTGCCCCCGTCGCGCCCACTCGGGCCGGCACGGTTGCGGACCCGTGGCGGCTGCTCACACCAGCGTGCGCCCCCGGCGCCCGGGGCGGCAAGCGCGGCCCCGGACGCCGGGGGGCGGCAGCGGAAGCAGCCGTCCGGCCCAGGGCGGCCCGCGTCCCGGCGGTCGGGTCAACGCCCCGGCGGTACGCTGGCGGAAACGTGCCGCGGCCACCGTCGAACCACGGATCGCCGGTCCGGCGCGGGCAGCGACGTTCGGGTGGTCCCTTCGTGGTGGTCTTCCTCCTCGCACTGAGCGCCGCCTGCTGCCTGGGGCTCGGATTCGTCCTCCAGCAGCACGCGGCACAGCGTGCCCCGCGTGCCGACCTGCTGCGCTGGCGGCTGCTGCTGGACCTGCTGCGGATGCCCGAGTGGCTGCTCGGCACCGGGTTCATGGTCAGCGGTCTGATCCTCTCCGCACTCGCCCTCAACCAGGGCGAGGTCTCGCTGGTCGAGCCGCTGCTCGCCACCAATCTCCTGTTCGCGATGGCGCTGTCCCGGGTGCTGACCCGGCAGAGCCTCGGCCGGTCCGGCTGGGCCGGCGTGCTGCTGCTCGCCCTCGGTGTGACGGCGTTCATCGTGGCCGGCCGCCCCACCGGGGGCGGCGAACCGGCCGGGGAGCTGCGTCACTGGGTGGTGGTCGGCACCGTGGTCGGCCTGACGCTGCTGCTGGTCTCCACGGCCCGCCGGATGCCGCTGTTCGAGGAGGCCACCCTGCTCGCCCTCGCCGCCGGCCTGCTCTACGGCCTCCAGGACGCGCTCACCCGTACCACGACCCTGCGGCTGGACCACGACGGGCTGGGCGCGGTGCTGCGCAGCTGGCAGCCGTACGCGGTGGTGGCGGCGGGCGTGGTCGGACTGCTGCTGGTGCAGAGCGCGTTCGAGGCCGCCCCGCTGCGGATGTCGCTGCCCGCGCTGACGGCGGCCCAGCCGATCACCGGGATCGCCTGCGCGGTGGGCTTCCTCGGCGACCGCCTGCGGGTCACCCCCGGCGCGCTGGCCTGGCAGGCCGCGGGACTGGTGGCGGTCGTCATCGGGGTGATCGTGATCGGGCGCCACCCGGCCATGCCCGGCAGCGGCCACCGGGCGGTCCCGCGCGCCGCCGAAACCGCCGACCGCCCGGGCGGCGGCGGCTCGCCGGACGGCCCGGACGGCGCGGACTCCCCGGACGGCCCGGACGGCCCGGACGGCGCGGGCCCCACCGACCCCACCGGCTCCCGGTAGCCGGCCCGGCCAAGGAAGGGCGGCGACCCATGTGCTGGAGCGCGCAGGCGGACCTCGTCGCCGGCGGGGTGGTGTCGGGCATCGGCGTCCTCTGCCTGGTCCGGACCCACCGCGCCGGACGCCCCGAGCGACTGCCACTCGCGGCCCTCCCGCTCGTCCTCGGCGTGCACCAGCTGATCGAGGCCGCGGTCTGGCACGGCGCCGAGGGCGGCCTCCCCGCCGGTCCGGCCGGGTGGGCCCGGACCGCGTGGGCCGTGATCGCGTTACCGCTGCTGCCCGTCCTGGTCCCGGTGGGGGTGTGGACCGCCACCCGCGACCGGGCCCGCCGGCGCCCGCTGCTGGGCTTCGTCCTGCTCGGCCTGCTGGTCGCGGTCCCGCTCGCGCTCGCCGTCGCGACCCGCCCGGTGACGGCCACCGCGCACGGCCACACCCTCGGCTACGCCGTCGGCATCCCGCACGCGGCGCTCCTGCTGACCGGCTACCTGGTGGCGACCGTCGGCCCGCTGCTCCTCAGCGGCGACCGCCTGCTGCGCCGGCTCGGCCTGCTCACCGGGGCGGGCGCCGTCCTCTGCGCGCTGCTCTGGCGGCTGGCCTTCGTCTCCACCTGGTGCGCCCTGGCGGCCCTGGCCAGCCTGCTGCTCCTGCACTGGACGGCCCGGCCGCCCCGGGACGCGGCCCCGGCCGGCGACCCGGCGGCGTTCTGACACCACCCGTCGGCCGTGGCCCCGGGCCCGCCCGCCCCGGGACTCACAGCAGCGCCTCCGGCGGCATCCGGTGGACGCCCGGGAGCCGGGTGTCGAGCTCGCCGGGCTCGAAGCGGCACATCCCGACCGCGTGCCAGAACTCGCCCACGACGTCGCCCTCGTACTTGTACGCGCCGGACGGCAGCAGCGCCGCCCAGCCGTCCGGTGCCCCGAGCAGGGTCGCCCGGGCCGTGGGCGCGCCGTCGGCGGGGACGTCCCAGAGCCGCACCGTACCGTCCTCGCCGCCACTGGCCAGCAGCGATCCGTCCGGGCTGAAGGTCACCGCCAGGATCCGGCCGGTGTGCCCGCGCAGCCGTCCGAGGTCCTGCCCGGTGCGCGGGTCCCAGAGCCGGACCACCCGGTCGTCCCCCGCCGTGGCGAGCAGCGACCGCCGGGGGTGCACCGACGCCGTCCAGAGCCGGCCGGCGTGGCCGGTCAGCCGGTGCCTGATCCCGCCGTCCGCCCAGACCACGGCGTCGCCGTCCCACGAGGCGCTGGCCAGCCAGGAGCCGTCGGCGCCGAACGCGACGCCGTACACCCGGTCACCGTGCCCGTCGTGCCGGGCCTCGATCCGGCCGGCCTCGATGTCCCAGATCCGGACGCTGCTGTCGTCGCAGCCGGTGGCCAGCCGGCGCCCGTCCGCGCTGAACGCGATCGAGCGGACCCGGCCCCGGTGCTCGCGCAGCGTGGCGACGTGGGCGCCGGTGCTGCGGTACCAGATGCGGACGGTGTCGTCGTCGTTGGCGGTGGCCACGAAGACGCCGTCGGCGCTGAACGCCTCCGCCCAGACGTGCTCCGTCTCGACGTCCATCTCCCGCAGGTACTCACCGGTCAGGGCGTTCCACAGGTAGAGGTCGCCGTCGTTGCTGGCGGTGGCCAGCACCGGCCCCCGCGGGCTGAACTGCGCCGAGACCAGCCGGCTGCTGCGCCCCGAGAGCTCCCTGATCCGGCGGCCCGTGGCGGGCTCCCAGAGCCGGACCACGCCGTCGTTGCCACCGGCCGCCAGCACGCCGGCGTCCCCGCTGAAGGAGAGCGAGCCGATCCGGCGCCCGTGGCCGCGCAGCAGTTGGCGGCTGCGGCCGGAGGCCGGGTCCCAGAGCCGGACGGCGCCGTCGTTGCCGCCAGTCACCAGCAGCGTGTCGGCCTCCGCCCCGCCCGGTCCGGCGCCGGGGCGGAACCGGCAGGCCCAGACCGAGCCCCGGTGCTCGGGCGGCTGGCGGCGCGGGGCCACCACCTCACGCCCGCCCGGGGCGGGCGGCCCGACCCGCCACACCCGGACCACACCGTCGCTGTCCCCGGCGGCGAGCCGGCCGCCGCCGTCGTCGAAGTCGACCTGGTAGACCGAGCCGGTGCAGCCCTCCAGTCGGCCGGCCGCCGTCCCGTCCAGCGGGTTCCAGAGCCGGATCTGACCGGCCGTGTCGCCGCTGGCGAGCAGGTCCCCGTCGGGGTGGAAGGCCAGCGTGTAGACCCGGCCGCCGTGCCCCTCGAAGGTGTGCAGCAGGCGTCGCCCCGCGACGTCCCAGACCCGGACGGCGCCGCCCGGGGCGTCCGGGCCCGCGTCCGAGGCGCCCCGGACGGCCGCGCCGTCCGCACCGGCGTCGCCGGTGGCCAGCAGCGTCCCGTCCGGGCTGAACCGGGCCCGGAAGACCGTCCCGCGGTGTCCCGGGAGCTCGGCGACCCGCTGGCCGGTCGCGGTGTCCCACAGCCGGGCCCCACCGAGCCGGTCACCGGTCACCAACAGGGCGCCGTCCGGGCTGAAGACCGCGGTGTAGACGGGTGCGGCGTGGCCGGTCAGCCGGCGCAGCAGCCCGCCCGTCGCGGTGTCCCAGAGGGTGACCGTCCCGTCGGCGTCACCGGTGGCGAGCAGGGCCCCCGTCGACTCCAGCGAGACCGGCCAGACCCCGCCCGGGTGGACGTCGAGGCGGTGCAGGCACTCCCCGGAGACCTGGTCCCAGAGCCGGACGGTGCCGTCGGCGCTGCCGGTGGCCAGCACGTTCCCGGCGAACTTCACCGCGTAGACCCGGTCGATGTGGTCCTTGAGGGTGCGCAGGGCGACCCCGGTGACCGCGTCGCAGACCAGCACGCTGCCGTCGGCGCTGCCCACCGCGAGCAGTTGGCCGTCGGCGCTGAAGGCGACCGGTTCGGGCAGCCGGGCGGTGCGCACGCCGAACCCGTACGGCACGCCGACCTCCGAGGGCCGGAAGCCGGCCTCGACGGGAAGGCCCGGCGCGATGGCCGCGGCGCGCAGTTCGGGGGCGGCCAGCACCTCGTCGTCGGTGACGGCGGAGATCAGGGCGGCCCGCTGCCAGCGGCTGCCCCGCAGCCGGGCGCCGCGCAGATCGGTGCCGATCAGCCGGGCACCGCGGAGGTCCGCGCCGGAGAGGTCGGCGCCGGAGAGGTCGGCCGCGTCGAGCCGGGCACCGGCCAGCCGGGCGCCGCGCAGCGAGGCCCCGGCCAGGTTGGCGCCGAGCAGCCGGGCGTCGGTGAGGTCGGCCTGGCCGAGGTCGACGCCGGAGAGGTCCCGGTGGGAGAGGTCCTCGCCGGCCAGCGCGGCGCCGCGCAGGTCGGTGTGGGCGGGCACCCGCAGCCGGGCCAGCACCTTGACGGCGTTGAGCCGGGCGGTCTCGTCCGCCTCGCCGGCCCCGTCCAGGACGTCGTGGGCCCACTGCTGGCAGAGCTGGTGGTCGGCGAGGTCGCAGAGGAACTCGACCGCCAGCCGGCTGAGCGGGCGCCGGGTGAGCAGCTCCGACTCGCCGTTCCCGAGCGCGGCCGCCGCGGCCCGGGCGACCAGCCACTCGACCACGGAACCGTGGATGAACTGGAACACGCCCTCGTCGGACCGGACGAGCAGACTGCCCGATCCCACCGCGTGCGCGAGCTGCGGCGCGGGCAGGTGGCTCCCGGCCAGGCCGGTCAGCGCACCGGAGAGGTCGAGCAGTTCGTCGTACGGCAGGGCGGTGCGGCTGGTCTCCCAGAGCCGGACCGCGAGCGCGGTCACGGCCTCCCAGAGCTGGTCCAGGCCGAGGCCGGGAGCGGCGCCCGGGCCGCCCTGGCCGCGCCGCTCCTCGAACTCCAGCCAGGCGGTGAAGACCTCGTGGTAGAGGCCGGCGGCGCTGAGCGCCCGGCCGGCTCCGGCGACGGCCCGCAGCCGGTCGTGGTCGAGGTCGGCGACGAAGCTCAGCAGCCGGGGGTTGCGGCAGAGCGCGAGCAGGTCGGGGATGGCCTCCAGCAGCCGCATCCGGCGGTCGGCGGCGGCCTCGTCGCCGTAGCGGTTGGCCAGGTAGCCGCGGATCTGGGCGGTGGTGAAGTCCTGGACGGCGATCAGCCGCCGCTGCGGGAGCAGGCCGACCCGCTCGCCGAGGGCGGTGAGCACCTGTTCCTGGGAGCTGAAGTGCTGGGTGCGGCTGCTCACGACGATCTTGGCGTTGTCCACGGCGGCGTCCAGCAGCACCTGGAGGTGGTCGGCGGCGCGCTCGTAGCTGACCCGGTTCAGCAGTTCGTCGAAGCCGTCGAACAGGAGGACCACGCGCCCCTGCCGGAGCATGTAGCGAAAGGCCCGCAGGTCGAGGGTGTCGACGCCGTGGGCGGTCAGGTGGGCCGCCACCAGGCCGTCGAAGGAGTGCGCCTTGTCCAGTGCGCTGAGGTCGATGAACAGCGGCGTCAGGTGCGGGAGTTCGACCGGGATGCGGCGGGCCAGCTCGCGCAGGGCGAAGGTCTTGCCGTGCCCGAAGTCGCCCAGCAGCAGCAGGAACCGGCCGTGGTCGGAGTCCAGCAGCCGGAGCATCTCGTCGACCAGGCCCTCGCGTTCCTCCCCGCCGGGGCGCTCGGCGTCCCGGTAGCGCTGCGGCAGGTAGAGGCCGGGCTGGTACTGGCTGTCGGCGGCCAGCCGCTCGCTCTGCGCGGCGACGTGGTCGCGGAGGTCGAGCAGGCCCTGGAACTCGATGAAACTGCGCAGCCGGACGCCGCGCCGCCGGGCCCGGTCGCGCAACTCGCGCGGCGGGGGCGGGCCGTCGTGGACCAGCTCGGCGTCCGGGGCACTGCCGGCGGCGTGCACCTCGTCGACGAAGCGGTCGACCTCCTCGGCGGTCGGGGTGTGCACGCAGACCGCGACCCGCTGCTGGCGGACGAATCCCGACTCGTTCCAGGTGACGAAGAGCTGGGGCGGCGAGCCGGCGACCGAGCGGATCTGGGCGCCCTGGTGCCGGGTGCGGCAGACCTCGGCGACCCGGGCCAGCAGGGTGTCGAGCGGGGAGGGCAGTTCCCTGGTCTCCCGCTCGGCGGCGGGCAGCGGGGCGGGGCCCGCCGCGGGCGGGGCGTCGGGGGCGGCCCGGTCGGGCGGCGGCGGGAACGCGCGGTGCGCCCGGTGCCAGCCGACCGCCGTCCGCCGGGGCTCGGCGCCCGGGGCTGTGCCCGCCCCCGGGGCGGCGCCGGGGCTCGGGCCGGGCCAGTGGGTGAGCCCCTCGCGGGTGAGCTGCAGCAGCTGGTGCGCGCCCGGGGCGGTGGCACCGAGGACCCTGAGCTCGCCGGCGGAGGTGGGCAGGTCCTGGAGCGCCGCGCGGCCGTCGGCCGGCCCGTGCAGCAGCAGGTGCAGCCGGGGCGCGGTCAGCCGGGTGAAGCGGTCGACGTCCCGGAGCGGCTCGGCGTCCTGGCCGGCCCGGGCCGACCGGGCGGCCGCCGGCCGGGGCGTGACGGGGTGCCGGACACCGCCGATCCGCAGCCAGCCGTCGTTCTCGTACGGGCGCAGCGCCTGGGCGAACCAGGCGGCCTGCTCGGGGCCGAGCCAGCCGTACCGGTCGTCGGGCCGGTGGCTGTGGGCCATCGAGGAGTTCAGGCCCGCGACGACCGTCCCGAGCTCGGGCACCGGGAACAGCGTCCAGGGCTGGTCGCTGTCGAAGACCACGTCCAGCCCCTGGTAGAACTCCTGGAACAGCCGGGCGTAGTGGCGCCACTTGGGCCAGTACGGCGGGGTGGGCCGCAGTTCGTCCGCCTCGCAGGTGGCGAAGTAGGCGCGGGAGGCCGCCTGGCTGACGTCCTGACCGCCGGGGACGATCGCCACCCGGTGCGGCTCCAGCCCGAGCAGGGAGCGCATGCCGGTCAGGAAGGCGAGGGCCTGCTCGCACTCCCGGGGGCTGCCGGACGCGGTGAGGTCCCCGGTGACGACGACCAGTTCGGGTGCCGGGGCCCCGGCGTCGGCGAGCTCGACGAGGTCCCCCCAGACGGCGGCCTGGAGCTCCGCGGGATCGGTGCCCCGGCCGAAGGACGGGCCCGCCAGGTGCAGCACCGTGACCGACTCCCGCCCGCACGGGTGGCCCGCCGCCGGCGGGTACTCCGGCCGCACGGAGGGCCTGCGCCGGCCGGACCGCCCGGTGCCGCCGACCGGCCGCAGCGCTTGCGGGGCCGGCTCCCCGTCCTCCCGCGCCCGGGCGGCGGGCGGCGCGCCCGCGGCGCCGCCCGGATAGCCCGGCCGCAGCTCCGGCCGGGCCCGGCCGTCCATCGCCTGGGCGACCCTGGCGAGCAGCAGGTGGCGGGCCAGCGCGGGGTCGGTGACGGTGGCCAGGTCGATGTAGGTCAGGGTGGCGAGCAGGCCGTCCACCGGGATGTCCTCGATCCGGACGGTCAGCAGCCTGCGCTCCGGGGCGTCGGGGTCGGCGCGCAGGGCCGCCTGCCACTCCATCCGGCCGTAGCGCGAACGCTCGTAGTGGCGCGAGAGCAGCGCGATGACCGCGGCGGACTCGGTGACACCCCGGTCCATGAAGTCGACGAAGTTGGTCCCCGGGACGAAGTCCCACGCCTGGAGGAAGGCCCGGTAGCCCGCGTCCTCCAGCGTCCAGGCGATCCAGGCCGCCCACCGTTCGTCGGCGGGCGAGTAGCTGATGAAGAAGTCGATCGGCCCGGGGCCGCCCGGGTTCACGTCATAAGCCCCCATGGGGCCAGCTTATGGCCGATCGCCGACGAGCGACCCCGGTTCGGACCCACACTCGACCAACCACCGCTCGTATGCGACCCTGACCACCGTGCTTGCCTACTGGCCCAACGTCAAGCGGCTCCATCCACTCGACTGGGTGGCTGCTGCGCTGCTCGCCTGCGGGCTGCTCCTCCTCGCCACCGGACTGCTACCGACGGACTCCGCCGGGGCCGCGCTCTCCCGGATCGCACCCCTGCTCGCCTTCCTCGGGACCGTCATCGTGCTCGCCGAACTCACCAGCACCGCAGAGGTGTTCGACGTGCTGGCGGCCGGGGTGGCCCGGACCGCCCGGGGCAGCTACGCGGCGCTGTTCGTGCTCTGCGTGGCGCTGGCCGCCGTCACCACGATCACCCTCAACCTGGACACCACGGCCGTCCTGCTGACCCCGGTGATGCTGGCGCTCGCCTCGCGGGTGGGCATCGCGCCGCTCCCGCTGGCGATGACCACGGTCTGGCTGGCCAACACCGCGAGCCTGCTGCTCCCGGTGTCCAACCTGACCAACCTGCTGGCCGCCGAGCGGGTCGCGCTCTCGCCGACCGGCCTGGCCCGGGTGATGTGGGCGCCGCAACTGGCCGCCGGCCTGATGACCATGGCCTGCCTGTGGTGGTTCTACTGGCGGCGCGACCGGCGCGGCGCGAACGACTACGACCCGCCGCCGGCCCACCGGCCGGCCGACCGGGTGCTGTTCAGGATCTGCGCACTGACCTGCGCCGGGTTCCTGCTGACCAGCCTGCTGGCCGACCTCCCGCTCTGGGTCGCCTCGGGGGCGGCGGCCCTGGTGGTGGTCGTGGCGTTCGCCGTGCGGCGGCCCGAGGCGCTGCGGGCCTCGCTGATCCCGTGGCGGCTGCTGGTGATGGTGCCGGGGATGTTCCTGGTGGTGCAGACCTTCGACGCGCACGGGCTGCACCGGGTGCTCGCCGCGGCGATCGGGACGGACGGCGGGGTGCTCGGGATGTTCCGTGCCTCGGCGGTGGGCGCGGGGCTGTCGAACCTGCTCAACAACCTGCCCGTGTACCTGGCCGGGGAGGCCGCCGTACCGGCCGGCAACCACCAGCAGCTGCTCTCCCTGCTGATCGGCACCAACATCGGCCCGCTGATCACACCCTGGGCCTCGCTCGCCACCCTGCTCTGGTACGAGCGGTGCCGGTCGGCCGGGCTGCGGGTACCGCTGCGCAGCGTCGCGGCGACCAGCGCCGTCCTGGCCGTCAGCGGGGTGGCGCTGGCCACCGCGGCCCTGACCCTGACGTCGTGACGGCGTAGCGGCGTAGCGGCGTGGCGGCGTGGCGGCGTGGCGGCGTGGCGGCGTGACGACGGTGGCCGGGGGTGGCTGGAGGTGGCCGGAGGTGCACGGGGCGCGGAGGCTCGACTCCGCCGCCCGTTGCCTCAGCCGTGCCCGGCGGCCGAGGCGGCCCGGGCCACCAGGTCCAGCAGATAGGGCAGCGCCTCCGGTCGGCCCGCGACGAAGCTCCGCGCGGTGTCCGGCCGGCCGATCCGCCCGCTGAACCGGCCGCCGTCCAACCCGCGGACCACCACACCCGCCTCCGCCGCGAGCAGGTACCCGGCGGGCAGGTCGATCTCCTCCGGCAGATAGCCGACGAAGCCGTCGATGTCGCCCCGGGCCAGCATCGACCAGGCCAGCAGCGGCGCCCACAGCTGCAGCAGCCGCTGGGAGCCGGCCTCCAGCTCCGACTTCAGCGCCCGGAGCAGCCGGTCGTCGGTCGCGATGCCGTGCCCCTGGGTCCAGGCGACCACCGGCCGGGCCGCGGCGACCGCACGCGCCGAACGGGCCGCACCCGCCGTCCCGCAGAGCCGTCCCTGCGGGCCGAAGGCACCGGCGCCGTGGACGGCCCACCACGTCCGGCCGATCACGGGGTCGTGCACGACCCCGACGACCGGCTCCTCGTCCACGCAGAGCGCGATGCCGACCACATAGGCCGGCAGCCCGATCACCACGTTGTTGCTGCCGTCGAGCGGATCCACCAGCCAGGTGCGGCCCGACGCCGCACCGCCGGCACCGCCCGCTGTCGCACCGCCCTCCTCGGCGACGATCCGATCGCCCGGGAAGGATTCCGCGAGCCGGCTGGTCACCAGGGCCTCGGCCTGGAGGTCGAGTTCGGTGACCACATCGCCGTCCTCGCCCTTCGCGCAGACCCCGAAGGCGTCCTGGAACCGGGCGCTCAGCAGCGCCCCCGCCTCCTCGGCGGCCCGCACCGCCACACGGCACTCGAGGGCGAACGGGAACGCCGGGGCGCCGTCACGCTGCCTGATCGGGTCCACTGATCCTCCTCGCTGCCTCTCCGGCGATCCGAGCCGTCTGGTCGGCGTCGCAGAGCCGGCGCACCACCCGGCGGGCCGGACCGTCGACGGGCCCCAGCACGACGTCCACCGATCCGGGCACGGACCGCCCCAGCACCACCGTCGCCGCCGACGCGGCCCCGGTGAGGAGGGTGGTGTGGAACTCGCCGGCCGCCAGGGTGTACGTCTCTCCGCGCGCGCTGCGCTGCTCCACCACCGGCTCCCAGCGCACCAGTCGCGGGGTCGGCCGGATCTCGTCCGCACCGGCGCGGCTGTACACCTCGAAGGCGCGGTGCGTCGGCCGCCGCGGCTCGTCCAGCACCCGGACCCTCAGGTTGCCGACCCGCCCGTAGAGCACGCTGCTCTTCAACTCCCAGCTGTGGCAGTGGATCTCCGGCGAAGGCGCGGGCGGGTGCGCCGCCGGTTGCGGGGGCGGGTGCGCCGCCCGGCGCAGACCGGGCGCGACCGGCCCGAAGACGTGCACGCAGACCCCGCACGCGCCCTCCCGCAGCACCGGCAGGCAGTAGAAGCCGAGCGGGTGGGCCACCGCGCGCAGGGGTCTGCTGCCCGAGGCGATCTCCGCCAGGATCCCGCCGACCAGCCCGTCGAGCCCGCCCGGTTCGTCGGGCAGGCCTGGTCCGGACGGCGCGCCCGGGCCACCCCGGCTGTGCTGATCTGCCCGGCTGCCCCGGCCTGCCCAGCCGTCCTGGCCTGCCGGTCTGTCCGCCTCACCCGGTTCGGCCGCCGCCCCGGTCCGCCCGGCGGCCCGGTCGAGTCTCGTGAAGAGGTCCATCGTCTCCCGCCTCCGGCGGCTACCTGCGGTAGGGGTTCTCCGCGTGCAGCGCCCTGTCGATGATGTCGCCGACGTCGCGGTCCGAGAGGGCCGCCGGCAAGGGGATGCCGAGCTGCTCGAAGAGCCGCCGTGCCTCGTCGACGGTGGGGTCCTCGCTGAGCGGCTCGGTGTCCCGCAGGTCGAGCTTGAGCGCCTGCTCCCGGTAGTGGTGCAGCTCGGTGACGTAGTAGTCGTAGAGCGGACGCCCGCGCTCGACGTAGAGGCTGACCCGCCGCGGATCGTCCTGAGTGATGATCAGGCAGGACGCGGAGAGGTCGAAGCGCAGCGTCGGGACGACGGACGACAGGTGGACGTCGATCTCCAGGGTGTCGAGCCGCTGCCGGTACCACGAGGCGGCGAGCACGGTGGCGTACGACTCCTTGCGGGTGCGCTCGACGCTCCAGCCGTCCTGCGCGACGGAGTCCCGCCGGCTGCTGAACGTCTCGCGGAACCGCGAATAGGCGGCACAGGCCCGCTCGTCCCCCGGGTGCACGATATCGATCTTGACGGTGAGCGAACGGCGCCTGCGCTGCGCCTCCCGCACGCACTCGGGCAGGGTCACGGCCCGCAGATAGGTACCGGTGCCGCCCTTGAAGACCCACCGGTCGGTGTCCTGCCGGGCTCCCTCCAGGGCCCGTTCGAGATCCATACCGGCCAGCTCGCGCACCGAGGTCAGACTGTCCAGCGCCTGCCGCGCGCCGGCCGTGGCCTCCCGGATGTCGGCGATCCGGCGCTTGCGCTCGGCCAGCGACCCGTAGACCACCGCGGCGAGCACCAGGAGCGTGGCACCCGACACGACGTTGTCACCGAGCACTCCCCCGAACATGTCGAGCAACCCGACGGTCAGCGCGCCGCAGAAGGCGACGACACCGTCCGAGTTCCTGAGCGCCCAGGCGATGGCGCCCTCCAGCCGCCGTCCGGACCCCGAGCCCCCGTTCGCCACCCCGCACCCCCGTCCTTCGCCCACCAACATGGTAGGTCAGCAGTCCAGTTGACGCCCAGACAGTTCACTGCCGGAACGGAGCACGAAGGGCGCGCTTCGAGCGTGGAGGGCGCACACCGCGGGCCGTCGCCCCGACCGACTGGCACCTGCCGTCACCGGCTGGAGGCACGAGCCGGTGGCACGAGCGGGCATCACGAACCGGTAGCACGAGCCCGTGGCACGAGCCGGTGACGCAAACCAAGGGCACGACCGCACGGCACGACCGGCGGCGGCCGCCGGAACCGCTCGGCCGGCCTGCCGTCGGGCACGACCGACTCAGCCGTCGGCCTTGGCCCCGGCCACCGAGAGGAGGTGCCGGTCCGCCCCGGCGCCCGACTCCGCCGTACCGGACGGCGACGGCACCGGCGGCGCCGACCGTTCGGGCTCACGGGGGTCGGCCGCCGGCCCGCGACCCCGCAGGCGGTCCATCTCCCGCCACTCGGGCCGCAGGGCCGCCAGCGAGGTGGTGGCGAAGTACAGCCCGCCGCCCACCAGCAGCACCGGTATCAGCCCGGACAGGGCGACGGCCGCGCCGGCGAGGAGACCGCCGAGGGGGATGCCGGCCCAGGCCAGCGAGTCGCCGAGGGCTCCGACGCGGCCCAGCAGGTGGCGCGGCACCCGCTCGAACGTCACCGCACCGAGGATCGGGTTGAGGAAGCCGGAACCGAAGCCGCCCACCGCGAAGACCGCCAGCACCACACCGATCGGCGCGTCCAGGGCGAGGACCAGGAACCTCGGTGCTCCGCAGAGCAGGAAGCCCGCGAAGAACACCACCCGGCGCGGAAGCCGATGGGCGACGGCCGCCGCTATCAGGCTCCCCGTCACCGCCGCGATCCCCCAGGCGCTGCCGGTCAGCCCGATGGCCGCGGGGCCACCCCCGGACTGCTGCGCCCAGAGCGGCACCAGGACGGTCATGAAGCCCGCGTCCAGCAGGTTGGTCACCGCGATCATGACGATGACGGTGAGCAGCAGCGGCTCGCCGCGCAGGAAGGTGAAGCCCTCCCGGAACATCTGCCAGTAGCCGGCCGGCTCGTCGGCCCGCGTCGGCTGCGCGGACTCGGCGGCCCGCGCGGACTTCGCGGTGGCCGGTGCGATGGCACCCCGGCCCATCCCCCGGGGCAGCACCACCAGCACGACCAGCGCACCCAGCCCGAAGGCGACCGCGTTCAGCGTCAGACCGGCCATCGGACCGAGCAGCGCCACCAGCCCGCCGCCCACCGCCGGGCCGATCGTCGAGGCCAGCCGCTCGGTGACCCCGGACAGCCCGGTGGCGCGCTCCAGCGGCACCCGGGCGTGGTCGGCCGCCTCGGGGACCATCACCTCCTTGGCCAAGTCCCCCGGGCCGCGCACCGCACCGACCGTCGCGACCAGGACCAGCAGCAGCCAGAACGGCAGCAGGCCCAGCCCGTGCAGCAGCGGCACCAGGGCCGCCGCGACGGCACTCACCGTGTCCGTCGTCCAGGAGACGACGCGCGGGCCGAGCCGGTCGATCACCGGGCCCGTGAACGCCTTGACCAGCACGTACGGCGTCATCTCGACGAAGGCCACCACGCCGGTCATGGTGGCGCTGCCGGTGGTGGCGAGGACGAACCAGGGCAGGGCGATGGCCGAGACCCGGGTACCGGTGAGCGAGACGGCCATCGCCGACAGCACGCCGACCAGGGGCCGGAGGCTGCGCGGGGCGGCGACCGCCTCGACGGCGGTGGACCCGGTCATGGCCGCCCCCCGGAGTCCTCGACCGAACCCCCGGGCCCGCCCGCCGCAGGCGCCGTCTCCCCGCCGCCGCGCCCGGGCCCGCCCTGATCGGCGCCGTCCTGTCCGGCGTCGTCCTGGTCGGCGCCCCCTCGGGGCTCGGGCAGCACCTGGAGGACCACCCCGATCCGCTCGGCGCCGGCCGGAGCGTCCGCCGCGTCGAACTGCCGGTAGCGGCCGACGACGGCGGCCAGCTCCTCCGTCATGGCACGGGCCTCCTCGGGAGTGAGCAGGACCGCCATGTCGCTGAGGTTGAGGATGTGGCGCCAGGCCCGCGGCATGGTCTCGTACCCGTTCAGCGCGCGCTGGGCGAGCAGCGTGTGCGCGGCGACGATGGACCGCAGGTAGCCGAGGGCCGCCTCCGGCTCCTCGTCCGCCAGCTCCATGTCCGACCACACGGTGAGCTGGTGGACCGCCCGCCACCACCGCTCGCGGGCGTTGCCGCGCTCGGAGTCCTCCTCGACGAACCCCGCGGCCGCCAGCTGCCGCAGGTGGTAGCTCGTCGCGCCCGACGTCAACCCCATCTGCTCGGCCAGCCGGGTCGCGGTGGACGGCCCGCCGCGGCGCAGCAGCCCGATCAGCTGCACGCGGACAGGGTGGGCCAGCGCCCGCAGGCCCTTGGCATCGAGCACGACGTCCCGCTGCGGGTCGGGACTGTGCGGCCACCGCTTCTCTTCGGTCATGGCAGCAGCCTAGGACCGCAAAGACTTCTTCGCAAAGGGTTTTTGCGAAGAAGTCTTTGCGGTCCTCCCGGACGGCTTTCCGCGCCCCCGCCCGACCGTCACGGCACGTCCGCGGCGCCCCGGCTCACTCCCGGGCGACCGACAGGACCAGCACCACGGTGAGGCCGCCGCCCGGAGTCTGCTCCACCGCCAGCCGCCCGCCCGCCGCACGGACCAGGCCGTCCACCGCCGGACCGGCCGCACCGGCGGAGCGCAGGCCGGCGAGCAGCCACTGCCGGGCCTCCGGCAGCTCGCTCTGCCCGCGGTCCACCACCCTGAGCTCCACCCGGGCCCGGCCGGCGCCGGCACCCGCCGCGCCCGCGAGCCCCGCCGCACCCCCCGCCGCCGCCCGCGCCCGCAGGGCGTCCCGCACATCGGAGTCCCGCACACCGGGGTCCACCGCACCGGCGTCCACCACATCGGCGCGCACCAGCACCCTGGCCCCCCACGGGCTGCGCCTGATCGCGTGATCGACCAGCCCCGCCAGCGCCGACTCCAGCCGCCTGGCGTCCGCGACCACCACCGGCAGGCCGGCCGGTATTCGGACCGCCACCTGCCCCGCGCGGCCGCCCCCGCGCAGGACCCGCTGGACCACCTCGGCCACCTGGACGTGCGGCGCCCGCGGACCGCACCCCTCCGCCCGGTCCGTCCACCGCACCCGCTCCAGCTCCGGGCGGCTGAGTTCGCGGGGCCCGGCCATCACCCCGGCCGGCGGCCGCCCGAAGCCGTCCGCGGGTCCGAACCCCGCCTTCTCCCCGGTACCATCCTCGCCCGCGCCCGGACCACCGCCCCGGCCACCCCCGGCGGCGGCGCCGAACGCACCGAACCCGCCGAGCGCCCGGGCGCCCGACGCGACATAGCCCCAGAGCTTTCCGCGTGCCATCGCCCTGCCCCTCGTACCTCACCGATCGTCGCCGCCGGCCGCACGGCGGACCGGAGTCGGCCGCGCTCCGGGTCCTCCGCCAAGCCTGCGCCCGGGCCGCACGGGTGACAATCCGGCTCCCGGGCACGAACCGGGCACAGTACCCCGCCGACCGACCGGGAACGAACCCGTCGACCGACGGGGGTCCGGTCGCCACCGCCCGCACAGCGCCGCCCGAGCGCACCGGCCCGGCCCGCACGCCCCGACGTGCGCCCGCACGCCCCGAGGCCACCGAGCCGCACCCCCTGCCCGATCGGGCCGCCGAACCTAGACTGACCCCATGACCCGGCTCAACGACCAGGTCCAGGAGCTGCTCCAGGAGTACGCCGACCTGATCTCGATCACCGGCGGGGACGCCTTCCGGGCCCGCGCCTACGAGAAGGCCGCCCGTGCGGTGGGCGGCCACCCGGAGGACATCGCCGGGCTGGACGCCAAGGGCCTCCAGAAGATCCCCGGCGTCGGGAAGTCCACCGCCGACAAGATCGCCCAGTACCTCGCCACCGGCCGGATGGACGCGCTGGAGACGCTGCGCGCGGCCATCCCGGCCGGGGTCCGCGCCATGACGGCCGTTCCCGGTGTCGGGCCCAAACGCGCGCTCGCCCTCTACCGCGACCTCGACATCGCCTCCGTCGACCAGCTCGCCGAGGCCATCCGCGCGGACCGGCTGAGCGCCGTGGCCGGGTTCGGCGAGCGCAGCGGCGAGCAGATCCTGCGCGGCATCGAGCTGATGCGGCAGGCCGGCGGGCGGACGCTGCTCGACGCGGCCACCGAACAGGCCGAGCAGATCGTCGCCGCGATCGCGGCCGTCCCGGGCTGCACCCGCTGCGCGTACGCGGGTTCGCTGCGCCGGATGCGCGAGACGGTCGGCGACATCGACGTGCTCGCCACCGCCGAGGACTCCGCGCCGCTGATGGCCGCGCTCGCCGGCCTCCCCTCGGTGGCCGAGGTGATCGCCCGCGGGCCGACCAAGACCTCGGTCCGCACCGCCAAGGGGCTCCAGGTCGACCTGCGGGTGGTGCCGGAGGAGGACTGGGGAGCGGCGCTGGTGTACTTCACCGGCTCCAAGGCGCACAACATCAGGCTCCGCACGATGGCCGTCCGGGCCGGGCTCAAGCTCTCCGAGTACGGCCTGTTCGACGCGGAGAGCGGCGACAAGGTGGTCTCGGCGACCGAGGAGGAGGTCTACGCGGCGCTCGGGCTGCCCTGGATCGCGCCGCCGATGCGCGAGGACCGCGGCGAGATCGAGGCAGCCCTGGAGGGCGAACTCCCGGTGCTGGTCACCGAGGCGGACCTGCGCGGCGACCTGCACACCCACACCGATCTCACCGACGGGCTGGCGAGCCTGGAGGAGATGATCGACACGGCGGCCGCCCGCGGTTACGCGTACTACGCCGTCACCGACCACGCCCCGGACCTGGTGATGCAGCGGATGACGGACGAGAAGATGCTCGCCCAGCGCGAGCGACTGCGCGAACTGGCGGGCCGGCACCGGCGGATGCGTCTGCTGCACGGCACCGAGCTGAACATCGGCCCGGACGGCGGCGTGGACTGGCCCGCCGAGTTCCTGGCCGGTTTCGACGTCTGCGTCGCCTCCGTCCACTCGCACTTCGGGGCCGACCGCGCCGCCCAGACCCGCCGGCTGATCCGCGCCTGCGAGAACCCGCACGTGCACGTCATCGGCCACCTCACCACCCGGCGGATCGGCCGGCGCGGGCCGATCGACGTCGACCTCGACGCCGTGTTCCGGGCCGCCGCCCGGACCGGCACCGCGATCGAGATCAACAGCTCACCGAACCGCCTCGACCTGCGCGACGAGGACGTGCTGCGGGCGAAGCGCCACGGGGTCCGCTTCTCGATCGACAGCGACGCCCACTCCACCCCGCAGCTGGCGTACCCGAGGTACGGCGTCGGCACCGCGCAGCGGGCCTGGCTGACCGCCGAGGACGTGATCAACACCTGGCCGTGGCAACGCCTGAAGCGGTTCCTGCGCAAGGACGCGCTGCGGTAGCGCACGGCAGCCACCCCCAGGTGCCCGCCACGTCGGCGCGGGTGCGCCCGACCCGTCCCGGAGCCAGGTAAATTGCCCCGATTCATGGGGAAAAGCCCTGGTGCCCGGGGCGTGGGAGGCGCATCATGGAGGTGGACCTGCGAGGAGCTGTGGGAGTTCGACCGCAGGAGGCAGTGGCGACAGATCGAGACGGATCAGGGTCTGCCGCTGGTACCTCGGTCGACGATCGAACTATGAGGCCGGAGGACGCGACGTCCGGAGGCCATCCCCCTCCTCGCAGGTTCCGCACGCCCGGCGGCGGGGGCCACGGTTCGGGGGCCAGGACTCGGGCGCCCGTGGCGCGGTAGCGTTCATCACCGCCGACACCGGCCACTCGACCGTCCCGGGGCCGACGCCCCCACGGCCCGCCCCGGAGGACCACCCGATGACCGACGACCGCCCGCCCGCAGGCAGCCCGGGGCTCCGCCGGCCGACCCCGTGCCCGCCGGTCGCCCGGGCGGTCGGCCGATGACCACCAGCACGCCCGACTACCGCCGACTCTCCACCGTCGGCCCGTACTTCGCCCTGGACTCCGGCGCCTCGCCCGCCGAGGCCGCCCCTCCGGGATTCCGCCCGCTGCGCGAGCTGTACGCGCACGGGCCCCGCTCGCCGCTGGCCGATCGGGTCCGGGTGGTGGCCCACCGGCTCGGCACCGCCGAACCCCGGGTGGCGGCCTCGATCCTGCACCTCGGGCTCGCCGCCCGGTTCTGCTCGGTGGGCCTCGGCGCCGCCGTCCTGCTGGGCACCGTCCCCGCGCTGGACCCCGACCGCGCCTACGTGCGCATCCCGGAGCAGGGCCCGATCGACCTCTGGACACCGCACGAGGCCACACCCCACGAAGCGACACCGCATGAAGCGACACCCCACGACGGAACGCCCCACGGCGGGACACCGGACCACCGAGCGGCGTACCACGACGCCCCCCACCCCCTGCAGCCGCCCACCCCGGCTCCGACCGGCCCCCGCGCCAGCGACGAGCAGCTGGCCGACCGGCTCCACCACGTGCTCGTCCAGGGCCAGTTGACGCTGCTCGCGGCCGCCGTCCGGGCCGCCGTACCGCTCTCCGGCAGACTGCTCGACGGCAATGCCGCCTCCGCCCTGGCGGGGGCCCTGCGCATGCTCGACGCCCACGCGGCCCCCGGCCGGGCCCGCGCCCTCGTCGCGGCGGTACTCCGCCGGCCACCGCTGGCCGACACCGGGGAGCTGCGCGGCACCGGCTTCCGGCGCACCAGTTGCTGCCTCTACTACCGGGTCGGCCCGGGCACCGGCGTCTGCGGCGACTGCTGCTTCACCAGCCCGCCCGAACCACGCCGCCGCGAACCACGCCGCTCCTGACCACGCCACCCCGAACCACGCCGCCCCTGACCCCACGCCGCCCCGAGCCACGCCGCCCCGAACCACGCACCCCCCGCCCGAGGCGCAGCGCTGCGGCCCGCGTGCGGCCTGTCCGGGGCCGGGCGCGGGCCGCCTATCCCCACCCGGCGCCGATGCCCGTGGCGGCGGGTGAAGCCTTCCGGTGTCACGGTCAGACCGCGACCGCCTCCGCCATCTCCTCCTCGGCCTCCGCCTCCGCCTCGACCGCCGACCGGCCGCGCTTCTCGTACGCCGCCGCGCCGACCATCACCGCACCGCCCAGCGCCAGCCAGAGCGCCAGGGTCAGCACGTGCCCGCCGAGCCCGGCGCCGCCGTCGAAGTACAGGACGCTGCGGGCGCCCTCCAGGAATCCGGCGCCGGTCCAGAAGGCGTGCAGGGCACCGAAGAAGCCGTTCTGCAGCTCGGGCCGGTAGATACCGCCCGAGGTGGTGAAGTTCAGCATCACGAACAGCACCATCATCGTCAGCGTGGTCCACCGCTTCAGGAAGCTGTGCAGGCCGATGCCGATCGCGAGGACACCCGCCGAGTACAGCCAGCCGAGCGCCCAGACGGCCGCCAGGTCGTGGTCCACGACGTGGAAGACCGGCCCGGCGGTGCCGATGCCGATCACGCTCACCGCCAGCGAGACGGCGAGGCCGACCAGGGCCCGGGTCCGCATGCCGAGGGCGGCGCCGGCCGCACCGATCACCGCGACGCTCGCGTAGGAGCCGATGCTGAGCGCGACCAGCAGGAAGAACAGGCCCTGGCCGGTCGGGTCGCCCTTGCCGGGCGTGGCGAGGTCGGTGACGGCCAGCGGCACGCCCTGCTGGTCGGTGACGTTCCGGAACACCGCCTCCGCCGCCATCGCGGAGGTGTCGGACCCGCCCTTGGCGACGATCAGTTCGGGGCTCCGGGCGTCCGGGAGGAACGCGCCGACCAGGTCGCGGTCGCGCAGCTGCTGCTCGGCGGCGTCCCTGGTCGCCAGGGTGCTGACGTCGAGCGCCGGGCCGGCCTTGGCCCGGACGGCGTCCGCCAGGCCCTGCGCCTGCGGGGAGGTGCCGACGACGGCGACCTTCAGGTGGTGCGGCTCGGGCTGGTGGAAAGCCCCCTGGTAGGCGAGCGCCATGCCCAGGCACATCAGCAGCGGGGTGAGCAGGTGGACGGCGAGGTGCTTGAGCGCGTGCCCCGGGGTGGGCGCCGCGGCGGTGGTCTGGGGTGCACTCATGGCGTTCGTCTCATCCTCCGTTGCCGGGCATAGAAGATGGTAAATGCAACCATCTGGATGCAGTGTACAACCATTTCGAGGACGAGCGAAAGCCCGGACCCACCCCCGCGCGGCCCGCCGGGCTCAGACCAGCTCGAACACCCCGTACGAGAACCCGTCCGCCCGGAGCTCTCCGTCGACCACCCGCACCCCCTGCACGTCCAGCGGCCGCACCGCGACCGGACCAGCCGCGCCACCCGACCGGACCGCACCGCCCGGACCGCCCGGCAACGCCGACCCGAGCGGCACCACGGCCGGCTCCCGCCGCGGATTGACCGCCACCAGGTACCGCCCCGCCCGGGTGTACACCAGCGGGTAGCCGTCGCTGCGGACCTCGACCGCACCACCCGCCCCCAGGCCCGGATGAGCCCGCCGAAGCGCGATCAGGCGCCGGACGGTGTGCAACAGCGAGGTCGGGTCGGCCCGCTGCGTGGCCACGTCCGCGCGGTGCGGGTCGGGGTCGACCGGCAGGTAGAGCCGCTCGGCGGGAGCGGTGGAGAAGCCGGCGTTCGCCCCGGGCTCCCACTGCATCGGCGTGCGCGAGCCGGCCCGGTTGTACCGCGGACCGAGCGTGCTGCCCTCCACGTCGGGCAGGCCGGGAAGATAGCGCATGCCGATCTCGTCGCCGTAGTACACCGCCGGCAGGGTGGGCCAGGTGAGCTGGAAGGCGAAGGCGGGGGCGAGCTGTTCGGCGGTCCGCGGGCCGGTGGCGAGCCGGGAGAAGTCGTGGTTCGCGGTGGGCAGCGCGATGTACCCGGCACCCTCGGTGAGTTGGGCGGCGCTGCGCCAGGCGTCGAGGAAGACCCGCGGGGTGCCGCGGCCCTCGGCCTCGAAGTAGCAGGGGCCCTGCTTCCAGTACTCCTCGACCGTGCCGGTGCCGTTGTTCCACAGCGAGCGGAGCGGCAGGCCGTGGTCGGCGCCGCCGAACTGGAGGAAGAAGTCGGCGTGGAAACCGGCCGCGACGGCGGCGGCCGGGTCGCCCCACTCGGCGAGCAGCGCGGCCTGCGGGTGGGCGCGGTCGAGCCAGTCGCGCAGCTCGGTCCAGAGCTTGGAGGTCTCGACGAACCCGGGGTCGTCCTTGACCAGCGAGGAGGCCATGTCGACGCGGAACCCGGCCAGGCCGAGGTCCAGCCAGTGCGCCATGATCCCGCGCAGCGCGGCGCGGTTCGCGCGCGGACCGTCGGCGTCCACCGGCTGTCGCCAGGGCTGGTCGGAACGGCTCTGCGCGTAGCCGAAGTTGAGCGCCGGCTGGCAGTCGAAGAAGTTCGGCCGGTACCAGCCGGGGCGGCTACCGGGCGAGGCGACGAAACCGTCGACCGGCCGGTCCGACCAGATGTAGCGGTCGTCGTCCCGGTCCTCGGCGGCGGCCAGGAACCAGGGGTGCCGGTCGGAGGTGTGACCGGCGACCAGGTCGAGCAGGATCCGGATGCCCCGGCCGCGCGCCGCCTCGACCAGCGCGGCCAGGTCCTCGGTGGAGCCGTACCGGGGCGCGGGCGTGAGGTAGTCGCTCACGTCGTACCCGGCGTCCCGGAACGGCGAGGCGAAGCACGGGTTCAGCCAGACCGTGTCGACCCCGAGCCAGGCCAGGTGGTCCAGGCGGGCGGCGATGCCCGCGAAGTCCCCGATGCCGTCGCCGTCGGAGTCGGCGAAGGTCTGCGGGTAGATCTGGTACAGGACGGCGTCGGCCAGCCAGTCGGGGCCGGGGCGGGTCGAGGTCATGGGGTGGATCCTCCTACCGGGTGCCGGGGTCCGGAACCACCGATTCTCGTCCAATCCCGGCCGTCCCGACAGCCCCCCTCCGGCACCGCTCCCCCGGGGCCCGGGCCTTCCCCGGCGACCCGGCCCCGCCGCGCCTACCGGCCGCCCACGGCGCAGGCCCGGGTGAACACCAGCGCCCGCCGGGCGATCTCGGCCCAGTCCCCGGCCGCGACGGCCTCCGGCGCCACCACGTCCGTCCCCGCGCAGACCGCGAGCGCGCCCTGTGCCAGGAACTCCGCCGCGTTGCCCGCGTTGACGCCGCCGGAGGCGACCAGCGGGACGTCCGGGTAGGGACCGCGGAGGTCCTTGAAGTAGCCGGGCCCGAAGGTCCGGGCCGGGAAGATCTTGACGGCCGCGGCGCCGAGGTCGACGGCCTGCGCGACCTCGGTGGGGGTGAGCGCGCCCAGCACGACCGGTACCCCGGCGGCGTGCGCGACCCGGGCCACCTCGGGCCGGCAGCCGGGCGTGACCAGGAAGGACGCGCCGGCGGCGATGCCGCGCTCGGCCTGCTCGGCGGTCAGCACCGTACCGACCCCCACCCGGTGGCCGGCCTGCGCCGCCCTGAGCAGATGATCCGTCACACCGGGTGTGGTGTAGGTGAATTCGGCCCAGGTGATGCCGCCCTCGGCGAGCGCGGCGCAGAGCGCGGCGGCGTCGGGTATCCGGGGGGCACGGACGACGGCGATCACCGGATCGGCGGCCAGCGCGGCACGCGCGTCCGCGAGGACGGAGGCGGCCGCGGGAACGGAAGCGGCCGCGGCCGCGGCCGCCGTCACGGAAACGGCATCGGAGACGAAGGGCGAAGGGCTCATGCGGCTCGGGTTCCTCGATCGGTTCGGCGCAGGGCGCGCCCGGGCCGGGCGCCCGTGGTGCGGCCCTGCTGGACGACGGCGGTGCCGTTGACGTAGACGTGCTCGATACCGGCGGCGGGCCGCCGGGGCTGGTCGAAGGTGGCGGTGTCCTGGACGCGTTCGGGGTCGAGGAGCACCAGGTCGGCGTGGAATCCGGGGGCGATCCGGCCGCGCCGGTCCAGCCGCAGCCGGGCGGCGGGCCGGCCGGTCATCCGGGCGATCGCCTGCTCCAGGGTCAGCACGCCCAACTCCCTGCTGTAGTGCGCGAGATAGCGGGGGAAGGTGCCCCAGGCCCGCGGGTGCGGCCGGGCCCCTACCAACAGGCCGTCGCTGCCGACGGTGTGCGCGCGATGCCGCATGATCGCCCGGACGTTCTCCTCGTGGCCGACGTGCTGGAGGATGGTGGTGGCCAGCTCGTCCCGGCGCAGCAGGTCGAGGAAGACCTCCGTCCCGCTGCGGCCCTGCTCGGCGGCCAGCTCGGCGACGGTCCGGCCGACGGCCCCCGCCAGCTCCTGGTTCCGGACACCGGAGAGCTGGATGGTCGCCCAGTCGGTGACCACCCCGTGGCAGCCGTCGCTGCCCTTCACCTCCACCTCGTACCGGATCCGCTCGCACGCGTCCGCCTCACCGAGCCGGGCCAGGGTGGCCTGCGGGCCGCCCTCGGCGGCCCAGCCGGGCAGCAGGGCGGCCAGTGTGGTGGAGCCGGGCAGGTAGGGGTAGCTGTCCAGGGTGAGGTCGATGCCGTCGGCGAGCGCCCGGTCGACGAGGTCGAGCAGTTCGCCCGCCCGCCCCTGGTTGACGCCGAAGTTCATCGTGGCGTGGGTCAGGTGCAGCGGGCAGCCGGACCGGCGGGCGATCTCCACCATCTCGGCGTAGCCCTCCAACGCCCCTGCTCCGTAGGACCGTTGGTGCGGTGCGTGGAATCCGCCGTACTCGGCGACGACCCGGCAGAGGGCGACCAGTTCGGCGGTGTCGGCGTACATCCCGGGCGTGTAGGTCAGGCCGCTGGAGAGGCCGACGGCGCCTTGGGCCAGGCCCTGGGCCAGCAGTTCGCGCATCCGGTCGAGTTCCCCGGCGCTCGGGGCCCGGTTCTCCCACCCCATGGCCAGCATCCGCAGCGAGCCGTGCGGGACGAGGTAGCAGGCGTTGACGGCCGGCCCGGTCCGGTCCAGCCGGTCCAGGTACTCGCCGACGGTGCGCCAGTCCCAGTCGAAGCCCTCCGGATCGCCGTTCCACCCGGCGATCTGGCGGCGCAGCGCGGGCAGCGTGCCGTCGTCGACCGGGGCGTAGGAGAGGCCGTCCTGGCCGAGGACTTCGCAGGTGACGCCCTGGGTGACCTTGGCCGGGTGGTCGGGTTCGAGCAGCAGGGCCAGGTCGGAGTGGGCGTGCATGTCGATGAAGCCGGGGGCCAGTACCAGGCCGTCGGCGTCCACTTCGCGGGCGCCGCCGAGCCCGTGCCCGAGCTCGGCGATCCGTCCCTGCCCGATCCGGACGTCGGCCCGGTACCGGTCGGCGCCGGTGCCGTCGACGACGGTGGCCCCCTTGAAGACGAGGTCATCGACCGGAGACTGAGGCTCCATCAGAAGTACGTCCTGATCAGTCCGGTGACCTTCGGATCGACTGCGGAGGCGTCGTCCAGCACCGGGATCATCGTCCACTTGTCGAAGGCGGTGCACGGGTGGGACACCCCGAGCCGCAGTACCGCGCCGACCGGCGCGAGGTCGCCGGCGTCCCGCAGGAAGGCGTGCTGGTCGTTGAGCGCGGTGATCCGGGCCGCCGTGCCGGTCAGCACCGGGCCGCCCCGGACGAGTTGGGGCTCCGGCAGGCCCTCGTCGAAGGGCAGGTCGCGCTTGCCCGCGTCGAGCAGGGCCAGCTGCGGCTCCGGCCGGGAGACCACCCGGGCCCAGCCGTGCAGAGCGCCCCGGAAGGGCGTCGGACCGGCCCCCCGGGCCAGCGGGGAGATCCCCCGGTAGAAGCCGTCGTCGTGGGCGATGTAGGCGCCCGAGCGCAGCACCACAGAGGCCTCCGGCAGTGCGGCCAGCTCCTCGACCACCAGGTCGAAGTAGGCGCTGCCACCGGCCGTGACGATCGGCGGGGCACCGTCGGCGTAGCCGCCGGCCAGCCGTCCGTGCAGGTCGGCGAGGGCGCGCAGGTAGCCGCGGACGGTGGCCAGGCCGTCGGCGCCGGCGTCGTGGGCCAGTGCGCCCTCGTAGCCGCCGATCCCCGCCAGTCGCAACGTCGGCGCGCGCAGCACCGCGGCGGCGACCTCGACGGCCGCGTCGACCCCGCGGGCGCCGGTCCGCCCGCCGGGGCCGCCGAGCTCGACCAGGACCTCGACCGGTCGTTCGGCACCGGCCGCGCGCAGCGCCTCGTCCATCAGCCGGACGCTCTCGGTGGAGTCCACCCAGGAGACGAAGGCGAACGACGGGTCGGCGGCCAGCTCACCGGCGAGCCAGCCGAGCCCGGCCGGGTCGAGCAGGGTGTTGGCGAGCAGGATCCGCCGGACGCCGAACGCCCGCGCCACCCGGACCTGCGGGAGGTTGGCCAGGGTGATGCCGTGGCTTCCGGCGTCCAGCTGGGCCTGCCAGAGCGCGGGCGCCATCGTGGTCTTGCCGTGCGGGGCGAGGGCGACGCCCGCCTTGGCGCACCAGTCGGCCATCGTCCGCACATTGTGGTCGAGCGCGGCGGCGTCCAGGGTGAGCAGCGGGGTTCCGAAGCCGGCGAGGGTGGGCCCGGTGGCGAGGTAGTCCCGCACGGTCGACCCCCACGCGGCGGACGGCAGCGCCTTGAAGCGCCAGTCGAGCACCTCGTCGGCGAGGGCCGCGACCGCGCCGGTGTCGATGCCCGGTCCGGTGCCGCTGCTTACGAAGGTCTGGTCCACCGTGTTCTCCTTACGTGTTGCAACATGTGCAACGAGGGTTGCACATGCTGGCATCACGGTTCTAGCATCGGCGCCGGACGAAGGTCAACGGAAACGGTCAGCCGCAGCACACGAGGAGCCCACCAGATGCCCCGACAGGACGCCGCCGTGAGCTCGGGCACCCCGCCGCTCGACAGCCCGACGGCGGCCGGCCGGGCGGAGCCGGGCCCGACGGCGGTACCGGGCGGACCTTCGGCGCACGACGGCCCGGTGGCCCACGGCGGAGCGGCGACGCGCCCGACGCCCGGGACCCCGACGGCGGTCTGCGTGGGCGAGTCGATGGCTGTCCTGCTGCCGGACCGGCCGGGCCCGCTGGAGGCGGTGGAGAACTTCCACCTCTCGGTCGGCGGCGCCGAGTCCAACGTGGCGGGCGCCCTGGCGGCGCTCGGCGTGTCGAGCGCCTGGATCAGCCGGGTGGGCGACGACGGCTTCGGCCGCCGCCTGGTCGGCGAGGTCGCCGCCCGCGGGGTGGACGTCTCGGCGGTCGCCGTCGACCCGCACCGCCCGACCGGCCTCTACCTCAAGGAGGTCGGCGGCTCCACCGGTGCCCGGCACGACCTCGGTCCCGGGCGCAGCCGGCTGCACTACCACCGGCGCGGCTCGGCCGCCGCCGCGCTCTCGGCCGCCCTGTTGGACGACCCGGCCGCCGTCCGCCTGCTCGCCGGTGCCCGGTTGCTGCACCTGTCCGGCATCACCGCGGCCCTGTCCGACGACTGCCTGGCCCTGCTGCGCGCCCTGCTCGCCGACCGCCGCCCCGGCCGGCTGACCAGCTTCGACCTGAACTGGCGCCCCGCGCTCTGGCTGGACCGTGACCCGGCCGTCCTGCCCCCGTTGCTGGACGCGGCCGATCTGCTGCTGCTCGGCGCCGACGAGGGCGAGGCCGCCTTCGGCACCGGCGACCCGCTGGCGCTGCGCCGCCGGTTCCCCTCCCCCGCCACCGTGGTGGTCAAGGACGCCGCCCGGACGGTCACCGCGCTGGAGCGGGACGGCGCGGCCGTCACCGAACCGGCCCTCGCCGTCGAGGTGGTCGAGGCCACCGGCGCGGGCGACGCCTTCGCGGCCGGCTACCTCGCGGCCACCGTCCGCGGCCTGGACCAGCGCCGCCGGCTGCGGCTCGGCCACCTCAGCGCCGCCTGCGCGCTGACCGCCCACGGGGACCAGGCCGAACTGCCGCCCGAGCCGGTGGTCGCCGCACTGCTGAACGCCTCCCCCCGGGAGTGGGCCGCCACCCGGGTCTCCGCGGATGGCATCGTGTCCCCCGTACTGCCCGCGGCGGCGCCGCCCCGGCCGGTCCCGTCCGCGACGGCGGCGCCGGTGACCGGGGGCGGTGTCACCGACCCTCGACCGGCCGCCTCCCCGGCCCTTGGAGCACGATGAGCCAGACCGTCACCCGCGCCCTGCGCATCCTCGCCGAGCTCGGCGAGGGCGAGCGCTCGCTGGACCAGCTCGCCGAGGTGCTCGGCGTGCACAAGACCACGGTGCTGCGGCTGCTCCAGAGCCTCGAAGAGGAACGATTCGTCTACCGCGACCCGGCCTACCGCTACCACCTCGGCGCCGGCCTCTTCGCCCTCTCCGGCCTCGCCCTGGAGCAGCGCGGCGTCCGCCGGATCGCCGCGCCGCACCTGGCCGAGCTGAACGCTGCCACCGGCCAGACCGTGCACCTGGCCGCGTACGAGGGCGGGGAGGTCGTCTACATCGACAAGTACGACTCGCGCCACCCGGTCAGGATGTACTCGCGGATCGGCCTGCGGGCGGCCCTGCACAGTGCCGCCGTCTCCAAGGTGCTGCTCGCCGACCTGCCGGTGCCCGAGCGGCGCCGGGTGGTGGCCGGCATCGACTTCACCCCGCACACCGCCCGCACCCTGACCACTCCCGAGGCGCTGCTCGCCGAGCTGGAGAAGGTCGCGGCCCAGGGCTGGGCGCAGGACCACGCCGAGCACGAGGCCTTCATCAACTGCGTGGCGGCGCCGATCCGGGACGCCAGCGGACGCGTCGTCGCCGCCGCCTCGATCTCCGTCCCCGACGTCGTCCTCCCCTACGAACAGGTGCTGGAGCTACTGCCCCAGCTGCTCGCCACCGCCCGCGCCGTCTCCGCCGACTGCGGGCAGAACCCCCAGGCTCCCCACACCGGCTGATCAGCCGGCCCCGCCGGCCCCGGACCAGCCGACCCGCCACCACCAACCGAGGAAGCCCATGAGCGACCAGAGCGACAAGACCGAGATCCGCACCGACGGCGCCCCCGCCCCGGCCTGGATGTTCTCCCAGGGCGTCCGCAAGGGCCCCATCCTCCAGGTCTCCGGCCAGGGCCCGCAGGACCCGGCCACCGGCGAGTACCTGCACCACGGCGACGTGAAGGCGCAGACCCGCCGCACGCTGGAGAACGTCAAGGCGATCGTGGAGGCCGGCGGCGCCACCATCGAGGACGTGGTGATGTTCCGCGTCTACCTGACCAAGCGGGCCGACTTCCCGCTGATGAACGAGGTCTACGCCGCGTTCATCGAGGAGAACATCGCGCCGGGCGGCGTGAAGCCCTGCCGCACCACGATCTTCGTCGAGCTGCCGCAGGAGCCGATGCTGGTCGAGATCGACGCACAGGCCGTGATCGGCTGACCGGCCACCGAGACGCGCAAGCCGTCGGCTGACCCGCCGCGACAGGACGCGCGGGGCCCGGACGAGTGTCCGGGCCCCGCGCGTTCCGCGCTCACCGCCCGGCGGTGACCGCCTCCTCGGCGGCCGCGCCACCGCGCGCCACGACCCTGCCACCCGCGCCGGCCCCCCGCCGCTCCAGCGCGCCGGAGAGCAGCGCGACCCCCAGGGCGGCGGCGGCCATCAGCCCGCCCACCCAGTTCGGCGCGTCGTAGCCGAGCCCGGACGAGATGACCAGCCCGCCGAGCCAGGCGGCGAGCGCGTTGCCCAGGTTGAAGGCCGCGATGTTGGCGGCCGAGGCCAGCGTGGGCGCGCCGGCCGCCTGGTCCATCACCCGCTTCTGCAGCGGTGCGACGGTCGCGAAGCCGAACACGCCGATCAGCGGGATGGCGACGATCGCACCGACCCTGCTGTGCGAGGCGAGGGTGAAGGCGAAGAGCAGCACCGCCAGCACCGCCAGGATCACGTACAGGCTCCGCATCAGCGCGCGGTCGGCGAACCAGCCGCCGAGCAGGTTGCCGACGAACAGGCCGACGCCGAACAGGAAGAGCAGCCAGGTCACGCTGGAGGGGGCGAAGCCCGCCATCTCGGTCATCATCGGCGTGATGTAGGTGAACATCGCGAAGATGCCGCCCCAGCCGAGCACCGTCATGCTCAGCGCGAGCCAGATCTGCGGCTTGCGGAAGACGGCCAGCTCCGGGCCGAGCCGGGTGTCCTCGGCGCGCGGCTGGACGGGCACCAGGGCCGCGATGCCGGCGAAGCCGATCGCGCCGAGCGCCGCGACCACGTAGAAGGTGGAGCGCCAGCCGAAGTGCTGGCCGAGCAGGGTGCCCATCGGCACGCCGAGCACGTTGGCGGCGGTGAGCCCGGTGAACATCAGGGCGATGGCACCGGCCCGCTTGTGCGGGGCGACGAGGTCGGCGGCGACCACCGAGCCGATGCCGAAGAAGGCGCCGTGCGCGAAGGCCGCCAGCACCCGGCCGACCAGCAGCAGACCGAAGGCGGGCGCGACGGCGGAGACCAGGTTGCCGGCGATGAACAGGCCCATCAGCATCAGCAGCATCCCCTTGCGGGGGATCCGGGTGCCGAGGACGGTGAGCAGCGGGCCGCCGATCACGACACCGAGTGCGTAGCCGGAGATGAGCAGGCCGGCGGTGGGGATGGACACCGAGAAGTCGCCGGCGACCTCGGGCAGCAGGCCCATGATCACGAACTCGGTGGTGCCGATGCCGAAGGCGCTGATCGCCAGCGCCAGGAGCGCGAGGGGCATGAGGGGACCGCTTTCCAGAGCGTACAGAAGCGTACAGAAGATTGCGTGTGCAACTACCAGCGTCGACAATACGACCGATCGGCGGATACTTGCAAGCGCTCGCTATCTCCATCTGCAATCCCTTGGATCCGCGCACCCTCCATCGCGACCCGCGAACCACCCCCGCCACCTTGCCCTCCCCTGGCGAAGTGATTAGGTTAGCCTCACCTAACTAACGGAGGTCGTCATGAGCCCCAGCCCCGTCGACGTCGAGGCGCCCGAACCCACCGCCGCCGAACGGGTCCGCAGCCTGCTCAGCGCCACCTCCTCCGTGGTGATCCGGGCCTGCGGCGAGTACCACGACCTGGACACCCCGGTCTCGGTGCGCGGCTCCCGGCTGCGCCTGGACGCACCGCTCGACTCGCCGCTCACCCTCGCCGTGACCCGCGAGCAGGACGGCCTGGCCGTCGTCCTGGACCTCACCGACATCGCCCCGGTCGCCGTCCGCGACCGCGTCCGCGGCCGTCTCACCCTGGCCGGCCGGCTGCACCTCGCCCACCTCGCCGACGACGGCCTCAGCGTCCACCTGCGGCTGGACGTCACACACGCCGTCCTCTCCACCCCGTACGGCACCACCGCCCTCACCGGCGCCGACCTCGCCCTGGCCGCGCCCGACCCGCTCGCGCGCTTCGAGGCGGCGATGCTCACCCACCTCGCCGACGACCACCCGGACGCCCTCGCCCTGCTCACCCGGCTGCTGGACCGCGAGTTGCTCGTCGGACACCCCGACGTCCGCCCGCTGGCCCTCGACCGGCACGGCCTGGTGCTCCGCCTGGACCACCCCTGGGGCCACCGCGACGTCCGCCTGGTCTTCCCCGAGCCGGCCCGCGACGCGGACGAGTTCGGCCACCGCGTGCACCAGTTGCTGACCTCCGCCGACAGCGACCTGCCCGCCCACCGGCCCTGAACCCCCGCCGGGGCAGCCCATTCTTTTCACCGCGACCGCCGACCGAGGATTGACGGCCCGTCCGACCGCGGACGGGCCGTCGGCATATCCCGGAAGGCCCCTCAGGAAGGCCTCCCGGAAAGGCCTTCCGCACGACGGAACCGACCCCTCGGAAACGCCGGAGGGAAACCCTGAGCGCGGGGGGGCTCATGGCCGGTCAGAAGGGCACGAAAAAGGCCGGCCCGGGGGGGGGGGGGGGGGGGGGGGGGGGGGGGGGGAGGGGGGGTGGGGGGGGGTGGGGGGGGGGGGGGGGGGGTAGTGTGAGGCGGCGTGGTGGAGTGGCCGG
>NZ_JBVHVO010000018.1:31128-39326 GCF_055564815.1 Kitasatospora sp. NPDC028961 | reverse complement strand
TCTTCCGCACAGAGGACCATATCCCCAGAAACCCCCGCATGGAACCCCTGGTCGGGGGGGCCCCCCTCCCCGGCCAGGGCGTGTCCCGCGCCCATGATCCGCTGACGGTGCGGCGATCACCCGGTCGAGCGGTCACCCGACATGACCATCCCGGGAGGTCGTACGCCCCGCACCCAGCGGAAGTCCGACCTCAGGTCAGAGGGAGACGCCGTGCGCCCGCAGGTAGGCGATCGGGTCGATGTCCGAGCCGTACTCCGAGCCGGTGCGGATCTCGAAGTGCAGGTGCGGGCCGGTCACGTTGCCGGTGGCACCCGAGAGGCCGATCTGCTGGCCGGCGGTGACGGTCTGACCGATCTTCACACCGATCGAGGACAGGTGCGCGTACTCGGCGTAGTGGCCGTCGGCGAGCTTGATCTCGACCTCGTTGCCGTAGGCGCCACCGTTGCCGGCCTTCACCACGGTGCCGGCGCCGACGGCGCGCAGCGGGGTGCCGGTGGAGGCGACGAAGTCGGCACCGGTGTGGTGACCGGAGGCCCACATCGAGCCGGCCACGCCGTAGGCGGTGCCGAGCTTCGGGTTCGCGAGGGGGGCGACGAAGCCCGAGGTGCTGGCCGCGGCGGCCGGCGCCGCGGGGGCGGCCGGAGCGGCCGGCTTGGCGGCGGGGGCGGCCGGCTTGGCGGCCGGGGCCTCGGCGGGCTTGGCGGCCTGGACCGGCTTCGGGGCGGCGTGCTGGGCGGCCGGCTTCTGCGCGTCCTGCGAGACCTGCGGCTTGGCGGCCGGGGCGGCGGGCTTGGCGGCCTCCGCGGCGGCCGGCGCGGCGGCGGCCTTGGCACCCAGCGCGAGCTGCTGACCCGGGAAGATGAGGTTCGGGTTGGCACCGACGACCGAGCGGTTGTGGTCGTAGAGGGCCTTCCAGCCACCCTCGACCTGCTTGGCGTCGGCGATCTTCGACAGGGTGTCCCCGCCGACGACCTTGTAGCTCTCCTCGGCCGGCGCGGCGGCCGGCTTGGCGGCCTCGGCGGCCGGCTGCGCGGCAGCGGCCGGCGCGGCGTCGACGCTGGTGGCGCCGGTCCAGGTGGAGGTCTGCGCGGGCTTGGCGGCCGGGGCGGTGTGGGCCTGGGCGCTGATGGTGGTCACCAGCGGGAGGGCGAAAGCGGCGCCGGTCACGGCGGTGGCGATGCCGATGCGGGCGGCGCGGGGCAGGGTGATACGACGAGCCTGTGCGGGCATGGCGAACTGTCCTCTCCGACGCCTGCGAGGTGAGCTGTCGGGTTCGGGCTGGAGTTGCCCGGCCGCATAGCGCGGCTTCACCCCAAGCCGGACCGTGAATTCCGGTCCGGCGACTTACCTTTGGGTCCCCCGCTCCTGCCGTACAGAGTTCGGTTCGTACCACCGGGCAGCGGCAGGACTAGGCGTTCCACCCGGTGGCCACCCGGTCCAATGCCGGGCGGTCGCTGAACTAAAACTCATCCGCCCGGGCGAAGCAATGTCGATCTCTTGAATCGACAACCACTACCGGGAAGGCCGTGACACTCCGAATGATCGACTGCACAGTATGTGCACAATCGATTCACCGCGTGCCACTGATCCACGACGCTCCGCCGATTTCGGTGTCCGTACGCATGCGATCACCTACGGAAAGCCATCCGCCGACACACCCCCGGTGACCCTTGTCACGTCGCGTCCCGGAGCGCAGGATCAGGCGGTGACCACCTCCGAGGCCGGCACCCTGCGCCTGGGCACCGCGCAGGGCCGCTGGGTACTACTGGCGACGGTGCTCGGCTCCAGCATGGCGATGCTCGACGGCACCGTCGTCAACGTCGCACTGCCCCGGATCGGCACCGATCTCGGCGCTCCGCTCGCCGCCCTGCAATGGACACTCAACGCCTATCTGCTCACCCTGGCCGGCCTGATCCTGCTCGGCGGCGCACTCGGTGACCGCTACGGCCGGCGCCGCGTCTTCCTGATCGGCGTGCTCTGGTTCGCCGCCGCCTCGGCGGCCTGCGCCGCGGCCCCCACCATCGAGGTGCTGGTCGCCGCCCGCGCGGTGCAGGGCGTCGGCGGGGCGCTGCTCACCCCTGGTTCGCTGGCGATGCTCCAGGCGGTGTTCCACCCTGACGACCGCTCGGCGGCGGTCGGCCTCTGGTCCGGCCTCGGCGGGGTGTCCGCCGCGATCGGCCCGTTCCTCGGCGGCTGGCTGGTGGACGGCCCCGGCTGGCGGTGGATCTTCCTGTTGAACGTCCCGCTCGCCGCCCTGGTGGTCGCGGTGGCCTCCCGGCACGTCCCGGAGAGCCGGGACGAGAGCGTGACCGGCCGGTTCGACGTCCTCGGCGCGGCGCTGGCCGCGCTCGCGCTGGGCTCGGTCACCTACGCGCTGACCGCGGCGGGCGACGGGCTCTCGGCCGTGGTGTGGGTGTCCGGCGCGGCCGGCCTGCTGCTGGGCACGGCCTTCGTGGTGGTCGAACGCCGCGTCCCGGAGCCGATGCTGCCGCTCGGCCTCTTCTCCTCCCGCCTGTTCACCGCGGTGAACCTGGTCACCCTCTGCGTCTACGCGGCGTTCAGCGGCGTCTTCTTCCTCCTGGTCGTCCAACTGCAGATCGTCTCCGGCTTCTCCCCACTGGTCTCCGGGCTCGCCCTGCTGCCGATCACCGTGCTGATGCTCGCGCTGTCCGCCCGGGCCGGCCGGCTCGGCAAGCGGATCGGCCCGCGCCTCCCGCTCACCGTGGGGCCGCTGCTCTGCGCGGCGGGTGTCCTGCTGATGCTGCGGATCGGCTCCGACGCCTCGTACTGGACGGACGTGCTGCCGGCCGCCACCGTGATGGGATGCGGGATGGTCCTGCTGGTCGCGCCGCTGACCGCGACGGTGCTCGCGGCGGTGGAGGTCCGGCATGCCGGGATCGCCAGCGGCGTCAACAACGCCGCCGCCCGCGCGGCCGGGCTGCTCGCGGTGGCCGCCCTGCCGGCGCTGGCCGGGCTCAGCGGCGAGGCCTACCGGGTGCCGGCCTCGGTGGACTCCGCCTTCCGGACCGCGATGCTGATCTGCGCCGGGCTGCTGGTCACCGGCGCGGTGACGGCCTTCACCACCGTCCGGGGCAATGTGCTGGCCCCCGAGGACCACCCGGTCGCCGAGCCGGACTGCACCTACGCCTGCGGCACCGCCCCTCCGCTGGATCCGGGCCATGCCGCCGCCGGACACGGCGAAGGCCCCGCCACCGGATCGGCGGCGGGGCCCACGAAGGCCTGAGGCAACGTCAGAGGATGTCACCCGGGGCGTACTTGGCGGCCTCGGGGTAGGCGGCCGCGACGGCCTCGACCTGGCGGACCACCTCGGCGACCTGGGCACCGGCCGCGCCGGTGAAGGAGAGCCGGTCGGCCAGCAGCGCGTCCAGCCCGGCCCGGTCCAGCGGGATCCGCGCGTCCGCCGCCAGCCGGTCCAGCAGCTCGTTCTCCCGCGCGCCGGCCCGCATCGCCAGCGCCGAGGCGACGGCGTGCTCCTTGATGACCTCGTGCCCGGTCTCCCGGCCGACGCCCGCCCGCACCGCGCCCATCAGCACCTTGGTGGTGGCCAGGAAGGGCAGGTAGCGGTCCAGCTCGGCCTCGATCACGGCGGGGAAGGCGCCGAACTCGTCAAGGACGGTCAGGAAGGTCTCCAGCAGGCCGTCGAAGGCGAAGAAGGCGTCCGGCAGCGCGACCCGGCGGACCACCGAGCAGGAGACGTCGCCCTCGTTCCACTGGTCGCCGCCCAGCTCGGCGGTCATCGAGGCGTACCCGCGCAGGATGACGGCCAGGCCGTTGACGCGCTCGCAGGAGCGGGTGTTCATCTTGTGCGGCATCGCGGAGGAACCGACCTGGCCCTCCTTGAACCCCTCGGTGACCAGCTCGTGGCCGGCCATCAGGCGGATCGTCTTGGCCAGGCTGGACGGCCCGGCCGAGAGCTGGACGAGGGCGGTGAGCACCTCGAAGTCCAGCGAGCGCGGGTAGACCTGGCCGACGCTGGTCAGCACGTGGTCGAAGCCGAGGTGACCGGCCACCCGGCGCTCCAGCTCGGCGAGCTTGTCGGTGTCGCCGCCGAGCAGGTCCAGCATGTCCTGGGCGGTGCCGACCGGGCCCTTGATCCCGCGCAGCGGGTAGCGGGCGATCAGCTCCTCCAGCCGGCGGAAGGCGACCAGCACCTCGTCGGCGACGGTCGCGAAGCGCTTGCCCAGGGTGGTGGCCTGCGCGGCGACGTTGTGCGACCGGCCGGCCATGACCAGCTCGGAGTGCTGGGCGGCGAGCCGGCCCAGGCGGACCAGCACGGCGACCGTGCGGTCGCGGACGTGCTCCAGCGACTGGCGGATCTGCAGCTGCTCGACGTTCTCGGTCAGGTCCCGGGAGGTCATGCCCTTGTGGATCTGCTCGTGGCCGGCGAGGTCGCTGAACTCCTCGATCCGCGCCTTCACGTCGTGCCGGGTGACCCGCTCCCGGGCGGCGATCGAACCGAGGTCGACCTGGTCGATCACCCGCTCGTAGTCGGCGACGGCGCCCGCGGGCACCTCCACGCCGAGGTCCTGCTGGGCCTTCAGGACGGCGAGCCACAGGTGGCGCTCAAGGACCACCTTGTGCTCGGGGGACCACAGCTGGGCCAGGGTCGCCGAGGCGTACCGGGAGGCCAGGACATTGGGGATCTGGGGCTTCGCGCTCACGCTTCGCAAGCCTAACAGCCGAGGTCAGCGCGAGCGGCGGCGGACCGGGCGCTGCCGCCTCCCGCGCCCGCCCCGGCCGATCGCTGTGCCGCTGTGCCGCCGAACCGCTACACCGTGCCGGGCGAGCGCCCGGCGAGGACCGGCAGCACCTGCGCGCAGATCGAGTGCAGCGAGATCCGCTGCTCGTCCGTCATCGCCTCGAAGGCCTGGTGGGTACGGCTCATCTCGCCGCGGATCAGCCCGAGGATCTCGCGGCCCTGCTCGGTGATCACGACGATCTTGACCCGCCGGTCACCGGCCGCCGCCTCGCGGTTGGCCAGGCCGAGCGACTCCAGCCGGTCGACGATCCCCGTCACGTTGGAGGCGTCGCAGCCCAGCCGGCCGGCCAGCGCGCGCATCGGCACCGGCTCCTGCACCGCACCGAGTGCCTTCGCCTGGGAGGAGGAGAGGCCGTGCCGGGCCGCGGCTCCCGCGAAGTCCTGGAAGTAGGCGGCGCCGACGGCGGCCAACGCCTCCATCAACTCGGCGTTGGTCGGTACGGTCGTCGTCGCTGTCGAACCCATGGGGCCAGCGTACGACCGAGTGCTTCACCAACTCAAGCTTTGACCGGGGCAAAAGTCCGCAGGTCAACCGCTCGGCCCCGGAAGGGCCTCCGGACGGCCCCCGGGCACCCGACCGGTCGTCCTCAGAGCACCAGCTGGTCGAAGAGCCGCCGCAGCTCGGCCTCGGGGTCACCGGTCAGCCCGGTGTGTACCGGTCCCGGCTGGACGACGGCGCTGCGCGGCGCCGTCAGCCAGCGGAACCGCTGCCCCGGACTGTCGCCCGCCGCCGGACCGGCCGCGGGCCCGCCCGCGCAGACCGCCTCGATCCCGTGCAGCGCCCGCCGCACCCCGGCGACGTCCGCCACCGGGTCGAGCGCCAGCAGCCGGGCCTGGTCCAGATGGGTCCGGGCGCCCAGGTGCGCGCTCTGCCGGCAGTACAGCAGCACCCCGACGTTGACGCACTCGCCGCGCTCGACCCTGGGCACCGCCCGGATCACCGCGTACTCGTAGTCGTGCAGCTCGACGGCCGGCGGGGCCGGCGTCACGGACTCGCTCATGCGGAGACCTCCGGCAGCCAGTCACGCGGACCGGCCAGTCGCCCGGTCAGCTGGGAGCGGTACGCGGCGCGCACCGCCTCGGGCGAGTCGAAGCCCGGCTCGTCCACCAGCCAGACGTCCGGGATCTGCGCCACCGCCGCCTCCACCGCCGCCTCGGCGAGCGGCGCGAGCGCCTTGTCCGCGGCCACCAGATCGGGCTCCGCGCGCAACAGCGCGTGGTCGGAGGCGTCGTACGGGCGGCGGATCCAGCCGGCCGCGCCCGCCCAGTGGTGATGGAAGATCAGGCTGGCGCCGTGGTCGATCAGCCGCAGCCCGCCGGTGGCCACCAGCAGGTTGGGGTTGCGCCACGAGCGGTCGACGTTGCCGATCAGGGCGTCGAACCAGAGCACCTGCCCGGCCAGCCCGGCGTCCACCTCGAAGCAGAGCGGGTCGAAGTTGAGCGCCCCGCTGACGAAGGCCATCCCGAGGTTGCGGCCGCCACTGGCCCGCATCTGGTCCTGGATCTGCGGGTCCGGCTCGCTGCGGGCCAGCACCGGGTCGAGGTCCACGGTGACCAACTCCGGTACCGGCAGCCCGAGCCGGCGGCCCAGCTCACCGGCCAGCACCTCCGCCACCAGCGCTTTGCGGCCCTGCGCGGCGCCGACCCATTTCAGGGCGTACAGCCGCCGGTCGTCGGCCTCGACCAGGCCCGGCATCGAGCCGCCTTCTCGCAGTGGCGTCACATAACGGACCGCCGTCACCTCGGGGAGCACGCCGGACAGCCTATCGGGCATATGCGCGGACCGGGCGCCGCGTGCCGTCCCCGCCCGGCGCGGGCCTGCGCCATCCGCGCCGTCCGGTGGCAGCGCCCGCTCCGCCGTGCGAGTGTGGCTCAGAGTAGTGGGGACCTTGCACGGTACGAACTGCACTGTAAGGGATGAACGATGGAACGAGCTCGGATCCTGATCGTGGGCGGTGGCTTCGCCGGACTGGAGTGCGCTCGCCGGCTCGAACGCAAGCTCACGCCCTCGGAGGCGGAGATCTCGCTGGTCACGCCGTTCAGCTATCAGCTCTATCTGCCGCTGCTCCCGCACGTGGCGGCCGGGGTGCTGACCCCGCAGTCGGTCGCGGTCTCGCTCCGCCGGACGCTGCGCCGCACCCACATCGTCCCCGGCGGCGCGATCGGCGTCGACCCGCGTTCCAAGGTCTGCGTGGTCCGCAAGATCACCGACGAGGTGGTCGCGCAGAAGTACGACTACCTGGTGCTCGCGCCCGGCAGCGTGACCCGCACCTTCGACATCCCGGGCCTGACCGACTACGCGCGCGGCATGAAGACGCTCGCCGAGGCGACCTACGTCCGCGACCACGTCATCGCCCAACTCGACCTCGCCTCCGCCACCCTGGACCAGCGGGAGCGCGAGTCCCGGCTCCAGTTCGTGGTGGTCGGCGGCGGCTACGCGGGCACCGAGACCGCCGCCTGCCTCCAGCGGCTGACCACCGCGGCCGCCCGGCGCTACCCGCGGCTGGACGCCCGGCAGATCAAGTGGCACCTGATCGACATCGCCCCGAAGCTGATGCCGGAGCTCGGCGACGCCCTCGGCGTCGCCGCCCTGGAGGTGCTGCGCGAGCGCGGCATCGAGGTCTCGCTGGGCGTCTCGGTGGCCGAAGTCGGCGCCGAGTCGGTCAAGTTCACCGACGGCCGGGTGCTCCCCTGCCGGACGCTGATCTGGACGGCCGGCGTCGCGGCGAGCCCGCTGATCGGCACCCTGGACGCCGAGACGGTCCGCGGCCGGATCGCGGTCACCGCGGAGATGCGGGTGCCGCAGTTCGAGGGCGTCTTCGCACTCGGCGACGCCGCCGCCGTCCCGGACCTCGCGAAGGGCGACGGCGCGGTCTGCCCGCCCACCGCCCAGCACTCCGCCCGCCAGGGCCGGGCGGTGGCCAACAACGTGATCGCCGCGCTGCGCAACCAGCCGCTGGAGCCCTACTACCACAAGGACCTGGGCCTGGTGGTGGACCTCGGCGGCAAGGACGCGGTCTCCAAGCCGGTCGGCGTCGAACTGCGCGGCGTCCCCGCCCAGGTGGTCGCCCGCGGCTACCACCTGATGGCGATGCGTACCAACGTGGCGAAGTTCCGGGTCGGCGCCAACTGGCTGCTCAACGCCACCGCCGGCGACGACTTCGTCCGGACCGGGTTCCTGGCCCGCCAGCCCGCCCGGCTGCGGGACTTCGAGTACACCGACGCCTACCTGACGAAGGATCAGGTGCGCGCGCACGCCGAGGCGCTGCTCGCCAAGGGCTGACCCGCCGCGGGGGGGGGGCCCCCCCCCCCCCCCCCCCCCCTAGAAAAGGGGAAAAAACGACCCGCCGCGCCCCCGAGCGGAGGGGAGACCCCCCCTCCCCTCTTCCTGCCCCTCTTTTTGATACTAACGTCTTTT
>NZ_JBVHVO010000018.1:0-31122 GCF_055564815.1 Kitasatospora sp. NPDC028961 | reverse complement strand
GTACCCCCGCCCCCCCCCCCCCCCCCCCCCCCCCCCCCCCCCCCCCCCCCCCCCCCCCCCCCCCCCCCCCCCCCCCCCCCCCCCCCCCCCCCCGCCGCGCGCTACCGCGCGGTGAGGTACATCCCGCTCGCGTCCTTGCCGGCCGTGTTGCGGCAGCCGTAGTTGCCGGTCGGCCGCGCGTACAGCAGGGTCAGGCACTGCCCGAGGGCCTGCTGGCCGTAGTAGTTCGGGTGCATCGACTCCTGGATCGTGCCCTGCGAGGCGCTGAGCCCGCCGTCGACGAACCGCGCCCACTCACTCGTGGTGGCGGACGGCGCGCTGCTCGAACTCGCCTGCTTGGTGGCCTTGGAGCAGACCTCGCGCCCCTGCAGCATGTCCGCCAGGTCCAGGAACTGCGCCCCCTTCGCGGCGGCCACCCCGGCCAGCGCCCGCGAGATCTGCGGCACCAGCGAGTCCCGGGCCCAGTCCGCGTCGCCGTTCCAGAACGGACAGCCGCCGGTGTCGGACCGGCTCCAGCCGCTCTCCGGGTAGCGCATCTCGGCGCCGCGCGGGATCGGCGAGGGGTAGGACTGCAGCACGACCCGGTAGTCCCCGGTCGCGTAGCCCGCACCGGCCATCACGGTCCGGATCTCGTCCAGCGCCTTGCCGACCCCCGCCATCGCGCCGGGCATCCGGGAGTCGACCTCGCCCTGCTGGTCATCGTGGCAGTAGGAGTACCAGACGAGGTAGTCCGTGACACAGCTCTGGATCACGTCGGCGAAGCCGAGGTCGTTCCCGCCGATCGAGAGCGTGATCAGCTTGACGTTGTACTGCCGTGCCACGGAGGCGAGCTGGTCGGCCTGCGGCGCCTCGCCCTTGAACGGCTGGCCGCCGTTCGCGGCCCGGAAGACGTTGGCGGCGACGGCCCCCGAGCAGGCCAGGTTCAGCTGGGTCTGGGTCACGGTCGGGGCGCTGCGCACCTCGGCGACGTCCGAGCGGTCGCACCCGCTGGCATACGTCGCGCCGTAGACCCCGCTCGGGTCGTAGGCGCTGCCGGTCCAGGCCCGGTCGGTACCGGACCGGCTTCCGCCGGTGACAACCGAGTTGCCCTTCCAGCGGCCGGCCTCGCCGGAGATGTAGCTGTCCCCCAGGGTGACGCTGGCGGTGGGCCCGGCCGGCACCGCGCCGGCGGCCGCGGCCGGTGCGGCGGCGCCGGCGACCAGGCCGGCCGCGCCGAGCGGCAGGGCGAGGGCGGCGGCGAGCAGCCGCCGGGTGAGGCGGGTGGTTCTGCGAGTGATGCTCGAACGGTTTTCGGGCACGGCGGAACTCCTGCGGTCGGTCTCGTCCGCACGGTGGGGGCGGGGAGACGCGGAGGTGAGGGTGGGCCGCCGGCCGGTGGCGCGATGAAGATGACATGCTCGCGCTTGTTACCGCTAGGTATCTGCACCAGGTTTCTCACTCTGTTACCGACCGGTTCAGATCGGTCGTGCACAGGATTCCCGGCCTGTTACCGACCGGTTCAGATCAGTCGCGAACCGGCACCGTCCGCCCCGAGCACGGCCGCCAGGTCGTCGGCCAGCCGCCGTGCCTCGGCCGGATCGAGCCGGGCGACGGTGATCCGCAGCCCCGGCGCGGACTGCAGGCGGAACCGCGCGCCCGGCGCCACGACCCAGCCGCGCTGCACCAGCGCGGCGAGCGCGCCGGTCTCGTCCGGGACGGGCACCCAGACGTTCAGCCCGCTCGCGCCGTGCGCCTCGATGCCACGGGCCGCCAGCTCCCCCAGCAGGGCGTCCCGGCGCGCCCGGTAGGCGGCGGCCACCCGCGCGGCCGGCGCCGCGTCGGTGCGCCACAGCTCGGCGACCGTGCCCTGCAGCAGATGGCTGACCCAGCCGGCCCCGAGCCGCTGACGGCCCTGCACCCGGCCGATGGTGTCGGCGTCCCCGACCGCGAAGGAGAGCCGCAGGTCCGGCCCGTAGGCCTTGGCCGCCGAGCGCACCACCACCCAGTGCTCGGAGCCGGCCCCGACCAGCGAGTGGAAGGGCTGGTCGACCATGCCGTGGCCGTGGTCGTCCTCGATCAGCAGCACCCCGGGATGGCCCGCCAGCACCGCCCGCAGCGCGGCCGCCCGGGCGGCGGTGACCACCGCGCCGGTCGGGTTCTGCGCGCGGCTGGTGACGACCACCGCGCGGGCCCCGGCCGCCAGCGCCTCGGCGAGCGCCTCCGGCAGCGGCCCCTCGTCGTCCAGCCGGACGGGAGCGGGCCGCAGTCCGAGGGCGGGCAGCAGGTCCATCAGGCTCCCCCACCCCGGGTCCTCGACGGCGA
The DNA here is from genome assembly GCF_055564815.1 of Kitasatospora sp. NPDC028961. Lineage (NCBI taxonomy): Bacteria > Bacillati > Actinomycetota > Actinomycetes > Kitasatosporales > Streptomycetaceae > Kitasatospora > Kitasatospora sp. NPDC028961. The sequence continues at coordinate 28,821 of NZ_JBVHVO010000018.1, read as the reverse complement.
CGGCGTCCCCGGGGCGCAGCCGGGTGGCGAGGATCCGCTCGATGGTGTCGAGCGAGCCGGAGTTGATGGCGATCGGCGCGTCGGGCAGGCCGTCGGCGCGGAAGCCCGCACCGGCGAGGGCCAGGAGCCCCGGATCGGCGGAGGGGCGCCCGTAGAGCACCGGGTCGCGGCGGGCGGCCTCGGCCGCGGCGGCGAGGGCCGGGGTGAGGTCGGGGAGCAGCGCCGGGTCGGGGTTGCCGTTGGAGAGGTCCCGGGCGTCCGGCGGGACGGGCACCCGGATCTGGTCGCGCGGGGTGAGCGCCGGCCGCGGGCGGATCCGGCTGCCCTTGCGGCCGGCGGTCTCGATCACCCCCCGGTCGCGGAGCAGCCGGTAGGCGGCGGCGACGGTGTTGGGGTTGACGCCGAGTTCGGCGGCCAGGTCGCGCAGCGGGGGCAGTGCGGTGCCGGGCGCGAGCCGCCCGCTGCTGACGCCCTGCTCGACGTCGGCCGCGATCTCGCTGGCGCGCCGTCCCTTGATCGGATAGTCTCCTAGCACAAAAGAGATTATGCACTAGTACATAGAGGTTGTCATGTCAGACGGCACCGCGTCCTACGCCCGTACCCCGCGCACCACCCCCACCCGCTACAAGGACCGCGCCACCTGGGAGCGGGACGCGATCCACGCGATCCTCGACAGCACCTACCTCTGCCACCTCGGCTTCGTCGTCGACGGCGCCCCCGTCGTGCTGCCGACCATCTTCGCCCGGGTCGGCGACCGCCTCTACGTCCACGGCTCCACCGGCAGCCGGCCGCTGCGCGGCGCCAAGGGCGACCAGGGCATGCCGGTCTGCGTCACCGTCACCCTGGTCGACGCCCTGGTGCTGACCAAGTCGGCGTTCAACCACTCGATCAACTTCCGCTCGGTGGTCGCCCACGGCACGGCCCACCAGGTCACCGACCCGGTGGAGCTGTCGGTCGCGCTGGACGCGCTGGTCGACCAGACCGTCCCCGGCCGCTCCGCCGAGGTCCGCCCGGCCAACGCCAAGGAACTGGCCGCCACCGCCGTCGTCCGGCTCGACCTCGACGAGGTCTCGGCCAAGATCCGCGCCGACGGCGCCGACGACGACGAGGCGGACCTCGACCTCCCGTACTGGGCCGGCCTCGTCCCGGTGACCACGGTGTACGGCGCCCCCGTGCCGGACGCCTCCACCGCCGTGCCGCTCCCCGCGCACCTGCGCGACTTCACCCGCTGAGGGGCGCCCCATGCTGATCAGGTCCTGGGACCGGGGTGACGAGGCCGAGTGGCGGGCCTGGCTCGCCCAGGGCCGCGACTTCGGCCTGCTCGCCGCCAACGGCCTGCCCGGCCAGGGGCCCGTCCTGGTCCCCACCCACTTCCTGCTGGACGCCGAGCGGGGCGAGATCCTGCTGCACCTCGCCGCGCCCAACCCGCTGTTCGCCGCCGTCCGGGCCGACCCCGAGGTCACCCTCGCGGTCACCGACGACTACGCCTTCGCCCCCGGCCACTGGCGCGGCGAGCCGGGCACGCCGACCAGCTACTACGCCTCCGTCCAGTTCGTCTGCACGGCCGAGATCATCGAGGACGCGGCCGGCAAGGCGGCGATCCTCAACCGGCAGCTGGCGCACTTCCAGCCGGAGACCCCGGACACCCGGGTGGCCCCGGGCGAGGCGCCCTTCGGCCCGCTGCTGTCAGGCCTGCGCGGGCTGCGGCTGACGGTCCGCACGGTGCGCGCCAAGTTCAAGTACGACGACAAGAAGGGCGCGGCGGAGCAGCGGGCCGTCGCCGACCGGCTGGCCGAACGCGACCGGGGCCTGGACGCCGCCGCCCGCACCCAGCTCCTCAGGCGTAACGCGCGGCGCACGGGGTAGCAGCGCTGACGCCAAGTCACCCGATCGGCTCGATTTCGGGCGAAGCCGGGACGCCGCTGATCGAATGTGTGACGAATCCTGCCCCCTCGGCTGTGCCGGCGGGCCCGTCCACCCGGGGAGCGCGCGTGTCCACAGCCACATCCCGTCCGGCCTCCGGTGAGGCGCATCTCGGACACGTCGTCTTCATCTCGGCGGCGGCCGCGATGGGCGGCTTCCTGTTCGGCTACGACAGCGCGGTGATCAACGGCGCGGTGACCGGCATCCAGAAGCACTTCGCGGTCGGCAACGGCGAGACCGCCTTCGTGGTGGCCATCGCCCTGCTCGGCTCGGCCGGCGGGGCGGTGACCGCCGGCCGGCTCGCCGACCAGTTCGGCCGGGTCCGCACCATGCTGCTGGCCGCCACGCTGTTCGCGATCAGCGGCATCGGCTCGATGTTCCCGCCGAGCATCCAGGTGCTGGCCACCTGGCGGGTGATCGGCGGCGTCGCGATCGGCATCGCCTCGGTGATCGCCCCGACCTACATCGCGGAGGTCGCGCCCACCGCCTACCGCGGCCGGCTGGCGTCCTTCCAGCAGATGGCGATCGTGCTCGGCATCACCGTCTCCCAGCTCGCCAACTGGGCCCTCAACCAGGCCGCCGGGGGCGACTCCACCGGTCACCTGGGCGGCATCCAGGCCTGGCAGTGGATGCTCGGCGTCGAGACCGTCCCGGCCCTCGTCTACGGGCTGATGGCGCTGGCCATCCCGGAGTCGCCGCGCTACCTGATCGCCGACCGCCGCGAGGCGCAGGCCCGCAAGGTGCTGCTGGAGGTGGAGGGCGAGGGGGTCGACCTCGACGCCCGGGTCACCGAGATCCGCTCGGTGCTGGAATCCGCCCACAAGCCCCGGGCCAGGGACCTGCTGGGCGGCCGCTTCGGGCTGCTGCCGATCGTCTGGATCGGCATCGGCGCCTCGGTGTTCCAGCAGTTCGTCGGCATCAACGTGATCTTCTACTACTCGTCCTTCCTCTGGCAGTCCGTCGGCATCAACGAGTCCAACTCGCTGCTGATCAGCCTCTCCACCTCGATCGTCAACGTGGTCGGCACGGTGGTCGCCATGGCCCTGGTCGACCGGATCGGCCGCAAGCCGCTCGCGCTGGCCGGGTCGGCCGGCATGGCGCTGGCGCTGGGCACCGCCGCCTGGGCGTTCTCCTTCCGGCACGGCACCGGCGACGCCGCCACCCTGGACGACACCTACGCCACCGTCGCGCTGGTCGCCGCGCACGTCTTCGTGTTCTGCTTCGCCTTCTCCTGGGGCGTGGTGGTCTGGGTCCTGCTCGGCGAGATGTTCCCCAACCGGATCCGGGCGCTCGCCCTGTCGGTCGCCGCCTCGGCCCAGTGGATCGCCAACTGGGCGATCACCGTCAGCTTCCCCGACCTCGCGGACTGGAACCTGTCGGCGACCTATGTCATCTACGCGGCCTTCGCGCTGCTCTCGATCCCCTTCGTGGCCTTCTGCATCAAGGAGACCAAGGGCCGGGCGCTGGAGGAGATGGGCTGATCCGCCGCGCCGCGCCGGCGCGGGGGGCCGGCGCCGACCACGCTCCCGGACGCCCCCTCGGCGCCGGCCCCCCAGCAGCCCTCGCCGCGCCGCGCGGCCCGTCCCCACCGAGAGGAAGCCATGCCTGAGCAGGGCGGCTCCCGGCAGAACGTCACCTTCCCGAGCAACGGGCGCGAGGCCCACGGCTATCTGGCCCGGCCCGAGCGGGGCGTCGGCCCCGGCCTGGTGGTGGTGCAGGAGTGGTGGGGGCTCACCTCCCACGTGGCCGCGATGGCGGACCGCTTCGCCGCCGAGGGGTTCACCGTCCTCGCCCCCGACCTGTTCGGCGGCGCGACCGCCCACGACAGTGCCGAGGCGGCCCGGCTGAAGCGCGAACTCCCGGTCGAGCGGGCGGTGGTGGACCTGCGCGGCGCGGTCGGGTACCTGCTCGGCCTGGACGGCGTGGTCGGCGACGCGGTCGGCGTGGTCGGGTTCTGCATGGGCGGCGGCTTCGCGCTGCTGCTGGCCGCCGCCGAGGGCGACCGGGTGGCCGCCGTGGTGCCGTTCTACGGGCTGCCACCCGATCCCGACTTCGACTACCGGGGCCTCACCGCCCACGTGCTGGGGCACTACGCCGAGCACGACCGGTCGATCCCGATGGCCGCCGTCGACGAGGCGGCGATCCGGATCGGCGAGGCGACCGACGTCCGGCCCGAGATCCACTTCTATCCGGCCGGGCACGCCTTCATGAACGACGAGAACCGCCCCGGCACCTACGACCCGCTCCAGGCCCGGACGGCCTGGCGGCGCACCCTCAGCTTCCTCCGGGGCCACCTCGGCTGAGCGCGCCCGCCAGTGGGGCACGCCGCGTCCCGGCCGCCCGCCGTGAGGCCCGCACGCCACCTCTCGGCCCCCGCCGTAAGGCCCGAAACCCGGTGGACAGCTGTCACGTCCCCCGGCATAGTCACCAGGTGCAGAGCCAACCCCCACCCCCGCACCGACGCCGCTTCCCCTGGGCCGGCCGCAACTTCCGCATCCAGACCGCCGCCACCGTGGTCAGCGGCCTCGGCAACGCCGGAGCCCCGATCGCCACCGCCTTCGCGGTGATGGCGAGCGGCGGCTCCACCGCCGAGGTCGGCTACGTCACCGCCGCCCGGCTGGTCCCGGTCGTCCTGCTGCTGATGATCGGCGGCGCCCTCGCCGACCGCCTGCCGCGCCACCACGTCATGGTCGCCGCCAACCTGTTCAGCGCCGTCTCCCAGGCGGTCCTGGCCGCGCTGGTCCTGGCCGGCCAGGCGCAGCTCTGGCAGCTGATGCTGCTCTCCGCGGCGGGCGGCGCCGGGCACGCCTTCTACGCCCCCGCCTCCGAGGGCATGATCATGCAGAGCGTGGCCGCGGAGCACGCCGGCCGGGCGTTCTCGGTCTTCCGGCTGGCGCTGAACTCCGCGCAGATCGGCGGCATGGCGCTCGGCGGCGCCCTCACCGCCGCCGTCGGCCCCGGCTGGGTGCTCGCGGTGGACGCCGGCTGCTTCCTGGTCGCCGCGGCCCTGCGGTTCTTCCTGGAGGCCGAGGCCGCCGCCCCCGCCGCGGCCGGCGGCGGCATGCTGCGCGACCTGCGCGAGGGCTGGCAGGAGTTCGCCTCCCGCCGCTGGCTCTGGGTGATCGTGCTCCAGTTCGCCGTGCTGATGGCCTGCATCACCGCCGTGGACGCGGTGTACGGGCCGATCGTCGCCGAGCAGCGGCTGGGCGGCGCCGGCGACTGGGGCCTGGCGCTCGCCGCGCACGGGATCGGCCTGGTGGTGACCGGCCTGCTGATGGTCCGCTGGCAGCCCCGCCGGATCCTGCTGATCGGCAACTGGGGCGTCTTCCTCTTCGGCCTGCCGGCGCTGGCCCTCGCGCTGGCCGCGCCACTGCCGGTACTCGTCGCGGCGATGTTCCTGTCCGGCGCCGGGGTCACCGTGTTCGGCGTCAACTGGATGGTCGCCCTGCAGCAGGAGATCCCCGCCGAGATGTTCTCCCGGGTCTCCGCCTACGACCAGCTGGGCTCGCTCTCGCTGGCCCCGGTCGGCACCGCGCTGGCCGGGCCCGCCGCGGTCGGGCTGGGCCTGACCGGCGCGCTCTGGGCCTGTGCGGCGCTCTGCCTGCTGCTCAGCGCCCTCGTCCTGCTGGAACCGCAGGTCCGCCGGCTCTCCCGGCGCTCCGCTCCGGCCTCCGTCGCACGGCCCGTCGAGCCCGCCACCGTCGGCTGAGCGCCCCCGCGCCCCCCGCGCGCGCCCTCCGCCGGGCAACCACCGGCGTACGCCACTCGTCCGACCGGATGACAGAGACGTCTTGACCTGGGGGGCGCCCGGTGCCGAAGCCACTGCTGTTCCTGGATGTCGACGGGGTGCTCAACCCCGTCTGCCCGAGACCCGAGGCCGGGTTCGACGCGCACACCCTGCTCGGCTACAGCGTCCTGCTCTCCGCCCGGCACGGCGAGTGGCTGCGTGAACTGGCCGACACCTACGAACTGGTCTGGGCCACCACCTGGGAGGAGGAGGCCAACACCCACATCGCCCCGGCGATCGGGCTGCCCCGGCTGCCGGTGGTCCGCTTCGCCGGCTACGTCCCGCAGCCCGGCGACCCGCGGGTACCGCTGATGGAGTTGTTCTCCGCGCACAAGTGGGCCCCCCTGCTGCGGTACGCCGCCGGCCGGCCGTTCGCCTGGACGGACGACGTCATCCCGCCCCGCCTGGTCCGCAACGCCATCTGGCGCCGGGACCGCCTCCTGCTGCCCATCGACCCGGGCCAGGGCCTGGAGCGCCGGCACGTGGACCGGCTGCTGGCCCGCCCGCCGCGCCCCCTGGCCGTCCGCCCGGCGGTCAGCCGGTGGGCAGCCAGCTGACGTGGCCGGCCAGCAGCGCGTACCCGACGAAGGCCACCGTGTCGATCAGCGCGTGCGCCGCCACCAGGGGCATCACCCGCCCCCAGCGCCGGTACAGCAGGCAGAACACCGCGCCCATCACCATGTTCCCGACCAGCCCGCCCACCCCCTGGTACAGGTGGTACGAACCCCGCAGCACCGAGCTGGCCACCAGCGCGGCCGGCCACGACCAGCCCAGTTGCCCGAGCCGGCGCAGCAGGTAGCCGAGGACGACGACCTCCTCCAGGATGGCGTTCTGCCAGGCGGAGGCGACCAGCACCGGGATCCGCCACCAGACGTCGGGCAGTCCGGACGGCGCCACCGTCAGGTTGTAGCCGGCCGCCTGCGAGCCCAGGTAGAGCACCAGCCCGGTGCCGCCGATCGCGGCCGCGACGGCGGCGCCCCGGCCGAGGTCGCGCAGCTTCTGCCCGAGGTCGAACCCGAGCACCCGCAGCGAGGTGCCCTCGCGCACCAGCAGGTAGCCGACCAGCACCACCGGCATCAGCCCGCGCGCGATGTAGTAGACCTGCCAGGCGAGGTCCAGCCAGGGGCGGCCGGGCGCCCGTGAGGAGTTCAGGGTGGCGACCTGCTGGCCGAGCTGGAGCGTCTCGGTCAGCGAGCCCGTGAAGCTGATCAGCGCGCCGACGCCGCTGGCCCCGAGGGAGAGGCCGAGGACGATCAGCAGTTCCACGCCGAGCAGCCGGCGCGTGGGCCGCGCGGTCTCCGGTTGGGTCGGGGCGGTGGTCACGGGGTGCTCCAGCGGTCCGGCGTCGCTCCGGCCGTCGGCCGACCGCCGGAGCGGTCATCCTTCCACAGGGCACTCCCCGTCAGGGCCGGGGAGTGCCCCCGCCACGGGGCCGCCGGGCCCTACCCCACCGGCCAGGTGTGCACGGGCTCGCCGGCCCGCATGTACTCGATGTAGCGCCGGGTCATCGCGGCGAGCGCGGCTGGGCGGTCCATCCCGAACTGCTCGCGCAGCCGGTGGAAGGTGGCGCTCTGCCAGGAGGCTCCGTTGACCCGGCGCAGGCAGCGCTGCTCGATGATGCCGAGGTAGCGGTCCCGGTCGGCCGGCTCCACGCCCCACTCGTCCAGCCCCTGGTAGGCCATCGGCAGCAGCTCGTTCAGCACCAGGTCGACCGCGGGGACGGTGGCCAGGCCCCCACCGCGCCCGGCCCGGCCCTGCCGCGGCCACTGGAACACGGCGTCGACGCCGTACCGGGCGGCCTGCCGGAAGTTCTCGTCGGCCCGCTCGAACGGCAGCCTGGTCCAGATCGGCCGCGACTGCTCCGCGAGCACCCGGACGAGCCCGTAGTAGAAGGCCGCGTTGGCCAGCGTGTCGGCGACGGTCGGACCGGCCGGCAGCGCGCGGTTCTCCACCCGCAGGTGCGGCACGCCGCCACTGACGTCGTACACCGGGCGGTTCCACCGGTAGATGGTGCCGTTGTGCAGCCGCATCTCGGCCAGCCGCGGCACGCCGCCGGAGGCCAGCACCTTCACCGGGTCCTCGTCGTCGCAGATCGGCAGCAGCGCCGGGAAGTACCGCAGGTTCTCCTCGAACAGGTCGGACGCCGAGTCCACCCAGCGCTCGCCGAACCAGGTGATCGGCCGTACGCCCTGCGCCTTGAGTTCGGCCGAACGGGTGTCGCAGGCCTGCTGGAAGAGCACCGGCCTGGTCTCCCGCCACAGCTCCCGTCCGAACAGGAACGGCGAGTTGGCGCCGAGCGCCAGTTGCGGGCCGCAGATCGCCTGGGCCGCGTTCCAGACCGAGGAGAACCGCTCGGGGGTGACCTGGAGGTGCAGTTGCAACGAGGTCGCGGCGGCCTCGGCGACCATGGTGATCGACTCCAGCTGGAGGCGCTCGACGCCCTCGATGTCCAGCGTGATGTCCTCCCCCCGGGCGGCCAGGATCTGGTCGCTGAGCAGGCTGTACCGCTGGTTGTGGGACATCGCGTCCAGCCCGGTGTGATCGTGCTCCAGGGTCGGCAGGATGCCGACCATCACGATCCGCGCGCCGGCCTCGGCGGCCCGCCGGTCGGCGTAGCGCAGCCCGGTGTCGATCTCCTCGCGCAGCTCCTCGAAGACGTGGCCGGCGAGCCGGTGCGGGGCGATGTTGACCTCGATGTTGAACTGGCCCAGCTCGGTCTGGAAGTCACTGGAGCCGATCGAGCTGAGCACCTGCGCGTTGCGCATCACCGGCAGGCCCTGCTCGTCGGCCAGATTGAGCTCGATCTCCAGCCCCATCACGGCGCGCGGCCGGTCGAAGCGGTCCTCTCGCAGCATCCGCTCCAGCGCGTCCTGGCAGGACTGGAGCTTGCGCCGGTACAGCTGCCGGTCCGACAGGTCCGCGCGCGTCGCCACGACCTTCTCGCCCATGGTCCCCTCCTCCTGAGCGGCCGGCCGACCGACCGTGCAAGCATCATGCCCACCCCGAAGATCGATACCCGATCGCTTCGACCGGCTTGCAATGCAAGGGAACTGATGGTCTTTCAGCACATCCGTCGACTTGCCCGGCGCCACCGCCTGTGATAAACAGGTCACCCTGTGCACCTGTTCGATAGAATTCGCACTGCGCCCAAGGCCGGCCCGCTGTCGATCCGAACACCCTCGTCGACGGCAGCGGCGGCGCCCGCACCGCGATCATGCACAACCGGACACGGCCAGGTTCCGTCACCGACGACACACCGCGCCATGCCGGTATGCCGCACTCGCACGCCGATCTCGCACGGAGAGGCGACCCCGCCATGACTCTGCAGACCCCCCAGCCCCCGCCCAGCGCCCTGCGCGCGGTCCTCGCCGCGCTCGACTCGGAGACCGCGCTGCGCCAGCCCGCCGCCGCCGCGCTGCGTCATCCGACCGGCCCGCTGCTGCCCGCGCATCCGCTCGCGGTCCACGTCCTGGACGGGCCCCGCCCCGAGCTCGCCGCCGCCCGGCGGACGGGCTGGCGGTTCCTGATCAAGGACGGCGCCGAGGTGGCGGCCGCGGCCGAGGTGGTCCAGGGCGTCGAGGGCCACGTCTTCTCCCACTTCACCGCCGGGCCGTACCTGGACTCCACCGTCCGGGCACTGCGCCAGGCCTGGCAGCTCGCCCAGACCTCGCGGACCCGACGGCAGCCCCGGCTGCTCACCTTTCCGGGCCAGTACGCCACCGCGCTCTGGCTGCACAGCCCGGACGCCGGCCCCGACGCGGACCAGCTGATCCCGCTGGCCCCGGCCCCGCTCGGCGTCACCGCGCACCGCGCCTACCCGGCGGCGGACCTGCTGCCCGTCCTCACCCGCGCCCCGCTCGCCAGGCCACTGCTGCTCGGCTCCTCCTGAACGCTCCCCCGTCACCCCCGCGCCACCCGTACCCACCCGGACGGGTCATAGGGCATGGCCGAATCGAGTCAGCCGCCCCTTGACCCGTCCGGCGCTCATTCACGTCTGCTGCCACCTGAACGGGTGATCTCTGCCCGGTAGTTGTGGCGCATGTCACGAAATTGCTGCGCGATCGCCCCGGGATGCCGACACTGGGAACCAGCGTGGAAGGACCCCCTGTCCTACCCACTTGAGCGCCGGTCCACACCTGGCCCGGCGCCGGACAGGATCCGACTACCGCGGCGGCTCCCGCCGGTCACCCGGCGGCGCCGCACCACGGGGAGGATCGCCAAGCGAAGCGAGGGTACGCGTATGTGCCAGCACCGTCCTGAGTGCCCGTCGGCGGAGTCCGAGGACCGCGAGGCGGCCGTACCGGTGGCCTGCCACCCGGAGCAGGGCTGGAGCCTGCTCTGCAACGGCGTCCTGGTCTTCGAGGACACCGGCGAACTGCTGCCCGACGGCCGGGTGATCGCCCCGCGCCGCCCCGTCGCACACGCCGCCTGACCGGCCGACGGCGGGGTCGGCCGCCGAGCGACACCGACGACGCAGGACAACGGGCAGGGCCCCGGCGGAGAAGACTCCGCCGGGGCCCTGCCGTACCGCGTCAGTCGGCTCAGGAGCCGTACTCGTCCAGCGGCGGGCAGGAGCAGACCAGGTTGCGGTCGCCGTACGCGCCGTCGATCCGGCTGACCGGCGGCCAGTACTTGTCCGCCGGGTTCACGCCCGCCGGGAAGACGGCCTCCTGGCGCGAGTAGCCGTGCGCCCAGTCACCGGCCAGCGCGCCCGCGGTGTGCGGGGCGTTGCGCAGCGGGTTGTCCTCGGCCGGCCACGCGCCCGAGCCGACCTTGTCGATCTCGGCCCGGATCTCGATCATCGCGTCGCAGAAGCGGTCGATCTCGTGCAGGTCCTCGGACTCGGTCGGCTCGATCATCAGGGTGCCGGCCACCGGGAAGGACATCGTCGGCGCGTGGAACCCGTAGTCGATCAGGCGCTTGGCGATGTCGTCCACCGTCACGCCGGTCTCCTTGGTGAGCGGGCGCAGGTCGATGATGCACTCGTGCGCGACCAGGCCGCCGGGACCGGTGTAGAGCACCGGGAAGTGCGGGGCCAGGCGCTTGGCGATGTAGTTGGCGTTCAGCACCGCCACCTGGGTGGCCCGCTTGAGGCCCTCCCCGCCCATCAGCCGGACGTACGCCCAGGAGATCGGCAGGATGGCGGCCGAGCCCCAGGGGGCGGCCGAGATCGGGCCGACGCCGGTGGCCGGGCCCGCCTCGGACTGCAGCGGGTGGTTCGGCAGGTACGGCGCCAGGTGCGCGCGCACCGCCACCGGGCCGACGCCCGGGCCGCCGCCGCCGTGCGGGATGCAGAAGGTCTTGTGCAGGTTCAGGTGCGAGACGTCCGCGCCGAACTTGCCCGGCTTGGCGAGGCCGACCAGGGCGTTCAGGTTGGCGCCGTCCACGTAGACCTGGCCGCCGGCCTCGTGCACCAGGGCGCAGATGTCGGTGATCTGGGTCTCGTACACGCCGTGGGTGGACGGGTAGGTGACCATCAGCACCGCGAGGTTGTCGCGGTGCTGCTCGATCTTCGCCCGGAGGTCCTCGACGTCCACGTCGCCGTCGACCAGGGTCTTGACCACGACCACGCGCATACCGGCCATCACGGCGGAGGCCGCGTTGGTGCCGTGCGCGGAGGACGGGATCAGGCAGACGTCGCGCTGCGCGTCACCGTTGGCGTGGTGGTAGGCGCGGACGGCCAGCAGACCGGCCAGCTCGCCCTGCGAGCCGGCGTTCGGCTGGATCGAGACGGCGTCGTAGCCGGTGACCTCGACCAGCTGCTGCTCCAGTTGGCGGATCAGGGTGAGGTAGCCCTGGGCCTGGTCGATCGGCGCGAACGGGTGCAGCTGGCCGAACTCCGGCCAGGTCACCGGCTCCATCTCGGTGGTCGCGTTGAGCTTCATGGTGCAGGAGCCCAGCGGGATCATGCCGCGGTCCAGCGCGTAGTCGCGGTCCGACAGGCGGCGCAGGTAGCGCAGCATGGCGGTCTCCGAGCGGTGGCTGTGGAAGACCGGGTGGGTCAGGTACTCGTCCTCGCGCAGCAGCGCGGCCGGCAGCGCCTCGGCGCTCTCCGGGGTCTCGACGCCCTCGACGCCGAACGCGGCCCAGACGCCCGCCAGGTGCTCGCGGGTGGTGGTCTCGTCGGTGGAGACCGAGATCCGGTCCTCGCCGTCCTGGTACACGTTGATGCCGTGGGCGCGGGCGGCCTCGGCGATCGCGGCGGCGCGGCCGGGGACGACCGCGGTGACGGTGTCGAAGAACTCGCCGTGCAGCAGCTCGACGCCGCCGGCCCGCAGGCCCTCGGCGAGGGCGGCGGCGTAGCGGTGGGTACGGCGGGCGATGTCGGCCAGGCCGTCCGGGCCGTGGTAGACGGCGTACATCGAGGCCATCACGGCCAGCAGCACCTGGGCGGTGCAGATGTTGCTGGTGGCCTTCTCGCGGCGGATGTGCTGCTCGCGGGTCTGCAGGGCCAGCCGGTAGGCGCGGTTGCCGTCGGCGTCGACGGAGACGCCGACCAGGCGGCCGGGCAGCGAGCGGGCGTACTCGGCGCGCACCGAGAGGTAGCCGGCGTGCGGGCCGCCGAAGCCCATCGGCACGCCGAAGCGCTGCGAGGTGCCGCAGGCGATGTCGGCGCCGAGCGAGCCCGGGGACTTCAGCAGGGTCAGCGCCAGCAGGTCGGCGGCGACGGCGACGATCGCACCGAGGCCGTGGGCCTGCTCGATCACCGGGGCGAGGTCGCGGACCACACCGGTCGCGCCGGGGTACTGGAGCAGCACGCCGAAGACGCCGCGCTCGGCGATCTCGGCCGGGATGCCGGCGGAGAGGTCGGCGACGACCACCTCGACGCCGGTCGGCTCGGCCCGGGTCCGGATCACCGCGACGGTCTGCGGCAGGGTCTCGACGTCGACCAGGAAGACGCCGCCCTTGACCTTGGTGACACGGCGGGCCAGGGACATCGCCTCGGCGGCCGCGGTGCCCTCGTCCAGCAGCGAGGAGCCGGAGGTGGGCAGACCGGTGAGGTCGGAGACCACGGTCTGGAAGTTGAGCAGCGCCTCCAGGCGGCCCTGCGAGATCTCCGGCTGGTACGGCGTGTACGCGGTGTACCAGGCCGGGTTCTCCAGGACGTTGCGCAGGATCACCGGCGGGGTGAAGGTGCCGTAGTAGCCCAGGCCGATCATCGGCTGGAGGACGGTGTTGCGACCGGCCAGCTCGCGCAGCTCGGCGAGGACCTGGGCCTCGCTGCGGCCGGCGGGCAGGTCCAGCCCGGTGATGGAGCGGATCGCCTCGGGCACGGCGGTGGCGGCGAGCTCGTCCAGCGAGCCGTAGCCTACCTGGGCCAGCATCTTCTCCTGCGCGGCGACGTCGGGGCCGATGTGGCGGTTCTCGAAGGGGCTGGCCTGCTCGAGCTCGGTGAGGGTCACGGGGGTGGTGGTGCGTCCCGCGTTCGGCTGGGCGTTCATGGTGGTCGAGGCCTCCTGGTCACGGACCGGCGGGGGTACGCACGCCGGGCGGCACCGCCGCTGCGGACGACAGCGGACAGGCCTGGGGCGGACGGACCCGACAGGCCTCCCCCTCTGTCATCGGGACCTGAGAGCTTCACCCGCGCGAGGCGCTGTGGCGCCCCGCCGGCTTGCACCGTCGGTGAGGGTGGTGCCGCCGGCTCCCTCGCCGGCAGTCCTGCCCTGCTTTCCAGAGTGACCTATCCCACACGGTACGGATGCCTGAGAGATTCCGGGGAGGAGTTGCTCCTTCGGCGCCCCGACCAGCGACTTCCGCTCTCGGGGACTCTCCCGAGCGGGCTCGGCGGTCGCGCCCAGGGTACCAGCGGCAGGCGCCTCGATCACGGGTGCGTCCTGGCAGGTGAACAGCCGGTCCGTGACCCGGACGGCGCAGCACCGGGCCCGTCCGGCCGCACCCCGGTCGCGCCGGTCCGGTTCATGGCTTTTGGTGTGAAGTGGCGGATGGGACGGGCGGGCCGGCCGCCGGCCTGCGGGCGTTCCGCAGGCGCAACGCACTGGAGGAAAGAGTGCAGACCGATATCGACCCCCGGGACCTCATCGGCCACAAGGCGGTCGACCGCAACGGAGACAAGATCGGCACGGTCGACGAGGTGTACCTGGACGACGCCACCGGGCAGCCCGAATGGGCGGCCGTCCGGACCGGCATCTTCGGCCGGGACGCCTTCGTCCCCCTGACCACGAGCGAGTTCTCCGGCGACGAACTGCGGGTGCCCTACGACAAGTCCCTGGTGAAGGAGTCACCGGACTTCGGCGTGGGCCAGCACCTGTCACCCGCCCAGGAGCTCCAGCTCTACCGCTACTACGGGCTGGACACCCAGGTGGACGGCCGGCCGTCGGCCGGCGACGGCTCCGGCTCCGAGCCGGCCGACCTCGACTTCGGCAGCGTGCCGGCCGCCGCCCCGGCGGCAGCGGCGGGCACCGCCGCGGTGGCGGGCGTCGCCGCGGCGAAGCCCGCCGACCAGTCGGCCCCGGCGGCCCCGGCGGCCCCGGCGAAGCCGCTCGCCTTCCACTCGGCCGACAGCATGGCCCCGCCCCTCACCGTCCCCCCGGCCGCCGACCTCGGCAAGCCGTCCGAACCTGCTACGGAGCCCAACGTGCGGACCCTCGACACCACCGCGCCCGCCACCCCGTCGGCGCCCGTCGCACCGGAGCAGCGCCCGCCGGCGGCCCCGCTCGTCACGGGCGGCCCCGACGGCGCCGAGGTGGCGGCCCCCCGGGCCGCCACCTCCGGCACCCCGGCGCCCGACCGCGCGGGCGCGGCCTCGTCGGCGCCGAACGCGCCGGTGGAGATCACCTGCCGTGAGGAACGGCTGGACATCACCACCGAGTGGCATGTCGTGGGCACCGCGAAGCTGCGCAAGTACGTGACCAGCGAGGCGGTGGAGCGCCGGGTGCCGGTGGTCCGCGAGCGGGTCCGGGTGGAGCGGACGCCGGTCGGCGAGGCGGAGCGGGCCTCGTTGAGCGACAAGGACATCGCCGAGGCGGTGGAGGAGGTCACGCTGCGCGAGGAGCGGCCGGTGGTTCGCAAGTACCTGGCGCCGATCGAGCGGGTCCGCCTGGTCGTCGAGCGCTACACCGACGAGGAGGTGATCCGGGACGAGCTGCGGCGCGAGCACGTCGAGGTCCACGACAACACCGCGGCCGCCCCGACCCCGGGCGCCTCGTCCAACCACACCCCGTCCGCCACTCCCGACGGCGCCGCCGGGCGCCCGGGCGGCGGCGAACACGCGGGCACCGGAGGGCACTTGGGCGCCGGCGAGCCGTCCCGGCCGGCCCCGCTGAGGCCGCTCGCCTGACGGTCCGACCCAGGGACCCCGGACCTCCACGGTCCGGGGTCCTTCGACTTTGCCAAAGCTTCACCGATCGATATTTGACACACTGAAGTATCTCCCGGCATGGTTGCTTCAGTTCATTCACTATGTACGGGAGGAAGCAACCGTGAGTGAGGCACCACAGCCCACCACCGCGGCCGAGAAGCAGAGCAGCGCCCGGGTCCTGCCGGCCCTCATCCTGGCGATGCTGTCGTTCAGCGTGGTGCAGACCGCGGTCGTTCCGATCCTGCCCTCGCTGGCCAAGGAGCTCGACGTCTCGGGCTCCAGCATCACCTGGCTGATGACGGCCAACCTGCTCTCGGCCGCCGTGCTGACCCCCCTGCTGGGCCGCTTCGGCGACCTGCGCGGTCGCAAGCCGATGCTGCTGATCTCGCTGGCCGGTCTCGTCGCGGGCTCGGCGCTCGCCGTCAGCACCCACTCCTTCACCTGGCTGGTCGTCGCCCGCGTCCTCCAGGGCGCCGGCGGTGGCGTGCTGCCGCTCGCCATCAGCATCGTCCGCGACGAGCTGCCGAAGCAGAAGGTCACCGGTGGCGTCGCCGCCATCAGCGCCTCGATGGGCGTCGGCAGCGGCCTCGGCCTGGTCGCCACCGGCCTGCTGCTGGAGCACTGGAGCTACAAGTCGATCTTCTGGATGGGCCTGTTCTTCGGCCTGCTCGCGGTCGCCCTGGTCGCCTTCCGGGTGCCCAGCGACCCGGTGACCGACAAGGAGGGCGGCGCCGACCCGCTCGGCGCGATCACCCTGGCCGGCTGGCTCTCCGCCCTGCTGGTCGCGGTCAGCCAGGGCAACACCTGGGGCTGGACCTCCACCAAGACGCTCGGCCTGTTCGCCGTCGCCGCCGTGATCGCCCTGATCTGGGGCGTCATCGAGGTCAAGGTCAAGCACCCGCTGGTCGACATGAAGATGATGTCCCGCCCGGCCGTCGCCTTCACCAACCTGGCCGGCCTGCTGATCGGCTTCGGCATGTACGGCTCGTTCATGGTGATCAGCAACTTCGCCCAGACCCCGGAGAAGCTCACCCACTACGGGTTCACCGCGACCGTGCTGCACGCCGGTGTCATGCTGCTGCCGTCCGCGCTCGGCTCGATGGTCGCCGCCCCGGTCGGCGCCCTGCTGATCGCCCGTCGCGGCCCGCGCCTGCCGCTGGTCCTCGGTGGCGTCCTCGGCGCCGTCGCGATGGCCTACCTGGCCGTCCGCCACAGCCACGAGGCCGACATCTACACCGCCTCGGCGATCTTCGGTCTCGGCATCGGCCTCGCCTTCTCGGCGATGCCGGCCTACATCAACGGCGCCGTCCCGGTCGAGCAGAGCGGCATCGCCAACGGCATGAACGCCGTGCTGCGCACCGTCGGTGGCGCGATCGGCACCGCCGTGATGGCCGCGATCCTCACCGGCGACACCATGAAGCTGCCGATCCCGGTCTCGCTGCCCACCCTGGACGCCTACAAGCACGCGTTCTGGGTGGCCGCCGCGGTCTGCGCGATCGCCGGTGCCGTCCCCTTCCTGATCCGCGGCGTCAAGCCCTCCGTCACCGTCGCCGGTGGCAAGGGTGCGGCGGACCTCAGCCCCAGCCCCGAGCTGGTCAAGACCGACGCCTGACGAGGCGTCCACCCCCCGCGCCCAGGGACAGGGCGCGGGGGACCGGTCCCCGAACGGTCGACGAGGGCATCGCGACCGCCCGAGGGCCGGCCGTGCACGCGGCTCCACCCGGCCCCCCTGCCGGGTGGGGCCGCTTCGTGCGTTCCAGGGTGGTCAGCCCACCGCCGGTTCACCGCCGCCCGCCCCGGCCGACGGCCCGTCCTCGTCGCCGCGCAGCGGCAGCGGACGGGCCGGCTCCAACGCCGGGTCCTCCACCGCGAAGGTCCGCACCCGGCCCGGTCCGCTCCACGGCGTCTCGAACCGCACCGTCACCCGGCCGACCCCGCTGCCCTGCACCCACCCCGGGCCGAGTTCGGCGTGCCGCACGTCCTGGCCCGGCATCCAGTGCCGCGCCACGACCACCGCGGGCTCCGGGGCCTCGTCCTCCTGGGCGTCGGCCTCGACCGCCCCCGGCTCCCCCGCCTCCTCCCGGACGGCCTGCGCGAAGAGGTCCTCCTGGGTGTAGTCCGCCAGCTGCGAGACCCCGACCCCGAGCAGCCGGACGCCGCCGGTGATGTCCACCTGGGAGGCCAGCCGGCGGGCCGTCTCGACGATCACCGTCTCGTCGTCCGTCGGACCGCGCAGGGTCTCCGAGCGGGTCAGCGTGGAGAAGTCGAACCGCCGCACCTTCAGCACCACCGTGCGCCCCGACCGTCCGGCGGCGCGCAGCCGCCGCACGCACCGCGCGGCCAGGACGTCGACCTCGCGCAGCACCCGGTCCCGGTCGGCGAGGTCCACCTCGAAGGTGTCCTCCACCGACACCGACTTGGCGTCCTGGTCGGCCACCACCGGCCGGTCGTCCAGCCCCAGCGACATCTGGTGGACACCGGCGCCGTGCGCCCTGCCCAGCAGCTGCACCAGCTCGGACTCCCCCGCCTCGGCGAGGTCGGCCACCGTGTTCAGCCCCGCCCGGCGCAGGACCTGCTCGGTGGCCGGGCCGACGCCCGGCAGCGCCCGCACCGGCATCGGGCCCAGCACCACCCGCTCCTGGCCCGGCTCGACCAGCACCAGGCCGTCCGGCTTGGCCTGCTCCGAAGCGATCTTGGCCATCAGCTTGGACCCGGCCGCCCCGACCGAGGCGGTCAGCCCGGTGCGCCGGTGGATGTCCGCCCGGAGGTCCTCCGCGAGGGCCGTCACCAGGTGCTCCCCCGTCCCGTGGTCCGCCGCCAGCAGCGCCGGGCCGTACGGGCCCGCCTCCAGGTCGACGAAGGCCTCGTCCAGGCTGAGCGGCTGCACCAGGGGCGACAGCTCCCGCAGCAGACCCATGACCAGCTCGCTCACCGCCCGGTAGGCCTCGAACCGCCCGGACAGGAAGGCCGCGTTCGGGCAGAGCCGGCGCGCCTGCGCCATCGGCATCGCCGAGTGCACCCCGAACTTCCGCGCCTCGTACGAGGCCGTGGAGACGACCCCCCGGCCGCCCAGGCCGCCGACGATCACCGGCTTCCCGCGCAGGCTCGGCTTGGCCGCCTGCTCCACCGCCGCGAAGAAGGCGTCCATGTCGAGGTGGATGATGCTCGGCAGTGACCGCACCCGCCGATCATGCCGCACGGGTCCGACAGCGCGGCCGAACCCCGCCGCCGCCTCAGCCCCGCGCGGCCCCCGCGTCGGCCAGCGCCTCCGGGATGCCCTCCTCCCGGGGCCCGAGGAAGATCGGGTCCGGCCGCAGCCAGGCGTTCAGCAGCGCCTTGCCGGCCCCCGGGATCTCCCGCAGCCCGCCGTACAGCCAGGTGGCGTCGTGCAGCTCCGGCACCCCGACCGCGTACGCGTCGATGCCCGCCGCCTCACAGAGCGCCAGCGCCCGCCGGACGTGGAAGTCCTGGCTGACCAGGACCGCCCGGTCCACCCCGAACACCCGGTGCGCCCGGGTGCAGGAGTCCCAGGTGTCGAAGCCCGCGTAGTCGCCCACCACCCGCACCTGCGGCACCCCGTGCTCGATCAGGTACTGCCGCATCGCGTCCGTCTCGTCGTAACCGGCCCGCCCGTTGTCACCGGTGACCAGGATCGCCTGGACCTTCCGCTCCCGGTACAGGTCGACCGCCGCGTCCAGCCGGTGCGTCAGGTACGGCGACGGCCTGCCCTCGAAGAGCCCGGCGCCGAACACCACCGCCACCGGCGCGTTCGGCGCGCTCCGCACGGTGCCGACCCGGTCGCCCGCCGAGACCCACAGCCAGGCGCTCGGTGCCAGGGCCAGCGAGCAGAGCACGGTGACGAGTTGGAAGATCCTGCGCTGGGTGCGCCGCTGCCGCAGCCGGACGCCGAGCCGCCGCGCCCGTCGCCGCAGCAGGCCGGGTATGCCGGAGCCGAACCGCACGTGCCCTCCCTGGGTCGATGATCCACCGGGCACGACGAGGCCGTGGGCCCGGACGGTTCCCCGTCCGGGCCCACGGCCTCGTGATTCTGCGGCGCCGGGACTACCCGGCCCCCTGCTCCCGCGGCTCAGACCGCCCGGTTGCGCCGCTGCGCCAGCTCGTCCCCCGGGTCGTGGCCGACCACGGTCTCGCCGGTGTCGGTCCGCTCCGCGTGCAGGCGGCCGAGGGCCAGCTCCAGCTCCTGCCAGACGGCGCCGACGGCGATGCCGAAGACCCCCTGACCGCCCTTCAGCAGGTCGACCACCTGCTGCGGTGTGGTGCATTCGTACACGGTCGCGCCGTCACTCATCAGCGTCAGCCCGGTCAGGTCGCCGGCCTCGGCGGACTGCAGATGGGCGACCGCCACCCGGATGTTCTGCAGGGACACACCCGCGTCCAGCAGCCGCTTGACGATCTTCAGCAGCAGGATGTCGCGGAAGCTGTAGAGCCGCTGGCTGCTCGCCGGATAGACCGAGCGGACGCTGGGTTCCAGCAGCCCCGTCCTGGCCCAGTAGTCCAGCTGGCGGTAGGTGATCCCGGCCGCCGCACAGGCCGTCGGGCCGCGGTAGCCGATCAGCTCGGAGGTGGGGGCCGGCCGCTCGGAGGCGGGCGCGAGCCGCTCGATGGCCGGCTGGCCCGGCTGGACGGCCGGGAACCGGCCCACCCGGGGCAGGTCCGTCCGGGGCAGTTCAGCCACGCTGCGGGCGGCGCGCGGCATGTGCACGGTGCACAGGCCTCCCACGGCCGCTTCATCGCCGGTGCCGGTCATGCCTACCTCCGTCCACTCGTCCTGCGGGCAACCCAGACTGCGGGCGACAGGCACCCGGGCAGCCACTCCTGACGGTAGGCAGTCCCCTATGACCCGTCAACGATCGCCACGCCGGGCAGGACAAACAGCGTCACTCAGGAGAGTGGTTTTTCGTGCCCCTAGTGT
Source organism: Kitasatospora sp. NPDC028961 (assembly GCF_055564815.1). Lineage (NCBI taxonomy): Bacteria > Bacillati > Actinomycetota > Actinomycetes > Kitasatosporales > Streptomycetaceae > Kitasatospora > Kitasatospora sp. NPDC028961. The sequence continues at coordinate 8,859 of NZ_JBVHVO010000018.1, read as the reverse complement.
GGGTAGGTGGACGCTATTTGGCAAAACGGGCGAACGAATTCGGCAAGACGGCCACGGCCTGCCCTACCGACGCTCCGCGCCGGGTCCGTACCACTGCGGACTACTGCGGCGTGCCGCCGCCGAAGTCCTCCGGAGAGACCTGGTCGAGGAACTCGCGGAACTTCTCGACCTCGTCCTCCTGCTCGTCCGGGATCGCGATGCCCGCCTCGGCGAGCACCTCCTCGCTCCCGTAGATCGGCGTACCGGTCCGCAGGGCGAGGGCTATCGCGTCGGACGGCCGGGCACTGACCTCGACCCCGCCCGTGAAGACCAGCTCGGCGTAGAACACGCCCTCGCGCAGGTCGGTGATCCGTACCTCGGTGAGCTGCTGGCCGAGCGCCTCCAGGACGTCCTTGAAGAGGTCGTGCGTCAGCGGACGCACCGGCGTCATGCCCTGCTGGGCGAAGGCGATCGCGGTCGCCTCGCCGGGACCGATCCAGATCGGCAGGTACCGATCGCCCCCGACCTCCCGAAGCAGCACGATCGGCTGGTTGGAAGGCATCTCCACCCGGACACCCACGACGTCGAGCTCATTCACACACGCAACCCTATGGCCCTCGCCCCGGATATGAAAGCGCAGAGCCGACAGCGCTGGTCAGCGGGGTCGGCGCGTCACGAGCGGGCCCGCAGACCGGCCTGCACCATGGCGGCGTGCAGCCGGACGGAGAGGGTCGCCAGCTCCCGCGCCGTGGCCTCGGCGTGCGCCCGGGTCTGCGGGTTGCGGTGCCGGCGCAGGGGCGCCACCACCTGCTCCACCAGGGCGATCTCGCGGTCGGCGGCGGCCTTCATGGCCCGCAGGTGGCGCGGCTCCAGCCCGTACCGGCCCAGTTCCGCGACCAACCGGGCCACCTGCAGCGCCTCGCCGTCGTAGCCGCCGTCCGATCCGGCCGCGACCAGCCCGTAGGACTCCCACTCCACCAGCTCGCCCTCACCGGCCTCGGCGGCGGCCAGCAGCTCGGCCCGGCCCAGCCGGACCCCGACCGAGGCCTCGGCGGCCGCCACCAGCTCGCGGTCCGCCTCCTCCATCGGCCCGGGGCGGGCCTCCGCGGCGGGCAACGCCGGTGGGGCCTCGCCGCGCTCGATAGCGTCCAGGTGTTCGCGGATCACCCGCAGCGGCAGGTAGTGGTCACGCTGCATCCGCAGCACGTAGGCCAGCCGCTCGACGTCGGCCGGGCTGAACTTGCGGTACCCCGACGGCGTGCGCTGCGGCTCGACCAGGCCCTCGGCCTCCAGGAACCTGATCTTCGAGATGGTGACCTCGGGGAAGTCGTCCCGCAGGAAGGTCAGCACCGCGCCGATGCTCAGCAGCTCGTCGCCGCCGCGCCGTCGGCCGCCCCCGGCGGGCCGGTCCGGACGGACCGGCTGCCTGGGGGCCGCGACCACCCCCCGCGCGCCCTGGTCCGGCAGCGGACCGGACGACGCGGGGTTGGCCGCCCCGAGAGATGAAGGAGGGTTCGCGCTCACTCGGGCTCCTGCCGACGTTGGTTTCAGTACCCCCGGTGGTGACTGGCGAAGAACACCAGCCGGTACTTCCCGATCTGCACCTCGTCGCCGTTGTTCAGCGGCACCTCGTCGATCCGCTCACGGTTGACGTACGTCCCGTTCAGGCTGCCGACGTCGGCGACGGTGAAGCCGCCTCCCGGCGTCCGGCGGAACTCCACGTGCTTGCGCGAGACGGTCACGTCGTCCAGGAAGATGTCGCCCTGCGGGTGACGCCCGGCCGTGGTCTTGTCCGAGTCCAGCAGGAACCGGCTGCCCGAGTTCGGACCGCGCTGGACGATCAGCAGCGCTGAGCCCGGCGGCAGCGCGTCGATCGCCGACAGCACCTCCGCCGACAGGGCCGGCGTACCGGTGCCGGTGGTGGTGTTGGGGTCGTAGGACTCCAGGCCGGAGATCGAGATGGTCGACGTGGTCTCCGCCGGCCCCTCGGGCAGCGCGCCCCCGCGCAGCGCCGTACCGCAGTTGGAACAGAAGCGGGCCGCGGCCGGGTTCTGGTTGCCGCACCTGGGGCACGGAGTGGGGCCAGCCATGTTCACAGCCTCCTGGCGCGGCACACCCGACGGGTTGTGCCCGGCGTACGGGTCCGGGGCAAACCCTCCACCAGAGGTTGAGGGTCCTGACGGGAAACCTATGCGCGGGGCGCCGGAGGGGTCAACCGACGCGCCGTAGCCCGCCTGATTGCCCGCGTACTGCGCGTCGCCACCGTCCCGGAACATCGGACGCTCGGCGTACTGGCCGCCCTCGGGAGCGGGACGCATGCCCGGCACGGCGGGCTCTTCGTCGGCCCGGCGGTGACGCGCGGTGGGTGCCTCCACGGCAGCCGCGTCACGGCCCTTGTTACGACCGAACAACTTCGAGAAGAAACTCACGGGCGAATCCCCTTGCGTGTGACAGACCCGCCCGCGGGGCAGGGTGAGAACCTCGGACAGGCTGCGGGCCCGGTCGCGGATCGGGCCTGCTGGAGTGGTACTCCGACGTGTGATGTTCCGGCTTGTGCTGGTGCGGACCAGTCTCGCCCACCCGACGGCGGTACCCCGCACCGGGGGGTACCGGCAGATGACGGACCGTTCGGCAGGTACCTCGTCACTTCGGAGCCGGCTTGGCGTACTGCGGCGTCTTCAGGTCGAGGAGGGCGTCGACGAGCACCTTCTGCTGCGGGGAGATGGTCGCGCGGGCCTGATGACTCTCAAGAGTACGGACCACACCTCCCGGAATGTTCAGTGCGGGTGTGAGGTCCTGCGGGTTCCCCACCACGGTGAACCGGTAGGGCTGCGAGACCTTCTTCCCGTCGATCTGCACACCGCCGCCGGACACGTCCGTGAAGTAGGTGTTGACCACCACGCGCACATCGTTGATCTGAATCGCCTCCGCCCCCGCCGCTCGGAGTTCCTGCAGGGTGTCCAGCAGCATATCCGCCTTCACCTGCCCTTGGGGATCATCGACCGTCAGTACGATGCCCGGACCAGTGGCTTTGACGGTCCCGGCGAGCACGCCGAGCTCCGTCACCTTCTTCCTGGTCTGCTCCTGGGCCTCCTTGGCCTGGTTGGAGCTGTTCTCCAACGTGGCCAGGGACTGCTCCAACTCCGCCTTCTCCTGCTGGAGACGCTGCTGGCGGCCGTCCAGTTCGTCGAGGATCCGGACGAGGTCCTCCTGGCGGGCACCGCGCAGCTGGCTGTGGTGGTCGTTGGTGGAGCGGACCTGGATCGCCAGGGCGAGGCCGAGCGAGAACAGCAGCACCGCGACCACCAGCTGCCCGCGGGAGAGCCGCGGGGGCCAGAGAGCCGCCTTCATCCGCCGCCGGCCCGCGTTGCGCTCGTCGGGGGCCTTCCCGGGCTCCGTCGCCGCCTCGGGAGCGGGCTCCGGCGTGGGAGCGGGCTCGGGCTCCAGGACCGGCTCCGGCTCGGGCAGCGGGGCGCTGACGGGCTCAGGCACCGCCTCCTCGCGGGCCTGCGCCGGCTCTTCGGCCTCGGCGTCCGCCTCCGTGCCGGCTTCGGGCGCGGCTGCCACCGGCCGCCGCGCATCCGCCGCCCGGGGCGCCGGTTCGACGGCGTCCTCGCCGCCCTGGGCCGGGGCCCCCGGCCGCACCTCGGGCGCAGGCTTCACCTGTTCGGCGGGCTCGGGCGGCGCGTTCTCCGCCGCCGGAGCCGCCCCCCGCTCCCCGTTCCCGCCCTCGCGCGCGCCGTCGCCCGCCCGCGCGACCGCCTTCTCGACCACCTTGTCGACAGCCTTCTCGGTCGTCTTCTCGGTTGTCTTCTCGGTCCGATTCTCGTCCGCCGGCTCCCGGCCGGGCTCAGGCGCGGAAGACATGGCGCCTGATCGCAGCGGCGTTGGAGAAGATGCGGATGCCGAGGACGACGACCACACCGGTGGACAGCTGGGAGCCGACACCGAGCTGGTCCCCGAGGAAGACGATCAGGGCCGCCACCACCACGTTGGACAGGAACGACACGATGAACACCTTGTCGTTGAAGATGCCGTCCAGCATCGCCCGGACGCCGCCGAACACCGCGTCCAGTGCCGCCACCACCGCGATGGGCAGGTACGGCACGACGGCATCGGGCACCTCGGGTTGGACGAAGAGCCCGACGACCACCCCGATCACAAGACCCAGTACGGCAATCACGGTCTGGCTGCTCCTGTCCCTGCGGGGGGCGCCCCGGTCGTGGGCGCGGTGGGCGAGTGGGCTGTCGTGGTCTTGGCGGAGCCGCTCGGCGAGCGCTTCCCCGGGGGCGAGGTGCTCGGGGTGGCCGGCCGTGAGGTCCCCGCGGACGGGCTCTGCGACCCCGTGTCCGAGGCCGTGGGGCTCGGGGAGGCCGCAGCGGGTGCGGAGGGGCTTGCCGACGGCGACGGCTCCGGCGTGGCCGGCTGGGCGGTCCGCAGCGTGATGCCCACGGCGGCGGGCAGCGTGAGCTTCTTCTGGGCGGAGATCGTCGACTTGATGCCGTACTTCTCCTGCAGCAGCCGCAGGTACTGACCCGCCATGTTGCTCTCGAAGGTGGCGACCAGCTTCGACCCGTCCCCCAACGCCTGGACGTTGTAGGGCGGCACCAGCGGCCGGTTGTCGACCAGGACGGCCTCACCGGCGGCGCGGATCGCGGAGAGCGCGGTGAGCCGCTGCCCGTTGATCGACACGGCCTCGGCGCCGGACTCCCAGAGCCCGTTCACCACCAGTTGCAGATCGCGGTCGCGCAGCCGTCCGCTGTTCGAGAAGCCCTGGCCCGCGCGCGGGTCGACGTTCCCCCCGGCGCCGGTGCCGGAGGCGTCCTCCAGGACCAGCTTGACGCCCGGCCCGGTCACCTCGGCCAGACCCACCGCACCGGCCAGCGCGGCCGGGTCGCTGTCGCCCGGCGACAGTGCCTGCTGCTGGGTGGTGTCGACCTTCCGCCGCAGCTCCTGGACCTGCTGCTGGAGCCGCTCCGCCGAGCCGTTGCTGTCGTTGATCCGGTGGATCAGCGCATCGCGCTCCTTGGCGAGCGTCGGCTCGGCCTTGTGCGCGTTCACGGCGCCCACCGTCACCACCGCCCCGACCAGGGCCAGCCCGAGACCCAGCGTGAGCAGGCCGCGGGCCGTACCGGGTATCCGGCTGTCGCGGTCACCGCCCCGCGCCGCGGCCGCCTCGGCGTAACCCTCGTCCAGGCTGTGGTCCATCACGCCGGTCAGCAGGGACATCGAGGCGTCCGGACGGTTGTACCGTCCGTCACTGGCACTCGGCGTCGGCGTCGCTGGCATGCGGACCATCGTCCCATGTCCGCGGAGGGGTCCGTGCACACCCCCTGACCTGCGAAGTCACCAGAAGCGACGGATCGTTACCAAGCATGACAAACCGGGCAGCGGGGGCGCGGCACTCGCCGCACCCCCGCTGCCCGGCCATGTCATGGCGGCCCGGTCGTCAGCGCCCGGCGCCGTCGACCACCGTCGCCCACTCGTCCAGCAGCGCCTCGGTCGCCTCGTCGTCCGGACCCTCCGCCCAGAGGTGGGTGACCGCCTCGGCGGGATCGGGCAGCACGAGCGTCCAGCGGCCGTCCGCCTCGACCACCCGGACACCGTCCGTGGTGTCGAGCTGCCGGTTGCCGGCCGCCTCCACCACCGAACGCATGACCATGCCCTTGGCCGCCCACGGCGTCGCGATGTCCCGTCGGCGGATGTGCGCCTGCGGGATCCGCGCGTCGATCTGGCTGAGCGTGAGCTGGGTGCGGGCCACCAGCCCGACCAGGCGGACGAACGCGGCCGCGCCGTCCAGCACACCGCTGAACTCGGGAACGACGAAACCGCCGCGCCCGTCGCCACCGAAGACCGTGCCTTCGGCCGAGGCCGCCTTGGCCAGGTCGTCCGGCGTGGTCGTGGTCCAGACGACCTGTGTGCCGTGGTAGGCGGCGACCTGCTCGGCGATCCTGGTGGTCGTCACGGGCAGCGCCACCTGCCCGCTCCGGCGCTCGGCCGCGACCAGGTCGAGCAGCACCAGGAGCGCCCGGTCGTCGTCGATCACCCGGCCCAGCTCGTCCACGAAGGCCACCCGCTCGCCGACGGGGTCGAACCGGACGCCGAACGCCGCCCGCGAGGAGGCCACCAGCTCGCCGAGCCTGGCCAGCCCCGCCCGCCGTTCCTCGGCGTCCTCGGTCGGCCGTGCCTCGTCCAGCCCGCTGGAGACGGTGAGCGCCTCCACGCCGAGCCGACCCAGGATGCTCGGCAGCACGAGCCCGGCACTGCCGTGCGCCGTGTCCACCACCACCTTCAGCCCCGCCTCGCGGACGCCGGTGGTGTCCACCGCCCGCAGCAGATTGCCGGCGTAGGAGTCGAAGACGCTGGACGGGAAGGTCAGGTCGCCGATCTCGCCCGGGAACGCGCGCCGGTACTCCTGGCGGGCGTAGACCCGGTCGAGCTTGCGCTGCCCGGCCTGGGAGAGGTCGGCTCCGCGCTCGTCGAAGAACAGGATGTCCAGCGAGTCCGGCACCCCGGGCGTGGTCCGCAGGAAGATCCCGCCGGCACTCCCGCGGGCCGTGTGCTGCCGAGCCACCGGCATCGGCACGTTCTCCAGGTCGCGGACGTCGATCGCGCTGGTCTGCAACCCCGAGATCATCGCCCGCTTGAGGGCACGCGCACCACGCGAGTGGTCACGCGCGATGGTGACGGTCGCCCCCTTCTTCAGGGTCGTCGCGTACGCACCGGCCAGCCGGACGGCCAGCTCCGGTGTGATCTCGACGTTGAGGATGCCCGACACGCCGCGCAGCCCGAAGAGGTGCTCCTGACCGCGGGACTCCCAGATCACCGAGGTGTTGACGACGGCGCCGGCCTCGATGGTCTTGAACGGGTAGACCCGGACGTTGGCGCCGATGATCGACTCCTCGCCGACCAGGCACTCGTCGCCGATCACCGCCCCGTCCTCGATCCGCGCGGCCCGCATCACATCGGTGTTCTTGCCGACCACGCAGCCCCGCAGGTTGCTCTGCGGCCCGACGTAGACGTTGTCGTGGATCACCGCCTTGTGCAGGAACGCGCCGCGCTTGACGACCACGTTGCTGCCGAGCACGGTGTGCTCGCGGATCTCCACGCCGGCCTCGACCTTGGCGTAGTCCCCGATGTAGAGCGGACCGCGGAGCACCGCCTCGGGGTCGACCTCGGCCCCTTCCGCCACCCAGACGCCCGGCGAGATCTCGAACCCGTCGAGCTCGACGTCGACCTTGCCCTCCAGGACGTCCGCCTGGGCCTTGCCGTAGCTCTCGTGGGTGCCGACGTCCTCCCAGTAGCCCTCGGCCACGTAGCCGTAGACCCGCTTGCCCTCCTTCAGCAACTGCGGGAACACATCGCTCGACCAGTCGACGGACTCACCCGCCGCCACGTAGTCGAAGACCTCGGGCTCCATGACGTAGATACCGGTGTTGACCGTGTCCGAGAAGACCTGCCCCCAGGTCGGCTTCTCCAGGAAGCGCTCGACCCGGCCCTCGTCATCGGTGATCGTGATGCCGAACTCCAGAGGGTTCGGTACCCGGGTGAGACAGACGGTGACCAGAGCGTCCTTGCTCCGGTGGTACTCGATCAATTCGGTGAGATTGAAGTCGGTCAGTGCGTCACCGGAGATCACCAGAAAGGAATCGTCCTTCAGGGCGTCCTCGGCGTTCTTGACACTCCCCGCAGTGCCGAGTGGCGTCTCCTCGTTCGCATACGTGAGATGCATACCCAACTCTTCGCCGTCACCGAAGTAGTTCTTCACCAGTGAGGCGAGGAACTGTACGGTCACGACGGTGTCGGAGAGGCCATGCCGCTTCAGCAGCCGAAGCACGTGCTCCATGATCGGCCTGTTGGCGACCGGTAGCAGCGGCTTGGGCATGCTGGAGGTCATCGGGCGGAGTCGGGTGCCTTCGCCCCCTGCCATTACAACGGCTTTCATTACGGGTGCGTCCTCCTTCGCGGTGGTGGACCCTGCAGGTCCATCAAACCGTTCCAGAGGGTGTCTACCCGGAAGATTTCGTCCGACGCACCGTGGTGGCGTGGGACTTCTCTCAGATCACGTCTCAGACTGCGGACGCGGAGGAGGCGGAGCCCGCCCGGATGATCTGTCGCGCCTGGACGGCGTAGAGAATGCCGGCCCACCAGTACAGCGTGGTCCCCCACCAGATGAAGGCCCAGCTGACGGCCTCGGCCGGCCGCGCGATCCAGGTGTCGCCGGTGCCGAGCAACAGGAGCGGGAACGCGTACATCAGATTGAATGTCGCGGCCTTGCCCAGGAAACTCACCTGCAACGGGCCGTAGCCGTGCCGGTTCAGAATCGGAAGGAGACTCGCGATAAAGAGCTCACGCGCGATCAGGATCGCCGTGAGCCACCACGGCAGGATCTCACGCCAGGTCAGACCCAGCAGGGTGGAGAGGACGTAGAGCCGGTCCGCCAGCGGATCGAGCAGCTGGCCGACCCGGCTGATCTGCCCCCACCTGCGGGCGAGCTTTCCGTCCAGGTAGTCACTGATGCCGCTCAGCATCAGGATCAGCAGCGCCCAGCCGTCGTTGTTCGGCCCGTCGAACACCGGCCAGAGGATCAACCAGAGGAAGAGCGGAACACCGACCAGCCGGCCCATGCTCAGCAGGTTGGGGATGGTGAGGACGCGATCGGTCTGGACCCGCGTCTCCTGGACCTCCACCCGGGGGCCTCCTGTACCGTGTGACGACTTCTGCATGCTGACCCTACAACAGAGAAGCCCCCGTCCGGTTCCCCGGCGGGGGCTTCTCTAGAAGAATTGTTCGGCGGCGTCCTACTCTCCCACAGGGTCCCCCCTGCAGTACCATCGGCGCTGTGAGGCTTAGCTTCCGGGTTCGGAATGTAACCGGGCG
>NZ_JBVHVO010000017.1:63643-150630 GCF_055564815.1 Kitasatospora sp. NPDC028961 | reverse complement strand
CCCCCCCCCCCCCCCCCCCCCCCCCCCCCCCCCCCCCCCCCCCCCCCCCCCCCCCCCCCCCCCCCCCCCCCCCCCCCCCCCCCCCCCCCCGCCCCTCAGCGCCGGGCGAGGTCCAGGAACGGCGCGACGGCCGCGACGAACTCCGCCGGCCGGGTGTGGTGCACCAGGTGCCCGGCCTCGACGGTGACCACCCGGCAGTCGGCGATCCGCCCGGCCATCTCGGCGATCCGGTCCTGCGGGACGTGGCTCGCCCGGCCCCCGGCCACCACCAGGGTGGGTGCGGTGATCGCGGCCATCCGCTCGAGCCAGACCGGCTCGGGGGTGTCCAGCTGCGCCTTGACCGGCTTCACCACCGCCCAGTCGAAGTCCACCGGCCCGGGGGGCGCGTCGGCCACCGGGGCCGCCGGACGCGGGTAGGGCGCCGGGACGTCCTCCAGCACCAGCCGGCCGACCCGCTCGGGGTGCTCCTGCGCCAGCAGGTACGCCACCACACCGCCCATCGAGTGCCCGACGACATCGACCCGGTCCAGCCCGAGCGCGTCCAGGAAGGCGAGGACGTCGTCCCGCATCGGCTCGACGCCGTACCGGCCGGGCCGGCCGCTGTCCCCGTGGCCGCGCAGGTCGAGTGCGAGGACGCGGTGGCGCGGCGCGAGGTCCGGCAGCACGCCGGCCCAGTCGGTGGCCCGCTCGCCGAGCGCGTGCAGCAGGAGCAGCGGCGGGGCACCCGGCGGGCCTGACTCGCGGTAGGCGAGGGTGACCTCCGGCAGTTCCACGGTCCGATGATCGGTCATGCCGATCACCGTATGCCGTGGCCCCCGGCTGCCGACAGGCCGTTCGCCCACCGCTCAACCCGGCCGGTCGCGGTCCTATCCCCGGGCCCGTACCTCGCCGGCCCGTACCTTCCCGGCCTGCACCTCGCCGGCCCGGCCGGGGGCGGGCGCTCCGGGACCGGTCTGCCCGGGCAGCGGTACCGTCACCGGTCGCGCGTCCTCCCGGGCCGCCACCGGTCCGCCGTCCTCCCGGGCCGCCGCCCGGCTCGCGAGCACCGAGGCCAGCACCGCCAGGGCGGCCACCGCCGCGCAGACGGCACTGGCGGAGGTGTACGCGGCCCGGTGACCGCCACCGCCGCCCGTCGCGCGCAGGTAGACACCGGAGAGCGCCGAGACGCAGACCGCCGCCGCTATCCGCTGCGCCATCTGCAGGATCGCCCCGCTCACCCCGGCCGCCTCGGCGGGCGCGTGGCGCAGCACGTACGCCTGGTTGGTCGCGCCCATCACGCCCGCGGCCGCGCCGCCGAGCAGTTGCAGCCCCGCCAGCAGCCAGGGCAGCCCACCCGTCGGCGCCCACCGCACGACCAGGCCGCCGGTGAGCATCACCAGCGCCGCGAGCGTCAGGCCCGCGGTGACGGTCCGCCGGCCGAAGCGCTGCACCACCCGCCAGGCGAGCGCCGAGGCGACGCCCATCGAGACCGCCGAGGGCAGCGCGACCAGCGCCGCGCCCATCGGGGAGAGGCCGAGCCCGTCCTGCAGGAACATCGCCAGCACCAGCCCGGCCGCCACGGACGAGCCGAACTGGGCCATCGCCACCGCCGTGCCGAGCGCGTACGGCGCGGACCGGGTGAGCGCCGGGTGGATCAACGGGTGCCCGCCGGCCCGGGCGCAGCGGCGCTGCCACCACACCAGCGCGCCCAGCAGCAGGGCCGCGCCGGCGCCGAAGGCCAGCCAGCCGGTCCAGGCGGGCGGCTGCACGAACGGCAGCATCAGCACCAGGGTCAGCGCGGCGACCAGCAGCAGCCCGACCAGGTCGAGGTCGGCGTTGCGGGCGCTGGGGCGCGGGCGCGGCAGGCAGCGGGCCGCCAGCACGACGGTCACCAGCCCGAACGGCACGTTGAGCAGGAAGGTCAGCCGCCAGCCGAACTCCGGTCCGACCGCGGCCAGGACGGCGCCGCCGATCGGCGGCCCGAGCGCGAAGGCCAGGCCGCCGGTGACGGCGTACATCCCGAGTGCCCGGGCCCGCAGCTGGCCGTCGAACACGTCCTGGATGGTGCCGATCATCTGGGAGTTGACCAGCCCGGCCCCGGCGCCCTGGAGCAGCCGGGCGGCCACCAGCACCCAGGGCTCGGTCGCGGTCGCGGAGAGCACGCTGACGGCGGTGAACACGGCCAGGCCGGTGACGAAGAACCACTTGCGGCCGCGGACGTCGCCGAGCCGCCCGCCCGGGACCAGGGCCAGGCCGAAGGCGAGCGAGTAGCCGGCGACGATCCACTGCAGATGGGCGGGGCCGGCGTGCAGGCTCTCCCGGAGGGCGGGTATCGAGGTGTTGAGGACGGACTGGTCGAGCAGGGTGGTGAACCCGCCCGCGACGCAGACCAGCAGGACGCGGCGCCCGGCGGCGTCGAAGCGCTCCCGGGGCGGCGCCGCTGGGCCGGGGGCGGGGGTCATGGCTCGACCACCACCAGGACGTAGCGGGCGGCCTCGGGCCCCGGGCTGCGGAACCGGGTGCTGTCGGCGGTGAACCGCAGGCAGTCGCCGGCCGCGAGCTGCTGCGGCTCGCCGTCGACGGTCAGCTCCAACCGGCCCTCCAGCAGCCAGAGGTGGTGCTCCAGGCCGGGGACGGACGGCCGGTCGTAGGCGATGTCGGCGCCCGCCGGCAGCAGCCCCTCGATGATCTCGGCCCGCAGCGAGCCGTCCGGCGGGGACACCGAACGCCGCACGAACCCCGTCGCCTCGTCACGCCAGACCCGCTGCTCCCCGGCCCGGACCAGCCCGGCCGGGGCCAACTCGACCTCGGCGAGCAGCCGCGACATCGTGCGCCCGTACACGGCGCAGAGCCGGCCGAGCAGGGCGGCCGTCGGGCTGACCTCCGCCCGCTCGACCCGGGACAGCGTGGACCGGCTCACCTCTGCCCGGCGCGCCAACTCCTCCAGCGTCCAACCGCGTTCGACGCGGAGTTCGGCCAGTCGGATGGCCAGCCGCTCGTCGGCGGCCGTATCGATTCCCATATTCGCGATGCTATCCCGGATATGGGATCACCTACAGGGCGCGGCCCCGGTCGAGCGGCCCGGCGGGGGGCGCCGGCGCGTGGCGTGCACGGCCGCGCCCCGGTGGTGCCACCGGTGTGCGGCCGGTGTGCGGCCGGTGTGCGGCCGGTGCGCGGCGCGATCACCCCGGCGGCGCCGGCCGCTCCGCGCCCCGGCGGCCACCCGGCGATACGTCAGCGGTCCGGGGCCTCCGAGGCCGCAGGTCCGGGTCGGCCCGGCGCCTCCGGCGTGCCGCCCGCGGGAGCCGCACGGCCCAGCGTGCGGATCGCCGGGATCGCGAACAGCGCCACGCAGCCCGCCAGGCAGGCACCCGCCGACACCAGCAGCAGCCGCCCCGGGGAGGCCAGCGCGGTGGCCGGTCCTGCCAGGATCTGACCGAGCGCGATCCCGGACACCGAGCCCGCCAGCTCGTACGCGCTGACCCGGTTGAGCACCGCGGGCGGGGTGTGGGTCTGCACACTGGTCGCCCACATCACCGACCAGAACGCCCAGGCGCCGCCGCCGAGCACGTGGCCCGCGAGCAGCACCGGCAGGCCGGTGTCCAGTGCGACGCAGAGCGGCAGCACGGTGTACAGCGCCATCGCCGCCGCACCGGCGGCCAACGGCCGGGCCGGGCGCACCCGCAGGGCCAGCAGCCCGCCGAGCACCGTTCCGACGCCGAGGAAGGAGACCGCCAGACCGTAGGCGTTCGGGCCGAGCCGGGCACCGACCAGCGCCGAGCTGAGCGGCACCAGCGGACCGAAGAGCAGCACGCCGTAGCCCACCCAGATCAGGATCACCGCCCACATCCAGGTGCGCGCACGGAACTCCTGCCAGCCCTGGCGCAGGTCGCGACGGAGCGAACCGCCGGTGCGGGCAGCGGGGTCGGCGCCCGCCGGGGAGCCGGCGGCGGCCGGGGCGGCCTCGGGCGCGCCGGCCGGGGCGAGCCGGATGAGCGCCAGGCACAGGGCGCTGAGCAGGAAGGTGGCGCCGTCGATCGCGTAGACCGTCCCGGCGCCGGTCAGCGCGATCAGCAGGCCCGCCAGGGCCGGGCCGAGCAGTTGGGCGAGCGCGTCGGCCACCTTGAGCGTGGCGTTCGCCCGCTGCGGCTCGCGGGCGACCAGCGGGACCATCCCGTTCACCCCCGGCTGGAACATCGCGGTGGCCGCGCCCGCCAGCGCCGCCATGGTCACCAGCAGCCAGAACGGCGGCGGTCCCACGAAGAACGCGGCGGCCAGCACCCCCTGGGTGAGCACCCGGGCGAGGTCCGCGCCGACCATCATCCGGCGCGCACCGACCCGGTCGGCGAGCACCCCGCCGAACAGGACCAGGGCGACGACCGTCCCGGTCCAGATGCCGAGGACGATGCCGACCCCGGAGATCCCGTAGAGCGCGCCAACCGCGAGTGCGGTGGCGACCGGCATCATCGCGTCGCCGACCAGCGAGACCGCGCGGGCGACGAAGTAGAGCGTGAAGCGCCGGTCCCACAACGGGGGCCGGGCGGGCGGCGGACCGGTCCGGGCGGCCCGAGTGGTCCGGACGTTCCGGGTGGTCCGACTGTTCTGCGCGTTCTTGGTGTTCTGGCTGTTCTGTGCGTTCTGGGTGTGCGTCTGCGAGGTGGTCACAGCACGATGGTGGTCTGGACCATTCGACCACCCCAGTGTCCTGAACGACATGATGGGGTACTTTCGCGCCATGACGCTTCGTCCGCCGCCCGGATCCCCGGCGCCGCACCGGGTCGTGGCCCTGCTCCAGCCCCCGCAGTCGACCTTCCTGCTGGCCTGCGCGACCGAGGTGCTGGGCGACCACGGCCCGGCGATCCCCGCCCGCTACACGTTCGAGGTCTGCACCGAGCACCCCGGCCCGGTGCGGACCCAGGTCGGCTACGACCTGCTGGTCACGGCGGGCCTGGACGCGCTGGAGCGCGCGGACACCGTCCTGGTCCCCGGCTGGCAGCAGCCGGCCGGCACCGAGGTGCCGCCGGCGGTGGTCGAGGCGGTCCGCCGGGCGCACCGGCGCGGCGCGCGGATCGTCGGCATCTGCTCGGGCGCCTTCGTGCTCGCCGCCGCCGGACTGCTGGACGGCCGGCGGGCCGCCACCCACTGGGCCCGGGCCGCCGAACTGGCCGACCGGTTCCCCCGGGTCCGGGTCGACCCCGCGGTGCTCTACGTGGACCACGGCGATGTCGCCACCAGCGCCGGATCGGCGGCCGGCGTTGACCTCTGCCTGCACCTGGTGCGCACCGACCACGGCGCCGCGCACGCGATGCGGATCGCCCGGCAGATGGTGATGCCGCCGCACCGCGAGGGCTGCCAGCTGCAGTACGCCGAACTGCCGACCTCCGGACCGGTCACCGACTCGCTGGCCCCCCTGCTGGAGTGGCTGGGCGGGCGGCTGGACCAGCAGGTCAGCGTCGCCGAGATGGCGCTCCACTCCCAGGTCTCGGGCCGCACGCTGACCCGGCGCTTCACCGAGCAACTGGGCATCAGTCCCGGACGCTGGCTGCTGGACCGGCGGATCGCCGCCACCCGGGCCCTGCTGGAGGAGACCGACCTGCCGGTGGAGACCATCGCGCACCGGGTCGGCCTCTCCTCGGCGGTCAACCTGCGCCGGCGCTTCCACGAAGCCCTGCGCACCACGCCCGCCGCCTACCGGCGGGCCTTCCGCTCGGACCCGACCCGATAGTCCCGGGCCGCCCCGGGACCGCCCGGGGCCGGGTGGAACCACCCCGGCGGAACGCCCCTGACCTGGCCCGATAGGGTCGGTGTGCCGGGCGGGTGCGAAGCACGCACCACCATGGGGACGTCGCACCGCGCGGCGGGCCCGGCCGTCGTCACCGTGTCACCACCAGGTCGGGGGAAGAAGTGCGCCGTTCCACAGGTCTCGTCAGTACCGTGCTCGCGCTGCTGTGCGCGGCGGGCTGCTCGTCCGCCGCCGGCGGGAGCGCCGCCGGGCCGTCGGCGAGCGGCTCGGCGGGCGTCTCGGCGAGCGCCTCGGCGTCGGCGGGCGCACCGGCGGCGAGCACCGCGGCCGTGAGCACCCCGCCGCCGTCCGGCGCTCCGGCGACGCCCACGGGTGCCACGAGCGCCCCGGCCGCGCCGTCCGCGGAGCATGCCGCCGCCGTGCGCGAGGCCGCGGCCGCCACCGGCCGCACCAGCGCCAGGGTCGGCCAGACCGTGCAGCTCACCAACGGCGACACCACGTACAACCTGGCCGTGGCCGGGGACTTCGACATGGCGGCGGACCGGGGGCAGCTCGGCGTCGACCTCCCCGGGGGCGCGATCAGCCACCTCGACGAGGTCTTCGCCGACGGCCAGGTGTACGTGCGCGGCTCGGCGGGAGTGCCCGCGGGGTCCTGGGCGGCGATCGACCGCGAGCGGCCCGTCGCGCACGCCCTGCTCCGGTCGCCGGTCAACGATCCGGAGCACGTCCTGCAGCAGCTCTCCACGCTGACCCGGGTCGTCCGGAACGGGGAGGAGGAGCTGGACGGCGTCCGCACCGTGCGGTACAGCGGCGTGCTGGCCGACGACGCCGTCGTCCTGCGCCTGGCACCGGAGGTCCAGGCCAAGCTGGCGACCTACCGGAGCCTCGGCGGCGGCGACCTCCGGATCCCGGCCGAGGTCTGGGTCGAGCCCCAGGGCCGGGTGGCGAAGGTCCGGCTGGTCCTGGACATGGACCCGATCCACGCCGTCACCACGGTCACCTTCACCGAGTTGGGCAAGCCGGTGAAGGTGTCGCCGCCCCCGGCGAAGAGCACCAGCGCGGTCACCGAGCTCTCCGGCGTCCTCACCGGCTGACCGGCCCGCGCCGGGCGCGGAGCCGGCCCCGCACGCCTGCGGCCTGCGCCGCGACCTCCGGCGGACGGCCTCCCCGCCGGTGTTACCCACCTGGTTCACGACCCTTCCAAAGCCGTGAACTGCCGGTCATATGATGTCCGCGATCGGGGGCCGACCAGGGCCCGCGCACCAAGGGGGATCATGTTCGGGATCATCAGGCCGTGTCGGCACCGGCTCTCCGAGCGGCTGCAGGCCTCGTGGATGGCTCATCTGTGCGGACTCTGCCTGGCACTCAGGGACGACCACGGCCAACTGGCCCGGACGGCCACCAACTACGACGGTCTGATCATCTCGGTGCTGGTCGAGGCGCAGAGCGCGAAGGACGACGCCTCCTGGCGCCGCACCGCCGGGCCCTGCCCGCTGCGCGGGATGCGCACCGCCTCGGTCGCCAAGGGCGAGGGCGCCCGGCTGGCGGCCGCCGTCTCGCTGGCGCTCGCCTCGGTGAAGATCCGCGACCATGTCGAGGACCGGGACGGCGTGTTCGCCCGGCGCCCGGTCGCCGCCGGGGCCCGCGCCGTCACCAGGCGCTGGGACCGCAAGAGCGCGGGCGGCGCCTCGGCGGTCGGCTTCGACACCGCCGTCCTGCTCGACGCGGCCTCCCGCCAGGGCGCGTTGGAGCGTGCGCTGCCCCCGGGCGGGTCCGTCCTGCTGGTCACCGAGCCGACCGAGAGCGCCACTTCGGCGGCGTTCGCCCACACCGCCGTCCTGGCCGGCCGGCCCGGCAACGCCGAACCGCTGGCGGAGGCGGGGCGTCTGTTCGGCCGGCTCGCCCACCTGCTGGACGCCGCCGAGGACCAGGCCGAGGACGCCGCGAGCGGAGCCTGGAACCCGCTCACGGCGACCGGCACCGACCGGGCCGAGGCCGAACGCCTCTGCCGGGACGCCGTCCACGGCATCCGGCTCGCGCTGCGCGAGGTGGAGCTGACCGACCGGGCCCTGGTGCACACCCTGCTCGCGCACGAGACGGAGCGGGCCGTGGAGCGCGTCTTCGGCCCGGCCGCGCACACCGCCACCTGCCGGACCCGGACGGCGCCCGCCGACGGGCACGGGGGCGCCGGGCACGGTTCCGCCCCGCACGGTTCCGACCCGTACCGGTCGGCGCCCCGGCAGGACCCGGGGCAGGCGCCGCCCGCCGGTCCCGGCGCGCCGATCCCGCCCTGGGTGCCGCAGGGCCCCGGGTTCACCCCGCCCGGCGGCCGCCCCCGGCACCGGCGCAACCTGCTGGCCGGCTGCGCGGTCTGGGCGCTGATGGCCTGCACCTGCCAGCTGATGTGCTGCTCGCACGACGATCCGTTCTCGCGCGAGCGCAAGGAGGGGTGGTGCGCACGGCAGGACGTCGACTGCGGGGACTGCGGGGACTGCTGCAGCAACTGCGGTGACTGCTGCAACTGCTGTGGAGACGGCGGGTGCTGCGACGGCTGCGGATGCGACGGGTGCGACTGCGGCTGCGACTGCTGAGCACCCCCGCCCTGCGCGGGCCGGGCGCGATCGCCGCCCGCGCAGGGCCGCTGACCCCACCTCAGGTGGAGCCGGCGTCGTCCGCGAGGCCGGGCCGCCCGGCGCGGCGGCTCCGACCTGCGACGGACCACGGCTCCGCGACTTCTTCGCCCCGCTGCCCGCCGAGGGCCTCGCCGGGCCGGTACTCCTGCTCAGCGCGCGGCGCGGCAACGAGGCGCCGGAGGCGGCCGACGGGGAGCGGACCTGGCAGCAGCTGACGGGCTGGCGGCGCTAACTGGATCTGCCCGAGGGCGGTCACCTGTCCTTCTGTGACATGCCCCGGGTGCTGGAAGCCTTCGGGGTGCGCGACCGGATGCCGCCGGAGACGGCACGCCCGCAGTACGGCAGCCTGCGCGGCGAACGCGCGCTCGCCACGTCCCGGGCCTGTCTGGGCGCCTTCTTCGACCGGCACCTGCTCGGCCGCCCGAGCGCACTGCTGAACGGCCCCTCGGCGGACTACCCGGAGGTCCGCTTCGTGAAGTAGTCCACGCCCGCACCGGCGGCCGCGACCACGCCGACACCGGCGCCGACAGCGACACCCGCACCGGCGCCGACACCCGAGCAGCCGGCTCCCCCGCCCCGGGCCGGCCCGGCCGGGTCCGGCAGCGGGACAGGTCCCGCCACCGGCAGCCCGCCCGTCGCCGAACCGGACAGCGGGTCCGGGAGCGAACCCGACCAGGGAGCGGACACCGGCCCGCGCTGCCAGAGCGGCAGCACCGCGACCGGCCCGCGCTCACCGGCCGTCGTCACCCCGGACTCACGCATCGAACCCCGCCTCGGCGGCCGCCCGACGGTCCGCCGTCAGCGAGTCGCCCAGGCGCGCCAGCAGCACCCGGAAGCGCTCCGTGTCCTGCTCCGTCATCCGCCCGTCGGGCAGCGCCCGCCCGCCCTGCTCCTCGACCGTTCCCTCGTTCATGCCGCCAACGCTAGGCGCCGGCGATCAACGGCCGATAAACACCCACATCACGGAGGCACCACGGGTACCACGAAGCTCCGGGCACACCCGCGGGCCGCTGCCGTCGCGGCCGTTACGCCCGGCCGAGCACCCGGTCGACGGTGATCTCGATGACCACGCGGTCCGGGTTCACCCGGGGCTCGCGGTACCGCTCGGTGTACCGCCGGACGGCATCGGCCACCGCGTCCGGCTCGTCCCGCACCTCGGCCACGCCCTCCAGCGTCGACCAGCGCGCGCCGTCCACCTGGCAGACCGCCACCCGCATGCCCTCGGCCCCGGCGGCCTGCACATTGCGCACCTTGCGACTGGTCCGGCTGCTGATCACCCGCGCCGTCGCGGTCTCCGGCTGGTACGTCACCCCCACCGGCACCACGTGCGGCGAGCCGTCGGGGCGCCGGGTGGTCAGCGTGGAGATGTGCCGCTCCCGCCAGAAGGCGAGGAAGGCTTCGTCGAGTGCGTGCGGATCATGGGCCATGCCCGCGATCGTACGGCGCCCGGCCCGGTGCGCGGGGCACCGGGCCGGGCATCGCCCCCGGTCACCGGCCGGAGCCGGAACCGGGGCCGGCGGCCGGAGCTGGAGCCGGGGACCATCGCGGTCAGTGGCCGCGCGCGATCCACTCCGGAAGTGCGGGCGCCTCGGCGGCGATCGTGGTCGGGTCGCCGTGGCCGGTGCGGACCACCGTCTCCGGGGGGAGCGAGAGGAGGCGGTCCCGGATCGAGTCGATGATCGTCGGGAAGTGCGAGAACGACCGGCCGGTGGCGCCCGGGCCGCCCTGGAAGAGGGTGTCACCGGTGAAGACCGTGCCGAGCCCGGGCGCGTGGAGGCAGACCGCGCCGGGCGCGTGGCCGGGGGTGTGCAGCACGGTCAGCTCGGTGCCGGCCACCACGATCCGCTGTCCGTCGGCGAGTTCGCCGTCCGGCAGGCGGTCCGGGTGGGTGAGCTTCCAGAGCGGCAGGTCGTCCGGGTGCAGCAGGATCGGCGCACCGGTGCGGTCGGCGAGCGCCGGGGCCGCGTCGATGTGGTCGTTGTGCGCGTGGGTGGAGACGATCGCCAGCAGGCGGCGCCCGCCGAGGGCCGCCTCGATCGCCTCGGCGTCGTGCGCCGCGTCGATCACCACGGCCTCGTCGTCGTCACCGACGATCCAGACGTTGTTCTCCACCTCCCAGCTGCCGCCGTCGAGGTCGAAGGTGCCGGCCGTGACCAGCCGGTCGATCCGCGCGCCGCTCACAGGATCACCACCGAACGGAGCACATCGCCCTCGTGCATGCGCGCGAACGCCTGCTCCACGCCGTCGAGTTCGATGGTCTCGCTGACGAACGCGCCGAGGTCCAGCCGGCTCTGGAGGTAGAGGTCGATCAGCATCGGGAAGTCCCGCGACGGCAGGCAGTCGCCGTACCAGGAGGACTTCAGCGCGCCGCCCCGGCCGAACACGTCCAGCAGCGGCAGCTCCAGCGTCATCTCCGGCGTCGGGACGCCGACCAGGACGACCGTGCCGGCCAGGTCACGGGCGTAGAACGCCTGCTTGTACGTCTCCGGGCGGCCGACCGCATCGATCACGACGTCCGCGCCGTGGCCGCCGGTCAGCTCGCGGATCGCCTCCACCGGGTCGGCGGTGCGGGAGTTGATGGTGTGGGTGGCACCGAGCTTCTCCGCGGTGATCAGCTTGCGGTCGTCGATGTCCACCGCGATGATCTTCCCCGCGCCGGCCAGCCGCGATCCGAGCACCGCCGCGCCGCCGACACCGCCGCAGCCGATCACCGCGACCGAGTCGCCCCGGCCGACGTTGCCGGTGTTGATCGCGGCGCCGATGCCCGCCATCACACCGCAGCCCAGCAGGCCCGCGACGGCCGGCTCGGCCCTCGGGTCGACCTTGGTGCACTGGCCGGCCGCGACCAGGGTCTTCTCCGCGAACGCGCCGATGCCCAGCGCCGGGGACAGCTCGGTGCCGTCCAGCAGCGTCATCTTCTGCTTGGCGTTGTGCGTGTCGAAGCAGTACTGCGGGCGCCCGCGCTCGCACGCGCGACACTGGCCGCAGACCGCACGCCAGTTGAGGACGACGAAGTCACCGGGCACGACCTCGGTGACGCCCTCGCCGACCGATTCCACGATCCCCGCCGCCTCGTGCCCCAGCAGGAACGGGAAGTCGTCGTTGATGCCGCCCTCCCGGTAGTGCAGGTCCGTGTGGCAGACGCCGCAGGCCTGGATCCGCACCACCGCCTCGCCCGGCCCGGGGTCGGGTACGACGATCGTCGTCACCTCCACGGGCGCGCCCTTGGCACGCGCGATGACTGCCTTCACCTGCTGGGCCATCCGATTCCACCTCCGTCGGCCGGTGCGGCTCTGCACCGGCGTGACCTGCGTCAAACGACTTGCCCACGAAGCGTATCGCCCGGTGCGGGGCGCGCCCGGCGAACGGCCCCGGTGATCCCGCTCACCGCCCCCGGGCGGCGGGGGCGCGTGGGCGCGACCGAGCGCCCGTCATCGGCCCCTCAACCACCCCGCGTTGGCTGAATTGGTTGCTGACTGTGGCTCGGCGCCCACGTACGGTCGTAACGACCCGTCCGACTCACCCGCCCCGTCCGCCCGCGTCGCCGCCCGGGCCGGCCGCACCGTGCCAGGCCTCCCCGACCGACCGTTCCCGCCGATCCGCCCCGCCGTGCACCACCCCCCGGCCCCCCTGCGCCGCCCCGACCGCCCACCCAGACCGCCCACCTCGACCGCATGCCCCGCCCCCGCGCACCTCCCCGGATCCACCCCCCGTCGGGCCGCCCCCGCGGCCCACCGCCCTGGAGTCTGGAGTACGGATGTCCGCCGAGAACAGTGCCACCCGTGCCACGACCGGCCCCGCCGAGACCCATGCGCCCGGCCCGCCCCGTCCGGCCCCGGCGTCCCACCCGTCCGCGCTGGCCGCCCCGGCCGGCCCGCCTGCCCTGCCCGCGCTGCCGCCGCTGCACTGCCTGCGGCGCCTCGAACCGGGCCCGCCGCGCCTCGGGGCGCTGCCCACCGGCACCCCGGTCTGGCTGGTCAGCCGGCACGCCGACGTGCGGCAGGTGCTGACCGATCCGCGCCTGGGCCGCGCCCCGCTCTACGCGCCCGAGGCACCCCCGCTCACGCTCACCCCGAACCTCCTGGACAACCCGGAGGGCATGCTGAACCTCGACGGCGTCGACCACCAGCGGCTGCGCCGCACGGTGCAGCGGGCGTTCACCCCGCGCGCGATAGCCCGCTGGCGGCCCTGGGTCGCCTCGGTGGTCGAGGCCCTGCTGGACGAGCTGATCGACCAGGGCTCCCCCGCCGACATCATCGCCGCCTACACCCGCCCGCTGCCGGTGGCCGTGATCAGCAGGCTGATGGGCCTCGACGGCCTGGACGGCAAGCGCCTCGCCCACTGGAGCGACCACGCGCTCTCCACCACCGCGCACTCGACCGAGTCGGTCCGGGTGGCCATGGAGGAGTTCGCCGGTTTCGGGGCCGGCCTGATCGCCGAACGCCGGGCCGCGCCCGGTGACGACCTGGTCAGCGGCCTGCTCGCAGCGGCCCGGGAGAGCGGGGGCATCACCGAGCGGCAGCTGGTCTCGCTGGTGATCGGCCTCGTGGTGGCCGGGCACGAGACGACCATGACGATGCTCGGCAACGCCCTGGTCTATCTGCTGAGTGACGGCCGCGAGGCCTGGCACCGGCTGGCCTCCGACGAGCAGAGCGCGGCCGCCGCCACCGAGCAGCTGCTGCGCGGCGTCCCGCTCGGGGACGGCGACGCACTCCCCGGTCTGTTCCGGCGCGCCGTCGAGGAGGCGGAGATCGGCGGCGTGCTGATCCCGGCCGGCAGCGTGGTCGCCGCCGACACCACGACCGCCAACCACGACCCCGAGGTCTTCACCGGCGACCTGCTGACCGAGCTCTTCTCGCCGCTGGCCGCGCCGATGTACACCTTCGGCGCCGGGCCGCACCACTGCCTGGGCGCCTGGCTCGCCCGGATGGAACTGGAGCTGGCCCTGCACCGGCTGGCCCGCCGCTTGCCCGCGCTGCGGCTCGTCGGGCCGACGGACTCCATCGACTGGCGGCGCGGGCTGCTGACGCGCAGTCCGAACACGCTCCAGGTCGCCTGGTGACACCGGACTCGACCGGGCCCGCGTCGGACACCCGGCGTACGGGCTCCCGGCAGCCGTCCTCCCCGACCGCTCCCGCTCCCGCGGCCGCGGTTGCGGCGGCTGCGGCTGCCGCCGGAGGCCCGCCCGGGGAGGACGACCCGGTGGTGGTCCGGGTCGACCGGGACCGCTGCATCGGCTCGGGCATGTGCGCGCACACCGCTCCCGGCTCGCTGGCGCTGGGCGCCGACGGCGTGGCCCACCCCCTGCGGGGCTCCGCGCCCGACGGCGGACCGGCCGGCGAGCGGCTGACGGAGCGACTCGCCGAGGCCGTCGACTGCTGCCCGGTCGAGGCGCTCGCCCTGTACTCGGCACGGGACGGCCGCCGGGTCGCGCCGTCCGGCTGAGACCGCCGGCGCCGCCCTCCGGCCCGGGGAGCGGCGGCGCCGACCGCCCCCGGACGGCCGCTCAGGCCCGGGCGGCGGCTTCCGCACAGGCCAGCGCGGCGCGGAGCTCGCTCACCGGATCCCCCTCGTGGTACGGCCGCTCACTGGTCTCGATGTGGTCCAGGAACTCCTGCTACCGCACCGCGTAGGCGAGGTGGTAGAGCGGCTCGACCAGTGCCAGGGCGCGCTCCGGGTCCGACCCGGGGGCGTGCTCCCGCCAGGCACCGGCCCACACCGCGGCGACCTGCGCCCAGCGCTCGTCGGACACGTACTGCCGGGGGCGCAGCCCGTCCAGCGCCGGGTGCCCGAAACAGGAGTCCGCGTAGTCGACGACCACCGCCCGCGTGCCGTCGGAGCGCCAGTTCCCGGGGTGGAAGTCCCCGTGCACCAGGGTCTCGGGCAGCCCGCAGGCGGCCAGCCCCGCGGCCAGCGCGGGCAGCCGGTCCGCGAGCGCCCGGGCGGCGGCGAACTCCTCGGCCGTCAGCGACTCGCCGGACGCTCCCGGGCCGGCCGGCTCCGCGGCGCCCTCCGCTTCCCGTTCCAGACGGTCGAGCAACGCGCCCACCTGGGCGACCAGCGCCCGCGGGGTGCGGTCCCGCAGGCCGGCCGCGGCGGCCCGGCCGTCGGCGGCGAGCGCCGCCTGGGCGGCGACCAGCCGAGGCACCACAGCGGCGACCTCCTCCCCGGACGGACCCCAGCAGTCCTCCCCGGGCGCGTGGTCGAGCAGCAGCCGCCCGTGCAGCGGGTCGGTGCCGAGCAGCCGCGGCACCAGGGTGGGATCGACGCTGCCGAGCAGCGCGATCACCGCACCCTCGTCGGCGTTGAACGCCGGGTTGGTCACCTTCAGCCAGGCGTCGACGCCGGTCGCCGTCCGGTAGCGGAAGAGTCCGGACAGGTTCCACGTCCGGACCTGCTCCACCGGGCCGGCCACCGAACGGCCCACCCGGTGCAGCGTCCGCTCCGCCCAGCCGAGGGTGGCCCGCAGCCCGGCCTGGGTGGCCCAACCGGCCCGCCGCTCGGCCGGCCCGAGCAGGGCGGCCGCCTCGGCACCCGCCTGACGCGGCACCAGGGCGGCCGGGCGCTCCAGTGCCTCCACGTGGTAGACCACGTGCCCGCCGCTGCCGCCGCCACCCGCCGCCACCTCGGCGAGCCGGAGCACCAGTACGGGCACCCCCAGCTCCTCGGACAGCCGCTCGACGACCGGGCCGGCCGACGACCACCACGCCCCGTCCACCTCGAACGGCCCTACCGGGCCGAGGTATTCACTGCCGTGGGTGACGTGGATGCTGACCGTCCGACCGTTCGCCTGTTCCATCCGCGCAGGGTCCCCCTCCCCTTCGACGTGCGCAATCGGTTTTCCGCGCACCGCCGCGCCCACCGCCTCCGCCCACCGCCTCCGCCTCGGCCGCGCCCCCGACCAGGCCGACCGACCGGGCCGGCTCCCCCACTGCCCCTGCGTGCTCTGCACGACCGAGGTGACGGAGCGCCACCGCCGACCGCACTGGGCGCGGGAGGTGGCGAACGTCCGGAGCAGGGGCCGGCACATCGCCGGGGTGGCCGGCGGTGACGTGCCGGACCGGGCGTTCACCGTGGGCCTCCGGCACTCCCGCCGCCTGCCCGAGGTGGCCATGGTCGGGCTGCACGTGCACGACCCGAAGAGCTGGGTCGAGGAAGCCGCCGCACGGCTCGGCGCGACCGGCCCTACCGAACCGAACGGCCTCCTCGACGGCCACCCGCTGATGGTCAGGCCGGTCGATCCCGGGCGGCACCGGCCGCTGCTCGGCAGCACGGTCGGCTTCTACCGGCGGGTGCCGGTGCCCGTCGTCCAGCTGGTGTGGCCGTACGCGGGCGGCCGGTGGCCCTGGGAGGAGGAGGCGTCCAGGGGCTGCCGGGCCAGCCGCGCCTCCGGCTCCCCGTCGCCGCCCACCCTCCGGGGGTCCGGACGGACGAGGCCGACCGGACCCCGACGCCCGGACCCCGACGGTCCGAGGGCTCCCTGGTCGCTACGGGATCACCACCCCCGCGCCCGAGACCCGGACGCGGGTGTCGTCCGCGCGCAGCTCGACTCCCAGCACGCCCGGGCGGCCGAAGTCCTCACCCTGGTGGATCGTCAGGGTGGCCGGTGCGGTCACCGCGCCCCGCTCCCGCAGGTAGGCGCCGAAGGCGGCGGCCGCCGCGCCCGTCGCCGAGTCCTCCACGACGCCGCCGACCGGGAACGGGTCACGGGCGTGGAAGACGTGCTCGCTCTCCCGCCAGACCAGCTGCACGGTGGTGAGCCCGCGGGCCGTCATGTAGGCGGCGAGGCCGTCGAAGTCGTAGTCCAGCCGGGCCAGCCGGTCACGGGTGGCGGCGGCCAGCACCAGGTGCCGGGCGCCGGCGTAGGCGATCCGGGGCGGCAGCGCCGCGTCCAGCTCGGCGGCCGACCAGCCGAGCAGGGCGAGCGCCTCCTCGACGTCCGCGCCGCTCACCTCCTCGACGTGCGGCTCGACGCTGGTCAGCGTGGCGCGCAGGACGCCGTCCGCGCCCTTGTCCACCTCGATCGGCACCTCTCCGGCCTGCGTGGCGAAGACGAACCGGCCCGGGCCCGTCCGCTCGGCGAGCGCGACGGCGGAGGCGACGGTGGCGTGGCCGCAGAACGGCACCTCCAGCAACGGGCTGAAGTACCGCACGGTGTAACCGGCCCCGGCCGGGCCCGCGACGGAGCCGGCCGCGTCCGGTATCAGGAAGGCCGTCTCGGAGTAGCCGAGCTCGGCGGCTATGGCGAGCATCCGCTCCGCGGACAGGCCGGAGGCGTCGAGCACCACACCGGCCGGGTTCCCACCGCCGGGGTCGGTGGAGAAGGCCGCGTAGCGCAGGACGTCGCTCTGGGGAACTGCCGCGGGCGCGTCGTCAGTGATCATGCCCGGTCGAACACCGTCGTTCGGCCGCCTGTTCCCACCCGCCGGCCCCGACCGGTGGTGCGCCGCACGTCGCACGCCCCTTCCAGGCCCGCGCGCCCCCGACACACCACCGCCGACGACCCGCCGGTCCGTCCCGTCCCGTCCGGTCCCGTCCGGTCCCGGAACCTTCCCTCGCGCCGGTACCGCACCGGCACCGCACCGGCACGGCACCGTCAGCGCAGCACCGCCTCCAGCAGGTCCGAGCCCAGCCGGGCGCTGCCCGCCAGGTCGAGCTGGTACAGCATGTACCGCCCGCGCCGCCGGGTGGTGAGCAGCCCGGCCCGGCGCAGCACCGCCAGGTGCCGCGACACCTCCGGCGCGCTGAGCTGCCAGGCCGCCGCCAGCTCCCCCGTGGTGTGCGGACCGCGCGCCATCGTGCGGGCGAGCCGGAGCCGGACCGGGTGGGCCAGCGCCTCCAACCGCTGCTGCACCACGGCGAGCGAGACCGGCTCGGGCAGCCCGCCCTCCGCGATCGGGTACTGCACCACCGGCCGCCACCCGGGCTCGTGCACCACCAGCAGGTGCGGGTGCCCGAAGGCGGTCGGCACGAAGGTCACTCCCCCGGCGTCGGACCGGGTGGCGCTGTCCTGCAGCTTGTCGATGACGATCCGCCGCCGCCCGTCCGCCCGCTCCTCCAGGGCGATCGAGGAGGACACCGCCGCCAGGGCGCTGCCGAGGCCGTGCCGGGCCAGCAGGTCCGCCTTGTGCCGGGCGTCGGCCGCGAGGTCCGGCAGCACCCGGCGCCAGGCGGCCGCGAAGAACGCCTCCCCGCAGTCCTCCAGCAGCCGGCGGAGCAGGGCCCGGACGGCCGGCGGGTCGGCGAACAGTCGGTCGGCGAAGGCCGCCTGGCGAGGGCCCCGGGCCATCGCGAGCTCCCGGGCCCGCTCCTGCGCCACGGGGTCGCTGAGCGGCGAGTCGCGCCGCTCGGAGAGCCGGGACGTCCCGCAGGTCATGAAGGAGGCCGCCCGGACGTACAGCTCGTCGTCGATCCGGTCGACGGCGTCCAGTTCCTCGGCCAGGGTGGCCCCCGGCCGGCCGGGGACGAGGAAGTCGGCCCGCGAGGAGCGCCAGAGGAAGTCGGCCTCGGAGAGGCGTTCGGACAGCTCCGGGGCGAGCGAGGCGGCCGTGCTCGCCGCCCAGCCGTGCAGCCCGGGGTGGTGCGCGGGCTCGGCGAGGACGTGCAGCATCGAGCTCAGCTCGGCCAGCGGCGAGGGGGTGAAGAAGACGCGGTCGTCGGGCAGCGCGGTGATGTCGATGCTGAGGCTCACTCCGGTGATCCTGCCAGCCCGTCACGACGGCAGCGCCGTCGATTGACGGGAGTCGTCAATCGGCGTGCTCCGGGGCGGTGCGCGGCCGCACGGTACCGGCCATGAACCAGCTCCAGCAGAAGTCCCGCTCCGCAGAGGCCTCCGCCCGGGCCGGCCGGCCGCCGAGCCCGACCGCCGCCCGGCCCGGGCCCGCCGCCCTGCTCGCGCTGCTCACCGCCGCCGGTGGCCTCCGCTACGCCACCGCGCTGCTGGTGGACGCGCTCGGCACCGGTCTGCTCCGCCCGTTCATGCTCCTCTACGGCATCGGGGTGCTGCGGCTCGGCGCGGGCACGGTCGGCCTCGCGCTCTCCGCCGGTCTGCTGGCGGGCCTGCTGGTGCTCCCGCTGACCGGCCGCTGGATCGACCGCGGCGCGCGCAGCCTCCCGGCGGCGGCGACCCTGCTGATCAGGGCGGTGGGCTCGGTGGTGCTGCTGTGCGCGGACGGCCTGGGCGGTTTCACGGCGGCCGCCGTGCTGCTCGGCATCGGCGGCCAGAACTGGCCGACCACCCACGCGGCGCTGGTCAGCACCCTCACCGAGGGGCGCACCCGGGACGCCGCGCTGGCCGCCGGGCGGACGCTGCGCAACGCGGGTCTGGGTGCGGGCGCGCTGCTCGCCACCCTGGCGGTGACCGGCGGGTCGGGCGCGATCCGGCTGCTGGCCGGGGCGACGGCCGCCGCGTGCCTGGTCGCGGCGGCGCTGGTGCACTCGCTCCGGGTCACCGACCCCGGCGCCGCGGCTGCCCCGAGCCCCGCCCCGGCCACCGCACCGGCCCCGGACCCGGCCCCGGCCGCCGACCGGGCCGCCGACCCGACGGCCGGCTCCGCCGCCACTCCGGTGCTGCGCCGGATCGGCCTGCTCAGCATCGCCGCCCTCCCCTACGCGTTCTGCTTCGACGTCCTGGAGGTCGCCCTGCCCGCGCTGCTGGTCCTCCATCTGCACGCGTCCCCGGCCTGGTCCTCCGGGGTGTTCGTGGGCAACACCGTGCTGGTGATCACGCTTCAGCTCGCGATCGTGCTCCGGCTCGCCCGCCGTTCCCGACGGGCCGTGCTGGCCTCCGCCGGAGCGGTCCTGGCGCTCGCCTACCTGGGCTTCTGGGCGGCGTGGGCGATCGGCGGCACCGCTGGTGCGGCCACCGTGGCGGCCGTCTCGGTGCTGTTCACGCTGGGCGAGATCCTCTACAGCGGCTCGGGGACGGCCCTGGTCGCCGCCGTCGCGCCGCCGCGGCTGCTCGGGCGGTCGCTCGCCCGCTGGGAGCTGTCGACGGGCGTCGGCCGCGCGCTGGCCCCGGCCGTGCTGACCGCGCTGCTGGCCGCCGGGCCGGGCGTGCTCTGGCCCGCGCTGGCGGCGGCCACCCTGCTCGCGGCCGGGGCGGTGACGAGGCTGGCCCCGCGGGGGTGACCGGCCGGCGGTGGGAGGATCCCCCCATGGCCGTCACCGTCTTCCAGCAGCAGCTCCGCGACCGCTTCCTCGCCGCCACCGTCACGCCGCCGCCGGCGCCCTGGCAGCCCGTCGGTCCCGGCATGATCGCGGTCGGCGGGCTGCTCGGGATCGGCTTCGCCACCGACCCGGCCACCGGCCACGACCTCGTCCTGGCGGTCTCGACCACCGGGCACGGCCTCTTCGACGCGACGACCGGCGAGAAGATCGCCCGGGTGTACGACCCCGAGGAGGAGCCGGACGGTCCGGACCTCGCCTGCCCCGGCATCGGCCCGGTCGCCGACGTCCGCGTCCCGGTGGCCGGCCTCCACGGCGGCGGCCTGCACACCGGTACCGACGACGGCTGGCACGTCGAGGTGCTCGTCCCGGAATGGCCCAACGAGCGGGTCCTGCTCTGCACCGGCGGCGGACCGTACACCGGCGACCACGGCGAGACCTGGTGGCAGGTGTTCCACTCCTCCTGGTCGACCTTCCGCGCCGCCGGGTTCTCCCCCTCGGGGCGGACCTTGGCCGTGGCCACCAGCAGCGACCTCACCCTCTGGAGCCGCCCCGACCCGCGGGGCCGGTGAGCGGTCCGGCTCCCGCACCTCGGACGGTCCCGCACCGGCCCGCGCGGGACCGCCCGAGGTGCGGGCCGCGCTCCGGTCGCCGATGCTGGGCGGCGACGCGCGCGCTGCACGGCGGCCGGCCCGGCCCGAGGAAGGACACCCGCATGAGCTCACTCGACTTCGAGGTCATCGACAGCCCCGACAGCTCGCTCAACAAGACCTCCGTGCTGGTGACCGGGCCCGACGACGCCCTGCTGGTGGACGCCGGGTTCACCCGCTCCGACGGGCGCCGGCTGGTCGACCGGATCCGGGCCTCGGGCAAGCGGCTGACCACGGTGTTCGTCAGCCACGGCGACCCGGACTTCTACTTCGGCGCGCAGGAGGTGCAGGACGCCTTCCCGCAGGCGCGGTTCCTGGCCACGGCGTCCACCGTCGAGCACATCCAGGAGTCCTACGAGGGCAAGCTCGAGGCCTGGGCGCACCTCGGACCGGAGCTGCCGACCCGCCTGGTGCGGCCGGAGCCGCTGCACGGTGACGAACTCGTCTTCGAGGGACACCGGTTCGAACTGCGCGGCGCCGACTTCCACCTGCCGGACCGGCACTACCTCTGGCAGCACCACCACCGGGCGCTCCTCGGCGGGGTCCTGCTCTTCGAGGGCCTGCACGTCTGGACCGCCGACACCCCGACCCCGGCGCAGCGGGGTGCCTGGATCGACCTGCTGGACGGCATGGAGGCGCTGGAGCCGGAGTTCGTGGTGGCGGGCCACCGGACCGCCGACGCGCCCACCGACACCACGGCGATCGCGCACACCCGCGACTACCTGCGCTCCTTCGAGACCGAGATCGGCCGGGCCGCCGACGCGGCCGCCGCCAAGGAGGCGCTGGAGCACCGCTACCCGGGGCTGGGCATGGCACTGGCGGTCGACCTCGGTACGAAGGTCGCCAAGGGCGAGATGGTCTGGGGCTGAGCCGCGATGATCGAGATCCCGAGGTCCGAGATGTCGTTCGCCGAGTCCGACGCGCCCGCGGACGTGGTGCGCCGCCAGTACCTGGCCTCGGCACGCGGCGATCTGGCCGCGCTGCGGGCCACCCTGGCCGAGGACGTCGAGTGGACGGAGATGGCCGGCTTCCCGCTGGGCGGCACCTACCGGACGCCGAAGGGCGTCACCGGCGGCGTGATGGAGCGGCTGGCCGCCGACTGGGAGGACTGGACGGCCCACGACGACAGCTACGTGGTGGCCGGCGAGAACGTCGTGGTGCTGGCCCGCTACACCGCGGTCAACCGGGCCACCCGCCGACCGCTCGACGTCCGGGTGGCGCACCACTTCACGGTGCGCGGCGGCCGGATCGTCCGCTTCGAGCAGTTCGTCGACACCGCACTGGTCCGCGAGGCGATGACGCACACGCCGTGACGCGGGCGCCCTGGCGTCCGCCTGCCGGCCGCCGCAAACCCCGAACACCCTCGCTTCACCCGTTCGGGGGAGCCTGTCGCGGCGCGCCTGGCGTGGCCTCGACAGGCCCGCCGCCCGGCGGCAGGCTGTCCGTGATTCCGGCCGGAGAGCGAGGAGTTCAGCATGAGCACGGACACAGCGGGTACGGCCGACGGGCGCGGGCGCCCGTTCGTCATCGTCGGCGCCTCCCTGGGCGGCGCGAAGGCGGCCGAGGCCCTGCGCGAGGCCGGCCACCAGGGCGACATCGTCCTGATCGGCGCCGAGCACGAGCGCCCGTACGAGCGGCCGCCGCTCTCCAAGGGCTATCTGCTCGGCAAGACGCCGCGCGAGAAGATCTACGTCCACCCGCCGCAGTGGTACTCCGACCACGACGTCACGCTGCGGCTCGGCACCGCCGTCACCTCGGTCGACCCGGTCGCGCACACCATCACGCTCGCCGACGACGGCCGGATCGAGTACGCGAAGCTGCTGCTCACCACCGGTTCGGTGCCGCGCCGGCTGCCGGTACCCGGCGCGGAGCAGGACGGCGTGCACTACCTGCGCCGGGTGGAGGACAGCGACCGGATCAGGGCGGCGCTGGTGCCGGGTGCCCGGGTCGTGGTGATCGGGGCCGGCTGGATCGGCCTGGAGACGGCGGCGGCGGCCCGGACGGCGGGTGCCGAGGTCACCGTGCTGGAGGCGGCCGAGCTCCCGCTGCTGCGGGTGCTCGGCCGCGAGGTCGCCCAGGTCTTCGCCGACCTGCACCGCGACCACGGCGTGGACCTGCGGTTCGGCGCCCAGGTGGAGGAACTGACGGGCGAGGGCGGCACGGTCACCGGCGTCCGGCTCGGCGACGGCACGACGGTGGCGGCGGACGCGGTGATCGTCGGCATCGGCATCGCCCCCGACACCGCGCTGGCCGAATCGGCCGGGCTGGCGCTCGACAACGGCGTGAAGACCGACGAGTACCTGCGCACCTCCGACCCGGACATCCACGCGGCGGGCGACGTCGCCAACGCATTCCACCCCCTGTACGGCCGCCACATCCGGGTGGAGCACTGGGCCAACGCGCTCAACCAACCGCAGACCGCCGCACGCGCGATGCTCGGCCAGGACACGCCCTACGACCGGGTGCCGTACTTCTTCACCGACCAGTACGACCTCGGCATGGAGTACACCGGCTACGTCGAGCCCGGCGGCTACGACCGGGTGGTCTTCCGCGGCGATGTGAAGGCCAACGAGTTCATCGCCTTCTGGCTCGCCGACGGCCGGGTGCTCGCGGGGATGAACGTCAACATCTGGGACGTCACCGACCCGATCCGCGAACTGATCGTCTCCAACCGCGTGGTGGACGCCGACCGCCTGACGGATCCCGACGTTGCCCTCGGCGAGCTCTGAGGCACAACAAGAGCCCTGGCCGGCCAGAAGCCACCCGATCAATCGCCGCGGGCCGGTCAGGCCGCGCCGCCGTGTGCCGGCCAGGCCCTGTCGTCGGCGGCCAGCCATGGCTCGTTCGCAGCGGCGGTGAGGGATGTCCCGGTGAACGCGCGGACGTCGTGGTGGAGGTGGGACTGGTCCGCATAGCCGCAGTCCGTTGCCACCCGCGCGGGGGTGTGCCCGCAGACCAGGCGATGGATGGCGTGATCGAAGCGGACCAGCATGGCGGCGCGTTTGGGTGTCAGGCCGATCTGCGAGCCGAAGCGTGACCACATGCGCTGGCGGCTCCACCCGGTGCGGGCCGCGAGGTCGCTCACGCGGGCTTGGCCGTGGCTGGCGGCGATCTGGCGCCAGGCCCAGGCCACCTCGGGATCGACCGGCCTGCCTGTACGGAGCCGGGTAAGCAGTTCTGTGTCAATCAGCGCGAAGCGCTCCGGCCAGGTTCGCGCATGGTGGAGCCGCTCCCGCAGACGCGGCGTGTCGCGGCCCCACAGGTCGTCGAGCGCGATGACGCTCCCGCGCAACTCCGCGAGCGGAAGCCCGAGCACGAGGTGCGCGACAAGCGGAGAGAGGCGGATCTGCACGCACTCAATGCCTTCGGCGCGCACCTGGAACGCGCTGAAGGCGAGCCCGGCGGCCAGGCTCGCCGACCGCATTCCGCCGCCGCCGACGCCGCTGATGCCGAACGGGCGGTCACCGAACTCGACGGCCACGGTGACGGCGGGGTGGGGGATGGCGCGTAGTTCGATCGGGCTGTCGCCGCGAATGCGGAATCCGGCCATGTCGACACCGGGCAGCGCGGTTGCCCGCGACGGTCGCGCGATCTCCCAGGCCGCAGTGGGGTCTGCCTTCCGGCGAACTGGTAGCACGCCTCGACTGTACGAGCGGCTCCGCAGCGGGATCAACCCTGCGTGAGGCGCGGACATTTCTCCAAGACGCGTCACGCCGGCCGTCGGCAGGGTGGTGGTGCCACGGACCAAGCCACGGAGGAGTCATGGACGAGACGACCGCCCCGCAAGACCCACGCACCCGCAGCCGCGCAGCCGCTGCGCCGCGCACCCCGCGCGGACGGCGGGCGTGGAGTCGACGGCGGCGGATCACGCTGCTGGCCGTCGGCGTGCTGGCCGCCCTCCTCACGGCGAACACGTTGGCAGTGTCCACACAGACAGCCGAAGCCTCCGGCGGGCAGATCGTCCGCCTTCCCGGCGGGGACATCCACGTCGTACAGGATGGGCCACCCGGCGCGCCCACGGTGGTGCTCCTGCACGGCCTGGGCGGCTCGACGGCATGGTGGGATCCAGTGCTGCCGGCATTGCGGGACCTGCACGTGGTGCGGGTGGACCTGCTCGGGCACGGTGGATCCGCCAAACCGACCGATGGCTACGGCATGGCGGAGCAGGCACGCCGGGTCGGGGCCGTACTCGATCGGCTCGGGGTGCGCCGCGCGACCGTCGTCGGGCATTCCACCGGCGGCGACGTCGCCACGTCGCTGGCCGAACAGCGCCACGACCTGGTGGCGGCGATCGCGCTGATCGACACCGGCCCGCGGTTGGACGCGTACATCGGCGACAGCTTCACCGGCCGCCTGGTGGCCACGCCGGTGGTGGGGGAACTGCTCTGGCGGCTGCGCACCGACGGCACCATCCGTGACGCGCTGAGCACCGCGTTCACCCGTCAGGTGCGGATCCCCGACCAGATAGTCACCGACATCCGGGGCATGACCTACCGCAGTCTCACCGCGACCCGCGATGCGTCCACCGCGTACACGAAGGAACGACCCATACCCGACCGACTCGCCGGCCTCGACCTGCCCACCCTGGTGATCTTCGGCTCCCAGGACCGGCGATGGCAGGCATCCTCCGCCCAGGACTACCACCGAATCCCCCACGCCCGAATCGAGATCCTCGACGGTGTCGGCCACACACCTATGTTCGAGGACCCCGACACCACCGGAGCCCTCCTGCACGGCTTCGCCGACCAGAACGCGCCACACTGACCCGGCATCACCACTCCTCTACCGCAGCCGCCGCACATGTCGCAGCCCGACACCGGCCTCGGGGATCAGCGGTGAGCCTCTGCTGATCAGGTCGCGGCCGTGATGCGGGTCGCGTAGACCCGGTGGGCCCTGCGCTCGGCGGAGCTGGCAGTGTCGGTGGCGAGGGCGGCGGCCTGCTGGAGCGCGGTGCGGTGGAGTTCGAGCGGTGCGGTGATCCGGAAGGAGTGACCTACTCAACTGACCAGATCATGGGCCAGTGGGTCCGCGAGCACAACGACGTCCCGGCGGAGATCGCCGAGCACCACGACAACTGGGTGCGGGTCTCGCTCTCCACCCGCCGCGGTCGCCACAGTCCGCGAAGTGGGGATTCCTGACCCCGTGGTGATCCTGACGCCAGTGGGGGCCTGCGCGACGTCAGGGTCTGTACTGGGCTCATGCGAATCGGCGAGATCGCCGCCCTCGTGGGGGTCACCCCGCGGGCCGTGCGGCACTACCACCACCTCGGGCTGCTGCCCGAACCCGAACGGCAGAGCGACGGCTACCGCGTGTACGGCATCCGGGACGCCGTGCTCCTCGCACGGGTCCGCCGGCTGACGGACCTCAGGCTCGGCCTTGATGAGGTGCGGGACGTTCTCGCGGACGACCAGGGCCGCGAGCTGGTGGAGGTCCTGGAGGAACTGGACCAGGACCTGGGGCGGCAGGAGGCGACCATCCGGGCGCGGAGGGCACGGCTCTCCGTGCTGCTGGCCGAGGCGCGGCGCGGGCGGCTCCCTGCCGAAGGCCCGCTGTCGCCCGAGCTCACGGCATTGCTGGCGGGTCTGGGTGAGGTGCCGGATTCCCCGATGGCTGCGAAGGATCGGGAGGTCCTGGCGCTCCTGGACACCGTGGCCCCCGAGGCGGAGCGGGTCCGGCTCATGGCGGCACTGCACGGGATGCAGGAGCAGGCGGGCGAGGTGTACGCCCTCCTGGACGACCTCGCCGGTGAGACGCCGGACAACCCGCGGGTGGCCCTCTCGGCGGCCGCGCTGGCGGCCCTTCTGCCGGATGACCTGGTGGCGCATACATCCGACCAGGCCGGTGGTCTGGCGGACGTCACCGGAAGGAGTCGGTCAGGCCCTCCTCGCAGTACGTGACGCCGACCTCCGCGCAGTAGTCGCGCACGAAGTGCGAGGCCGGACGCAGTGCCGGCACCGGCATGGCGGGAAAGAGGTGATGCTCGATCTGGTAGCCGAGGCCGCCGAACACGAAGTGGACGAACCGGCCGGTCCGCAGGTTGCGCGAGGGCAGCACCTGGCGCCGGAGGAAGTCGGCACGCTCCGTGTCCGCCCGGGTCATCGGCATGCCCTTGTGGTTGGGCGGCTCCAGGGCGACGAGTCGGTCCAGCTCGACCGCCTCACCCTCGGAGGTCCTCCGGACCGGTGGCGGCGGCGGTGACCGTCCACGACGGATGGGTGTTGACCTGGGCCACGGTGGCCCCGGCCAGCCGCTTGTAGCGGGCCGCGATCTCCTCCGCCTGTCCGGCGGGCAGCGCCCCGCCCTGTTCCTCGGCCCGTGCGATGGTCTCCTCCGGTCCCATGGCCCGGTTGGCGAGCACGACGGCGTTGACGACCGGTCGGCGCATCAGGTCGTAACGGCGGAGCGCGGCCACGGCGTCGCCGTCCCGGGCCAGGCACCAGGCCAGCACCCGGCTGTCGACGACGGACTGCGAACCGCCGTTCATGCCCATGGGGAACATCGGGTGCGCGGCGTCGCCGAGGAGCGTGACCCGCCCGAAGCTCCAGCGCGGCAGCGGATCACGGTCGACCATCGGGTACTCGACGATCGCCGGGGAGCGTTCGGCCAGCGCCGCGACATCGATCCACGGCAGATTCCACGAGGACAGCCCGGCGGCGGCCTCCGCCGCCGTGACCCGGCGGCCAGGGCCGCCCGAAGGCGTGCCGGACGGCCCGTGCCGTACCTCCAGCACCCAGTTCAGCAGGGCCTCGCCGGCCGGAGCCGCCGGGTCCTCGATCGGGTAGGCGACGAACTTCGCGCCGGGGGTGCCCCCAGCCACCACGATCGTCCGGCCGTCGAGGACATGCGGGTGCGGCGCGACTGCGCGCCACATATGGACGCCGTTCCCACCCGGGAGACCCTCGTCCGGATACAAGCGGCTGCGCACCACGGAGTCGATGCCGTCGGCGCCGACCAGCACGTCGGCGTCGTCGCCCACGGGCAGACCGCTCGACCGGTCCAGAAAATGGGACCGGACGCCCCACGCGTCCTGCTCGAACCCCTGGAACCGCAGACCGGTTCGGACCGCGTCCGGTCCCAATCGCGAACGGACCGCGGCCAGCAGCAGCATCTGCAGACGACCGCGGTGCACGGAGTACTGCGGCCAGTGGTACCCGGCCGCGCGGCCGAGCGGCTCCTCCCAGACCGTTCCGCCCGCGCGAGCGCGGTAGCTCAACCGGTGCGGCGCCAGCGCGACGGCGGCCAACTCGCCGCCCAGACCGAGTTCGGCGAGTTCCCGGACGGCGTGCGGCAACAGGTTGATCCCGACTCCGACCGCCTCGACGCTTCGCGCCGCTTCGTACACCCGTGGTGCGAAGCCGGCGGCGTGCAGGCTCAGCGCACAGGTCAGCCCGGCGATGCCGCCGCCGACAACGGTCACTCTCATCTGTTCGTCTCACCCTTCGTCGGTGCCGGAACCGTACCGGGGGTCCGGCCGACACCCCGCCACCAGCTTCGCGGCCCCGGGCGCGTGGCCCCCGACCTCGGAGTCGTGCCAGGTCAAGGTGAAGGGAGGGGCCACTCCGAATCCACCGCCCAGACAGTCCTTGAACGCGTTCCATTCCCAGCCGAAGCAGCGGCCTGGCCCAAGCCTCCCGACTAGCCGACCGACCTCCGGGGCACGCGAGAACACCCGGTTCCAGAAACCGGGATTCAAATCACGTAGTACGAGGACGCGCGATCATTGAAGGTGTTCACATCAAAGAAAGAGCCATCTGCATTGTAGATCACTACGCCCCTCAGATCGGGCAAGTAATCACCCGGGGCGAGCTGGATGAATTTTCCACCCTGGTCGTAGTCCTGATATATTCGCACATGCCGAGGAGAATTGTTAATAACCGACGACACCCTGTCGACGTATTGCTGCGATATTCTTCCGCGCTGCCAGGCTAGCGCGTACATCTTGTTCAGCGCACCGCGGCTTCTTTCGTCGTTCCACATGCACAGGTCCCCCCGCGGGCAGTCCGAGGCCTGAGCCTGAGCCGGTGTCACCCCCAAGATCGCACCACCAATCATCACGGCTATGCCGAGGGTGAGAGAAAGCGTGCGTGAGCGCATGGACTTCCCTAATTTCGACCCATTGCGGGCTCGGTGGCATCGGAGTTGATGCTACATCAGGGAGGTTCTCTCGTGGCCCGCTCAGTGAATCAGGCCGATGAACCTGCAGCATGGAATTTCCGTGCCGGTGCCGAGGGCTTCCAGAACAGTCGATCACCCGGTGGATGACACCTACCGCCGGCAGATGAACCGCCGGCTCACCGTGCAGGAGTCCCGGCACAAGCTGGCCGGGGACGTGTGCCACGGCAAGCGCGGCACCATCCACCAGGCGCACCGGGACGGGATGGAGGACCAGTTCGGCGCGGCACCCGTCGGTCGCCTCGGTCTACCGGGCGCGCCGAAGCCGAGGCCACTGCGGCGGACGACGGCCTGCGCCTGCGGCCCGAGCCCGTACGCGTCCGCCGGCCCGAGGCGCCGCTCACCCCCGAGGAGATCGACCTCCGCGAACGGCTCCAGGCCCAACCCCACCCGAACACCGAGCTGCGGTAGTCCCGCCCACGACCTGCCTCGATCCCATGATCACCGGCTTGGCGTTAACCACTGCACCGCTGTGCTCCAAGGCCGGAGTGATGGACGAGTTCGGCCCCCTCAACCTCCAGCCCCACGCCGGACGGCAGTGGGCTGCGCGATGGGCGCGGTTCCGTGGCAAGTCGCGCTCGCGGCAACTTCAACCCGCGGTCAGTGCGGGCCATGGCGGGGGTTGCCGTTCACCCCCGTGCCGGTGCCGGTGGCCTGGTTGATGCCGCCACCGGAGATGAGACCGCGGTGCAGTGAGCGCTCGTCGAGATCGAGGAGTTGGCGCTTGCGGGGCCGAGGGTGGCTCCGGGGGGCCGCACCGTGACGCTCACGGTGTTGGCGTATGCGGCTCCCGGCGCCGCCACGACCAGAAGTGCGCCTATGGCCAGTGCCTTTCCTGCGGCGAAGCGCCGCAGGGACTTGTCTGCCACCAAGTCCGTCCTTTCGGCATTTCAACGTGTGGAGAGCCACTCGACGGTCGGCACGGAGCCGGAAGGTTGTGGGGCTTGAGGCGGGGTCGATCGAATCAGCGGTCCGGACGCGCCCACGACTGGTGGCGCGCACAGGGCGAGGGCCCTTTGGCTGGGTGACCGAACAGGGAGGTGCGGCCGAGCACGGCTCCTCGTGGGTCTTCCCAGAGCGCCAGCCGGTTGCCCTGCCGACGCCCTGGCCCGGCAGATGGTGCCGCCGACGGCGTCTGCCCAGGCACCGGCCACGTCCGGGCCGTGACAGCGGCTGCCAGTCCGCTCCGTTCGCTCCGCAGCGAAGCCTTGCTGACGAAGCGGCAGATCCGGTGACCCGGCCGCGCGGCACCGGACACCGGCGCACTCGGAGCGAGGTCCGCACGTCAGGTCGGCGCAGCCGACCGCCGACAGGTGGGTTCCGGCGGACGATGACCCAGGCCGCGAGACAGACCAGGAACTTCACCAGGAAGGCACCCACCGGCCCGGGCGTCGAGCAGCAGGCCACCGGGAGCGAGCCACGAGTTCCCGAACGCTCTCGTGATTTCCGGAACCGGTGTCAAGGTGTCGGCCTGGTGGTGCTCGCCCAGCTGCTCGGCGCGGGCGGTCATGAGAGACGCGTGGATGTGCACCGCAGGGCTGCCCACAGGTCGATCCGGTCGTCGAGGTGCAGCAGGCTGCGGCCGGTGAGTTCCTCGATGCGCTTGATCCGGTAGTGCACCGTGTTGACGTGGATGTGGAGGGCTTCGGCGGTCTTCGCCCAGGAGGCGTTGTGCCTGAGGAAGGCGTCGAGTGTGTCCAGCAGGGACACGGAGTTGGTGCGGTCGTGCTCGATCAGTGGCGCGAGGAGCCGTCGGTGGAAGGCGGCGGTGATCTCGGGGGGCACCCCCCGGAGCAGGGTCTCGAGGGAGGTGATCTGTGAGCAGCGGCCGATGCAGCCGGGTGGTTGGACGTTGAGTGCGTAGCGGGCTTGGACGAGCGCCGTTCTGAGTTCGGTGGCGAGCGGCTGGACGGTGGGGCCGATGCCCAGGTGGATGCGGCGCCGGCTGGTCAGTCGTGATTCCAGGCGCGCAAGCGCGGAGTGCAGCGTCGAGGCGATCGTCTTCTCCGCTGCTGTGGACAGCGCGACCGCGCCGCCCCGGCCGTCGGGGGCGGCTATGAAGGGGTCTGGCAGTTCGTGGAGGGCCTCGGCGAGGGCGGTGGCCGTCCAGGTCTCGGAGGTGCTGTTGATCCGCGCCGCGACCGGGGTGAGCCTTGTGTGCGGGGGCAGGCCGGAGAGCGCGAGGGCGCGTTCGGCTTCGGCGTCGGCTTCGGCGCCGGAGTCGAGGAGTTCGATCAGCCGGGTGCCGGTCTGCCGCTGGGCGGAGGCGGTGGCCCGGGCGCGGGTGGCCAGTGGGGCGAGTAGCTCGGCCAGGCCGTGCAGCATGGTGGCGGCGGTGGGTCCCGGTTCGGTGTGGGGTTGGAGCAGCCAGCCGTCGAAGGGCGAGTCGCCCGGTGGACCCACCGGGACGGGTGTCGCTGCCGTGGTCCCCGAGGCTGAGGAGGCCAGCAGGCGGCCGGCGCCGGTAGTCAGGGAGCAGTCGGGCAGGCCGAGGTCGGTCACGGCCCGCTTCAGGACGTGGGCCAGCGGTGCCTGTGCGTGGATCATCTGTGTCAGGGTGCGGCGGGCTGTGGCCGGGAGGGCCGCCTTGCCTTCGGAGTGCGTCTGGAGGTCGCCCCACAGGCGCAGGTAGATGCGGTCGGTGACGGCGCGGAAGCTGGTTCCGGTGGGTATCGACAGGAGGGGGACGCCATGGCGGCGGCAGGCGTCGATCAGCTCCGAGGGGACGGCGCCGTGGGTGCCCTCGCCGGCCAGGAGCGCGGCGACTTCGGCGCTGCGCAGCGCGTTGGCGAAGCGCATGGCGGCCTGGCCGTCGTCGGGCCGCCACCAGACGAGGCCGGTGAGGACCAGTTCGCCCGGCTGCAGGTAGCGCGCCGGGTCCTGCAGGTCGGTGGAGGTCACTCCGCTCACCTCGCGGCCGAGCATGTGCGGGGAGGCCCAGGCGACCTCGATGTGGAGGTCGTCCAGCTCCAGCAGGTCTCCGACGATCATGTTGTGCTCCTTGTACTCCAAACGCAGGCGCATCGCACATGCGAGATCGAGCGCCGGGAAGGCATCGTAAGTGCGAGGTGAACCGCGAGTCTTCCCTCTTGTGCGATCACCCGATGGCCAGGCGTGCGGGTGGTGTCGTTGTCCGGTGGTCCCGACACTGGCGCTCCGGTTGAATCGGCTGCGGCAGGACCGGAGGAGCCCGTCCGGACGCGACCGGCGTCGGCGGATCCGGTCCGCCACCGCTTCCCGGCGTCGGCGTGCACGGCCCAGGGACGCGGGAAGCGCGGGACGCCCGGACCTCCTCAAGCGGGCGACACCGTCTCCCGCGCCCCGGACGGTGCACGCCGACGCCGTGTGTTCCGCTCCCTGGCCGGGGCTTCACCGCCGCGATCGCAAGCTGCCGCCCGCTCGTGCCCGCGACGGTGCGAGTCCGCAGCGGCTCTGCGGACTCACGCCCTCGCCGTCACTCGTCAGGCTGCGCCGCGGCGGTGCTCGTCGATCGCCCGCCAGACCTTGTCACGTAGGAACGGCGCCTCGGTGAAGCGGATGCCGGTGGCGTCGCGCAGGGCGTTGGCGAAGGCCGGCGGTACGGGGTTGAACGGGCTCTCGGACATCGACTTGGCGCCCAGCGGTCCGATGGCGTCGGAGGTCTCGGAGAAGTGGACCTCGGTGCGGGGTACGTCGGCGAAGGCGGGCAGCCGGTAGCGGCGGAACGCGGCGGTGGCGACCTCGCCCCGGTCGTCCAGCAGCACCTGCTCGAAGAGCGTGGCACCGAGAGCCTGGGCGACGCCCCCTTCGACCTGGCCGCGGCACTGCAGGGGGTTCATCACCTTTCCGGCGTCGGCGCCGTGGACGCTGCGCAGGATCCGGATCTCCCCGGTGTCCGGGTCGACGGCGATGCGGAACCACTGGGAGTTGAAGGCCACCGAACGCGGCGAGCCGCCGAAGTGGCCTTCGGCCGTGAGCTCGACACCCGTGCCGCGCGCGGCCTCGAAGACCTCCTTGAGCGCCACCGGCCGGCCGTCGCAGTCCACGGAGTCGGCGGTGAGCCGCAGCAGGCTACGCGGGGTGCGGGCGTACTCGGCGGTGAAGGAGAGGATCTGCTCGGCGAGCGCGTTGGCGGCCTTCATCACCGCCTTGCCGGCGACGACGGTGCCGGCCGAACCGAAGGCTCCGGTGTCGTGGCGTACGAGGTCGGTGTCGGACTGCCGGATGGTGATCCGGTCGACGGTGGTGCCCAGCGCCCCGGCGGTGATCTGCTGGTGGACGGTGGTGGTGCCGTTGCCGAACTCCGCGGTGCCGACCGCGATGTCGTACGTGCCGTCCTCCAGCAGCTTCACCGTGGCGTCGGCGATGTGCCCGCCGGGCGGGCCGCAGGCGATGGCCGCCATGGCGAAGCCCTGGCCGACCAGCCAGCCCTCGGGGGCGAGTTCGGTGCTGGTGTCGTTGGCGATGGCGTTCCGGACGACCTTCAGGCACTGGTCGAGTCCGTAGGAGGCGATGTGGAGGTCCTCCTCCTCGCCGAGCGGGCCCTCCATGGGCTCGCCGGGGCCGATGATGTTCCTCTCGCGCAGCACCAGCGGGTCGATCTCCAGCCGCCGGGCGAGTTCGTCCATCGCCGACTCGACGGCGAAGGTGACCTGGCCCAGTCCGTAGCCGCGGAAGGCTCCGGCGGGCACGCAGTTGGTGTAGACGGAGTAGGCGTCGACCTTCTTGTGCGGTGCCCGGTAGATTCCCATCGACTCGCCGACGCTGTGGAACATCACCGCCGGGCCGTGGTTGCCGTACGCGCCGGTGTTCGCGACGACCCGGAACTGCAGGGCCGTCAGCGTGCCGTCCTTCTTGGCGCCGAGCTTCACGGTGATCGTGAACGGATGGCGGGTGGTGGCACCGGAGAACTGCTCGGCGCGTGTGAACTCCAGCTTCACCGGCCGGCGCAGGCGCAGTGCCGCGAGCACCGCGATGTCTTCGGTGAGCATCTCCTGCTTGCCGCCGAAGCCGCCGCCGACCCGGCCCGCGACGACGCGGACCTTCTCCATCGGCAGGTCGTACAGGTCGCACAGCGCGCGTCGCGTGAGGAACGGCACCTGGGTGGAGGAGCGGACCACGATCCGCTCCTCGGCGGTCTCCTCGTTCCCCTCGAAGTACGCGACGCAGCCGTGGGTCTCCAGGCTGGCGTGCTGGACCCGCTGGGTGCGGAAGGTCTCCTCGTACACCACGTGGGCGTCGGCGAAGCCCGCCTCGACGTTGCCCAGCTCACCATGGGCCTCGCCGCACACGTTGCTCTCCGGCCGGGCGATCCGCGACTCCGGCCCCTTGGGGTGGATGACCGGCGCGCCGGGCTCCATCGCCTGCTCCGGGTCGAGGACGTACGGGAGTTGCTGGTACTCGACGGCGATCCTCCGGCAGCCTTCCTCGGCCGCCGCCTCGCTGTCGGCGACCACGGCGGCGACCCGCTGGCCGACGAAGCGGACCACGTCGTCCAGCACCCGGGTGTCGTCCGGGTCCTCGGTGGAGTGCTCGTGCCGGGCCGAGGAGTAGAGCTTGTCGGGTGCGTCCTCGTGGGTGAACACGGCGACCACGCCCGGGACGCACAGCGCCGACGAGGTGTCGATGGAGACGATCCGGGCGTGCGGGTGCGGGGAGCGCAGCAGCTTCATGTGCAGCAGGCCCTCGACCTCGATGTCGAAGGTGTAGCGCGCGGTGCCGGTCACCACCTGCGGGCCGGCGGGTGCGCCGAGGCTGCGTCCGACCGCTTGCCCGGCGCAGGGCCGTTCGGTGTGCCGCACGCCGCGGATGGCGTCCTCGATCGCCCGGTAGCCGGTGCAGCGACACAGGTTGCCCTTCAACGCCCTTGGCAGGTCCGCGCGTTTGTCGTCGTCGAAGGCGGCGGCGGAGGTGGTCATCAGCATGCCGGCCGTGCAGAAGCCGCACTGGAAGCCCTGGGCGTCCAGGAACTTCTGCTGCATCGGGTGGAGTTCGCCGTCCCGGGCCAGGCCCTCGATGGTGGTGACCGAGCGGCCCTCGGCGCGCAGCGCCGGGTAGAGGCAGCTGTGGACGGGCTCCCCGTCGACCTGGACGGTGCAGGCGCCGCAGTCGCCGGCGTCGCAGCCCTTCTTCACCCCGAACCAGCCGCGCTCGCGCAGGTAGGTGCGCAGGCACTGGCCGGCGCGCGGTTCGGCGTCGAACTCCTCGCCGTTGACCTGGACGGTGAAGCTCATCGTCCGTCCTCCTCGACCAGCTCGCGGCGGATCTCCTCGGCGAAGCGGAAGGTCATGTGCCGCCGCCACGCGGGCAGTCCGTGAATGTCGTCGAAGTACTCGTGCGCGTCGATTCCGTACTCGACGGCCTCGCGGACCGCC
Organism: Kitasatospora sp. NPDC028961; assembly: GCF_055564815.1. Classification (NCBI taxonomy): domain Bacteria; kingdom Bacillati; phylum Actinomycetota; class Actinomycetes; order Kitasatosporales; family Streptomycetaceae; genus Kitasatospora; species Kitasatospora sp. NPDC028961. The sequence continues at coordinate 115,934 of NZ_JBVHVO010000017.1, read as the reverse complement.
TCCGCGGTGGGCGGCACCGCGAAGCGCAGCTGGATGGGCCGTACGGTCGACGCGGTGACGGTCAGGGCAAGTTCGCCGTCGATCGGATCGCGGGCGCCGATCAACAGGGCGCCGGAGCGGCCGAGCCCGTACAGGGACGCCTGTCGGAAGGCGGTGCGGCTCTCCAGCGCCCGGGCGGGGAGGGTGATGGAGCGGAGCAGCTCACCAGGGAGCAGGTCCTTGACGCCGGCGCCGATGACGAAGTCCTTGACCGGCACCCGGCGCACCTCGCCGGTCTGGGACAGCAGGGTGCACGCGCCGTCCAGGGCGGCGGTCAGCGAGATCATCGGCCCGGCCGGCAGCCCGTTGCACAGGTTTCCGCCGACGGTGGCCATGTTCCAGATCTTCCACGAGGCGAGGAATGCCCGGCAGCACTGTTCGAACAGCGGCGCCGCCGGCCAGTCCGCGCGCCGGGCGAAGCGGGACAGCTGGGCGATCGTGCAGGTCGCGGCGATCTCCACGCCCCCGGCCGGGGTCATCCGGACCGGCTCCCAGCCCATCCGGCTCAGGTCGATCAGACGGCGGATGTGCGGCTGCGGCTCGGAGAACAGATACGTGCCCCCGCCCAGCCAGGCGTCCCCGGGCCGCCATGTGCCGCGACTGCGCGCGTCGCGCAACTCCACCACCGTGTTCAGGTCCACGTGCAACCACCGTCCTCGACAGATCGACACGGCGATTGAAGCAAGGTCCCACCAGCCGAAACGAGTAGGTCGGCACACCAGGCCCCGAGGCCCGAATTGGGTGATCAACCAGCGCATGAACATGCCGCAGCTGCGATGACAGAACGAGAAGACAGGTCGTATTTGCCAATCTGAACTGATCGATAGGCGGGTATCTGCGGACGGCGCGGTAACACCGTCGCGACCTTGCGCAAGGAGCGCCTGCGGTTCCTGCTGACCGTCACGGGGGCGGACGGGCACTGCGCGGTGGTGTCGTGGGCGGAGATCGACCCGGATTTCGGTGGCCAGCGGATTCTTCTGGCCACGAGCATCGACGGGGCGCCACTCGACAGCGCGGGGCCGCAGCTGGTGGTGCCCGCGGACTACTGCGGGGCGCGGTACATCAGCGGAATCACCGAGGTGTGGGTGGGCCCGTTCCAGCGCGAGCCGCTGCCTGGGTGGCCACCCAGTGAAGGCCCGGCCGCACCGTGTGGATCACCAATGGTCTACCCACGGGTCGGCCATCAGGCTTTCAGCGCCCCTCTTTCCCCCACCCCCAGCCGACGTCGGCCTGCGTCCTTGCCGCGTCGGCACGAGAAAGGACCGCCCGATGTCCATGGGCTTTCTGCGTCGCGTCACCGTAGGAAAGGCGCTCGCGATCGGCGCCGTCCTGGTGGTTGCCGTGTCGGGCACCGCGTACGCCAACACCGTCAGCGTGACGGTGAAGACTCCCGGCGCGACCGCCGGGCCCGTCTCGACGTTCTCCGAGATCTCCACCCACGCGGACTGCGCGAGCGGTCTGATATCCGGTGGTGGCATCAACCAGGCCATCGGCACCGGCAGTTCGTCCAACGGCAACAAGGTCAACGGCACCGAGCCCAGCTCCGACGGCTCCACCGAGTACCTCGGCTCCGCCGGCGTCGTCGGCACCGACGTGACCCACTGGCTCGCCATCGGCGGCAGCGGCGGCGCGGTCAACGCCTCCTTCTCCACCACCCCGTTCGCGGTCTGCTTCACCAGCAACCTGATCAACCACACCCAGGTGGTGATGAACAAGGTCGCAGGTCCCAGCGCCTCCGCCACCGTGGCCCTGACCGTGGCGACCTGCCCGGCCGGCACCCGCCTGCTCGGCGGCGGCGCCCGGACCACCCCGGCCGACGTCGGCAGCCTCAAGCCGATCGCCAGCTACCCGACCTTCAACAACTCCGCCCACGACTACGGGCAGAAGGCCGCGGCCAACGGGGAGACCAACCCTGACTCCTGGGCCGCGGTCGGCTGGAACGGCGGTGGCGGCGGCTCCACCAACGAGACTTACGCCTACGCCATCTGCAGCGGCAACAACATCAACGTGAGCGGAGCCACCGTCACGGTCCGCAACAGCGAGGCGAGCGGCCCGAACACCGCGACCACCGGCCAGACGGTGACCGTGGGCTGCGGCGTCAACGACGGCAAGCTGGTCAGCGGCGGCGCGGCCATCAGCAGCGGCAACGTGACCGGCACCGACTTCGCCGGGCCCGGCTCCGGCGGCGACCACTTCAACGGCAGCTACCCGAGCGACGCCGGCGGCAACCCGGTCAGCGACGGCACCACCACCGCGTCCTACTGGACCGCCTACACCCACACCGGCGGCGCCGGCTCCACGGGCAACTACTCCGACGCCTGGGCGCTGTGCGCCAACGACGGCATCTGATCCACCCCCAGCCCGATCCGCAGGCAGGCCGGGAAGCACCCGGCCCGCCTGCGGATCCCCGGTTCCACCTCGGGTCGCCCGCGCCGGCCCGGAAAGGCAACACCAACACCCATGAACCCACGGACCACCCCCCGTCCGCGTGCCCTCGGCTCCGCCATCAACGCGCTGGCCGGAGCCTGCGGCCTGCTGGCCGCCGCACTCGCGCCCGTCACCGCGGCCGCGGCGGCACCGGCCTCGCCGTGCGGCAGCACCGGCGTCCTCACCTCCTCCTCCCCCGGCTGCACCTACACCGCCACCGGCACGGACACCTTCACCGTGCCGAACGGCGTCACCGCGGTCAGCATCGACCTGTTCGGCGCCGAGGGCGGCAGCGCCGCCGGGTACGTCTCCCCCAGCCCGCCTAACACCGGCGCGCCCGGCGGCCTCGGCGGTGAATCCAGGACCACCCTGGCCGTGATACCCGGCCAGACCCTGCAGATCACCCTCGGCGCTGCCGGCATCCCCGGCACCTCCCGGCACGGCGAGTTCGCCCGACCGGGCGGCTACGGCCACGGCACCGGCGGCGGCGGGGCCCACGGCGGCGGCGGCTCCGGCGGCGGCGCCTCCGACGTGCGCACCGGCACCTTCGGCGCGGCCGACCGGGTACTCGTCGCCGGCGGCGGCGGTGGCGCCGGCAACGGCGGACCCCTGCTGCACGGCGGCAACGGCGGCGGCCCCACCGGCGAGGCCGGCGGCCAGGGCGGCGGCCCGGCCGGCTCCGGTGTAGCCGGCGGCGGCGGTACCCAGACCGCCCCCGGCACCGGCAGCCCCAACTCCGCACTCGGCGGCCCCGGCGCTCCCGGCGGCGACTACGACAACTGGACGGGCCTGTACAACCCGGGCAGCGGCGGCACCGGAGGCAACGGCGCCCGCGGCGGCAACGGCGGAGGCGGTGGCGGCGGCGGCTGGTTCGGCGGCGGAGGCGGATCGGGCGGCGGCAACCCCGGCAACCTGTACGGCGCGGGCGGTGGCGGCGGCAGCAGCTACGCGGCACCCACGGCTACCGACGCCTCGCTCCTCCAGGGCGTCAACCACGGCGACGGCCGAGCCGTCGTCTCCTTCCGCTACGGCACCACCACCACACTCACCACCGACACGGCGACGCCACTGTTCGGACACCCCGTCACCCTCACCGCGACGGTCGACCCGACCAACCCCGCCGCGCCCACCCCGACCGGAACGGTCACCTTCTCCGACGGCAGCACGCCCCTGGCCACCGTGCCGCTAACCGACAACCGGGCCACCTTCACCACGACCCGGCTCCAGCCCGGATCCCACCCGATCACCGCCGCCTACAGCGGCGACCCGCGCCTCGACGCCAGCACCACCGCCGACCCGACCGGCCTCACCGTCGGCTTCAGCGAACCGTGCATCACCACCGCTCACCACGGCCGGCTGACCGTCGACACCGATCGCTCCCTGTGCATCGCATCCGGTGGCGTCCAGGACGGAGCGATCACCGTACGGTCCGGCGGAGCACTGGCCGTCCTCGACGCCGAAATCCACGGCTCCCTGACAGCCGACAGCGCCCTCGCCCTCACCGTCTGCCACTCCACGCTCCGGGGAGCCGTCACCGTCCACGGCACCAGCGGCTACGTCCTGATCGGATCGGACCCCGGCAACGCCGACAACTGCGCGGGCAACGAGGTCCACGGCACGATGACGCTGAACAGCAACACCGGCGGTACGGAGGTCTCAGGCAACACCGTCACGGCTCGCTGAGAATCAAGAACGGCGGCAGCCATCGCCGACAGACGGACACACCTCCATCCCGCTTGGCCGGGGCCTCAGCTTCGCAGGCTGAGGCCCCGGCCAAGCGGGATCTTGGGGTCGCTCCCCCCGACGGAGACCGACCAGTGCGCACCCGCAGGTACGAGCGTCATGCACCCCGCCTTCGTACCGGCATCGCCCCCTGAGGTCTCCGGCTGCTGGCACCAGCCGTGGTGGCGGTGAGCTGCCGGGGACGAATCAGGTGGTTGCGAGCGAGACCTCGGTGGACTTGATCAGCGCCACCACGGACGAGCCTTCGGCCAGGCCCAGATCGGCGCAGGCGTCGGCGGTGATGGCAGCGGTCAGCTCACCGCCGTCCACGGTGACCCTCACTCCTGCCATCGCCCCACCCGTGGACACAGCGGCGACCGTGCCGGGCAGCTGGTTGCGGATACTCAACCCCTCCACCGGACCGGTCGCCAGCGCGACCTCGGTGGACTTCACCAACGCCCGGACAGCACTGCCTTCCCTCAGGCCGAGATCCCTCACAGCCTCCCTGGTCACCGCAGCGGTCATGTCACGGCCCCCATCGAGGCGAACCCTGACCGTAGCCATGACCTCACCTTCGGCTACCGACGTCACAGTGCCGGACAACTGGTTTCGGATGCTCAAGCTCATGCCCGCTACCTCGATCCTCGGACTCCGGCTCACAGATACCGATCATCCAGTTCCACCGTAGACCCACGGAAACACCGCCGGCACTTCCCGCGCGTCGCCTCGCACACACCAGGCGCGAGCCCCGTACACCCTCCCAGCCCCATCCGCCTGCACAACACTGCGAGCGGCCCTCGAGCGGGAATGCTGCCGGCCCCCAACGGCCGATCGATACTCCCGCCGACCAGGGCGCGCCCACCTGATACACCGTGAGGACACCGGCCTCCCCCCGGGTCAGCCGGTCCTTCTCCCCCTCTCCGCTGTCAGCGCGAAGCAGCGGAGGGAGATCGACCGTGAGCAAGCGGCGGGGAGCAGCCGCGTGTCGGGTGGACAGAGCACGCGCCTGGGTATTCCAGTCGTCGACCGGCCGATCCAGCCTGGTCGACGGCCCCGGCGAGCCCGGCCTGCATCGGCTCGACCCACGGCGCAAGACACGGGTACGCCACTGTGACCGTACGGCTCTCCAGCAGCTGCGCCTGCAGGCGCTGCCACCTCCGGCGTTGCCGGTCACGCACAACACTCGAGTCCACCCGCTCCTCCTCCGCGATCGGCCCCGCCGCGAACTCCGTCTCGTCGCCAGCGGAATACGCCCACGCCCCCAACGGCATCCGAGATGACACCGCTTCAGCGAACGCGATGAGCGGAGTGCCATCCGGAACTGGCCACGCGCAATGCGTGCACAATTACCCGGCGGAAAGCATCAGCGGCATCTCGACATGGTCAACCGCCGACGCGGATCGCAGCTGCCCACAATCCGCACCGCCATGAAGCCTTCCCATACCGGACAACCACCGGAAACAGGACAGTGGCAGATCCCGGAACAGTCCCAACGGAACATCAGCCGCGAATATCTGACCCAACCGAAGGCTGCGCGTTTCCGGACTCAGCATCGCGACGCCAGCCGAGAAGCACAAAGGCGAGGAGAGCCCTTTCGCGCCTACAAGGGGCGGCAGCAGCTCAGCGAGCATGCCCGGCGCGCTCATAGGCGTTCACCAGTCGTGGTCCCAAACTGATCCCCGAACGGCCCCCAGGGCTCCGGTCACTGCGGGTGACGACAATCTGTCGACCCTTCAGCAGGGCCCGCCTATGGGTTCCGCATCGGCCTGACCGCCGGAGTCGTTCTGGCCAGCGGGTTTCGCGGTCGTCCCACCGAGGTGTCCACCAGTGTTGTCCTGCGGCCGTGTCCACTTCCTCTGCCGCCGCCGGCTGCGGTGTGGCCCGGGCTGGACACGGGGAAGTGCTGAGCTGCTGGTGCAGCTCGGGGTGGTGGCGGTGACGGGGCTGCCGATTCTGCGGCTGCCCCGGGTGGTCAGCTGAGCTGAGACGTGGGTGGTCGGCCAAGAACTGAGCGGGACCGGCCGCGCCCGGTACGGGGAGGCAGGGCTCGGACCGCGCGTCGCGGTCCGAGCCCTGCCCCGTGCGGTGCCGCGCTGCGGCGGCGGTGCGTCAGCCCTGTACGATGTCGCCGCCCGCCTGCCCGGCGCCCTCAGCCGTTCCTGCCTTCTCGCGCATCTTGCGCAGCAGCTCCGCCTTCTGGTCGGCCGCACCCTGGCGGTCGAGGTTGCGGTGCGGACCGTTGTTCTGCCGTTCGGCGCGGGACTGCCTCTTGCGCTGGCCGCCGCCCATGCCCACGGGGTTGTTGATGTTCTTGCTCACGGTCGTGGGTTCTCCCGGTGGTGAAGTGAAGTGAACTGATCTACGGATTCATCGGTGGGGGACGGGCGGCGACGTCGAAGGACGTCAGCAGGGGCCCATCACGCGCTCACTCGTAAATCGGGGTCTGGAAGAACATGGCAAAGACGTTACCCGGTTCCGTCGGCCCTGAACACCAACCTTTTCGCCGCCCCCGCGTCGGCCGGGCCTTCGGCAAGCGCCCGGGCCAGCCGGTTGCTGGGGCTGCGACCCGAAGGGACTGCGATGAGCACACTGTTCCATGCCTTAGTCACCAACGCGGAGATGGACTTCCGCGACTTCCTCACCGCGTACAAGCGGATCGCGGGGGACCTCTATCGGGAGACCGACGACCTCGCTTTCAAGAAGCCACGCTGACGGACAGGAGCTTCGGGCAATGGCGTGCCGGCGGCGTCGCCCGACCTCACCACCCGACGCCCGCGATCCTCAAGCGCATGTTCGACCTGCCCGTCCAGGAACTCCTCGCACCGTGCACCGACGAGCAGGTCCAAGCGCTGCAAGCAGCGCCGACTCCCGCGCTCGACCTGGTGGGTCGCGCGCACCGAGCTCGCCAAAGTTGAGCGTCAGCTTGTCAAGAAAGCTCTGGCGTCGCTATAACTTTCTCGTCGAGGTGCCCAGGCAGGAGGACAGAGCCGGGCAGGTCCGGCGCCATGGCGCCTCTGGGCACCCGTGACCGTTCACGACCGTGAGGAGCTGATCCCTTTGTTGATGCGTACCGACTCCCTGCGCGGAATGCGCGACCTGGACCGGCTGACCCAGCAGTTGGTCGGTACCGCGTCCCAGCCGGCGGGGATGCCGCTGGTCGCCTACCGCGACGGAGAGGTGTTCGTGCTGCGCCTGGACCTGCCGGGCATCGACCCGAAGACCATCGACCTGGACGTGGAGCGCAACGTCCTGACCGTGCGCGCGGAGCGCGCGTCCGGGCTGCCGCAGGGCGCGGAGGTGCTGGCGGACGAGCGGGTGCTGGGCCGTTTCTCCCGGCAGGTGTTTCTGGGCGACGCATTGGACACCGACCGGATCGAGGCCGACTACGACCAGGGCGTGCTGAGCGTGCGCGTGCCGATCAGCGAGAAGGCCCGCCCCCGCAAGATCGCCATCACGGCGAAAGGCGAACGCGAGGCCATCTCCGCCTGACCGCGACGGTGTCGGTGCGGCGGGTCCGTGCCGCACCCTCGGATCCGGATGCACCCGTCGGCCTGGGGCGCCGACCGTGTCCGGAATGGACACCGCGGCCATGGCAGCCGACCGGTGAAGTCCGCAGCGGCCGGGGCAGGGGCGGCATCCACCGCGCTGGGCCGGGTACTTGTGCCTGACCTGCGACGCCACAACCAGCGCCCTCTGATCCGGCAGTGGGGCAGGTCGGCGCGGTCCTGTCGGGCCCCCGGCGGACGGGCGCGGCACTGCCGAGCGGTGTCGAGGGCGTCGCGGTAGCGGGGACCGGTCGCCCCGCCTCGTACGGGGCGCAGACTTCCTCCCCGACCGGTGCGGAAAATCTGTGCCCGCTGGAGTAGACATTGCCGCGCACCGTGGTTAGTGTTTCTCTCGTAGCCGAGATCAAGCGGTACCCGCCAGACACGAACTGGCGGGCAGCGGTTCAGAAGTGCGCAGGTCGGCACGGTTGCAGGGTTTTCGAAGCCAGGGATGGTGCAGTAAGGCGACGGGACCGGTGGCCGGGCCGGGCGGCCCGCAGGTATCAGGGGCCGCCACCCAGCGGTACCGCAGTTCAGCAAGGGCAGTACGCAGTACCCAGCAGTTGAGCAGGACGTAGGACACGCCGGGCAGGTGGGCGTGAAGAACGGCGCGGCAGCGGAGACCCGGAGCCACAGCAGGTGCAGGACGGTGACGGGGCTGGCAGCCGGGCCAGGTGGCCCGCAGGTATCAGGGGCCGCCACCGAGCGGTACCGCAGTTCAGCAAGTGCACTACTCGTAGGTGAAGTTGAGTTCGGCAGTACCGGCAGTCGCAGTACGCGGTATCCCGGTGAAGGCGCCCAGGCTGCGGGCGCGCGCACTGGGAGTCCGGCAGTGGGGTTCCAAGCCGAGCAGGTTGAGCAGGACGGGCGACGGGGCTGGCTGCCGGAGTCGGCGGGACCGCCGCAGCAGGACCGGGTAGTTGGCACTACCACGCAGTTCGAAGTACCGCAGTTCGCAGTAGCCGGCCCGTACAGAGGATGAATGGAGGGACGACGCGCCATCAGGATCGCCCGGCCCGTGAGGAAACAGCCCGGGCGGACTCCGTGGACCCCAACGCAAGGACGGTGGTTTCCGGTCACGCATACGCGATCCCCGCACACCCCCTCCCCCGGGGCAGTGCGGACACAAGGACCCCGGCCCCAGAGCCGGTAGATGGTGTAAACCCTTCGGGGCCCCGGGAGCCGCAACGGCCCCGGGGCCCCTCAGCGCGTCCCCGGGCACAACAACCAGAAGAGGTGCAGTGACCACGACAGCCATTCGACCGCATACCCCCGACTCCCTCGACGACGACGACTACCCCGCCTACACCATGGGCCGCGCCGCCGAGATGACCGGCACCACCCCCGGCTTCCTACGCGCCCTCGGCGACCAGGGCCTCATCACCCCCCTGCGCTCCGACGGCGGCCATCGCCGCTTCTCCCGCTATCAACTACGGATCGCCATGCGCGCCCGCGACCTCGTCGACCAGGGCACCCCCATCGACGCCGCCTGCCGCATCATCATCCTCGAAGACCAACTCGAAGAAGCCCTGCGCATCAACGAACAGCTCCGCCGCGACGCCGGACAGGAACCCGCAGCCGACACCTGATCCACCCACCAGGCCGACGAGACCGGCCCGCGGTGAGCGGCAGGTGCTCACCGCAGGCCGCCCCGGACACCAGCCCCCGACCGCCGGCCGGCCACTCCCACCCGCACGGCCCGCCTCACCGGCGCAGGCTGGTTCCACGCCGCCCGATAGGACAGCTCTCCTCCCCACCGGAAGTCACTTCCGGGTCGTTCATCCACTACCGTTCGGCCCGGGTCATGACACGTGCCCCGCGGCGTGGGCCCGGTGGCCTACTTCTCGTTGGCTGTACCGGGCCCGCGCCCCCACCGCGCCCGATGGTCCGGCACCCGGGCCTTCCTGCGGGCGTCGGCCGCACGTCATCCGCCCTTCCTAAAATGAGCGCATGATCGCCGAAGACACCCAGCCGCCGGGAGACGGAGGAAAGTCCCGGCCCGGCCCCCGCACCACGTCCGGCTCCCTCCACACCGCCGCGCTTGATGCGCCCGCCGGCACGACCGGCCGGCCGACTGCCCGACTGACAGCCACCGACCCGGCCGGCGGCGCGCCGTGTGTGGAGGCGGCGCCGAAACCGGCGATGCGCGGCTGGCTGCACGCCGGCATCTTCCCCCTCTCACTGGCCGGCGGCGTCGTCCTGATCGCCCTTGCGCGCCCGGCCGCGGCGGTGGCGGCCTGCTCGGTGTTCGCGCTGTCGGCCTGGCTGCTGTTCGGTACCAGCGCCGTCTACCACCGGGGAACATGGGGCCGGCGCGGGGAGGCGGTCCTGCGGCGGCTCGACCACGCGAACATCTTCCTGATCATCGCCGGCACCTACACCCCGCTGGCGGTGCTGCTGCTGCACGGACGGCGCCGGACGGTGCTGCTGACCGTGGTGTGGGCGGGCGCCCTGGCCGGCATCGCCTTCCGCACGCTGTGGATGGGGGCTCCCCGGTGGCTGTACACCCCGTGCTACATCGCCCTGGGCTGGGCAGCCGTCCTCTACCTGCCCGACTTCGCCCGCACCGGTGGCACCGCGGTCGTCGTCCTCGTCATCGCCGGCGGTCTGCTCTACACCGCGGGAGGTGTCGTCTACGGACTCAAACGTCCAGACCCGTCACCGTACTGGTTCGGCTTTCACGAGGTCTTCCACGCCCTCACCGTCGCCGCCTTCAGCGCGCACTACACGGCCGTTCTTCTTGCAGCCACATGACTGGTCGTCGCGGGCCCGCGGGCACGGGTGCAACGGGCGGTCACTGCCGCTCTTCATGAGTTTTCGGGGACGCGGCTAGGGGCCCCGGTGCCGTTGCGGCTCCGGGGCCCCGAAGGGATACATCACCATCTACCGGCCTTGACCGGCTTCCTTGTTCCGCAACTCCCCGGAGAGAGGGGGTGCGGGGATCGCGTATGCGTGACCGGAAACCACCGTCCTTGCATGGCCTGCTGTGACGTCAGAACCCTGCAACCGTGCCGAACTGCGCACTTCGGAGCTGCTGCCTACGGGAGAAACACCAACCACGGAGAGCGGCAATACCTACTCCAGTCAGCATAGATTTCCCGACGTTCGAAGGAGAGGTAGTCTTCGGCCCGAAGCGGGGCGGATCGGGGCCGCAGCAACCCACGGGACGGACGGGGGAAGTCGCCGCGGTTCCCGACCTGCCGGGAACGGCGGCGTCGCTCGTTGAGGCGCAGGGCTTCTTCGAAGTGAGCTTCGAGGATGACGGTGCGGCAGGCGGCCGGCGCCGAGGGGGGTGCTCGTCGTCACCGCGCCTCCCTGGTTCTGGGAGAACGCGCTGAGGGGCCCCGGCGCCGTGTCGGCTCCGGGGCCCCGAAGGGGTATAACACCATCTACCGGCCTGGGCCGGTCCTTGGGTTCCGCGTTGCCCCGGAGGCCGGGGTGCGGGGATCGCGTATGCGTGACCGGAAACCACCGTCCTTGCGTGGGGGTCTGCGGTGTCCGCCCGGGCGAGTGTTCACGGGCCGGGCGATCCTGATGGCGCTTGCGCCCTCCATTCATCCGCTGGACTGCACTGTCACTTTCGTACTGCCAGTACTGCACTCACTGAACTACGCACAACCGGTACCGCTGGTGGCGGCCCCTGATACCTGCAGGCCGCCCGGTCCGGCAGCCAGTCCCGTCGCCGTCCTGCACCTGCCTGGCTTCGGAACTCCACTGCCGGACCGAACTGCGAACTTCTGTCCAACAACCCCGGCCAGTTCGTGTCTGGCCGGTATCGCCGACTGCTGTCTACGAGAGAAACGCTAGACCCGCCCGCGAGCAATGTCTACTCCAGCGCGCATAGATTTTGCGTTCGCCGTGAGTGAGGTACTCTTCCGGTGCGTGGCGGCGGCACCCCCCGAGCCGCCGCCACGCCCTGGCGACGAACAAGCAGTAGCGCGCAGGGGCGGGAGTGGAGGGCCTGGCGCCCGGAGCACCGCAGACCGCCCGGGACGGGCAGGCTGCCCTCGTCGAGGCGATCACCGAGGCTGTCCGCGGCGGCGGCGTACCATCCGCCGGCTGCCGGCCCGCTTCGCCGAACCGGCCTCCATCGCCGACCCGTACGCCCTGCGCGATTCCCTCCACACCCCCGCCCATCCGGCCCCCAGGCAGAGTGACTCCTGCCAGGCTGGTGACCAGGTGGGCGGTGCCGTCGGCGAGCCGGTAGGCGAGCCCGACGACGGTCACCCGGCCTGCCTGAACCGCTGCGGCAGGCGCGCGGGAGCGGTCCAGCAGCAGGTCGACGGGGTGCCGTCTGCGTGAATTGATGCGGTCTGCGTCCTCGGTGTGCCCGGCCGCGGCAGCGCCCCAAGGCCCTTCCCTGCGGCGCGCGCCGGGCGGGGACGGCCGCGCGCGGTGCGGGGCGGGGGGGGGGGGGGGGGGGGGGGGGGGGGGGGGGGGGGAGGGGAAGGGGGGGGGGGGGGGGGGGGGGGGGGAGGGGGGGCGACAGCCCTCCCCTCCCCCCCCCCCCCCCCCCCCCCCCCCCCCCCCCCCCCCCCCCCCCCCCCCCCCCCCCCCCCCCCCCCCCCCGGCGGGGGCTACAGGGCGTGGGTGAGGCGGTCGGCCAGGAGGCGTGTGAAGCGGGCCGGGTCGGGCAGGTCTCCGCCTTCGGCGAGCAGGGCGCTGCCGTGGACGAGTTCGGCGGTTTCGGCGAGCGCCGGGTTGTCCGCTCCGGCCTGGTGGGCCTGGTGCAGGGCGGTGATGAGGGGGTGGCTGGGGTTGAGTTCGAGGATGCGCTTGACCTGGGGAAGTTCCTGGCCCATGGCCCGGTACATCTTCTCCAGGGTGGGGGTCAGGTCGTGGGCGTCACCGACCAGGCAGGCGGCGGAGGTGGTCAGCCGGGTGGAGAGTCGGACCTGCTTGACGTGCTCGGCCAGCGTGGTCTGGAGCCAGGCGAGGAGGGCGGCGAAGTCCTCTTCGCGCTGCGCCTTCTCCGCCTTCGCCTCGTCACTGCCTTCCCCGTCGGCGTTGTCGTCGAGGTCGACCTGGCCCTTGGCTACGGACTGGAAGCGGTGGCCGTCGAAGGCGGGGATCTGGTCGGTCCAGACCTCGTCGACGGGGTCGGTGAGGATCAGGACCTCGTAGCCCTTGGCGGTGAAGGCCTCCATGTGCGGGGAGTTCTCCACCATCGCCCGGTTCTCGCCGGTCAGGTAGTAGATGGTGTCCTGGCCGTCCTTCATCCGCGCGACGTAGTCGCGCAGCGTGGTGGGCTTCTCCGCATCATAGGTCGAGGCGGCGCTGACCAGTTCCAACAGGGCGTCGGTGTTGTCGCGGTCCTCGATCAGGCCCTCCTTGAGGACCCGGCCGAACTGCTCCCACACCTTCGCGTAGGTCTCGCCGTTCTTGGTCCGCATGTCCTTGAGAGCGCCGAGGACCTTCTTGACGAGGCGCCGGCGCACGGCGGTGATCTGGCGGTCGTGCTGCAGGATCTCGCGGGAGACGTTCAGCGACAGGTCGTGGGCGTCCACCACGCCCTTGACGAACCGCAGGTAGTTCGGCATCAGCGCGTCGCAGTCGTCCATGATGAACACCCGCTTGACGTAAAGCTGCACGCCCCGCTTCGTGTCCCGGGAGAACAGGTCGAACGGGGCTTGGGAGGGGATGAACAGCAGCGCCTCGTACTCGAAGGTACCCTCGGCGCGCATGTGAACGGTCTCGGCCGGGGCCTGCCAGTCATGGCTGATCTGCTGGTAGAACTCGCTGTACTCGGCCTCGGTCACCTCGCTGCGAGGACGGGCCCACAGCGCCTTCATCGAGTTCAGCGTCTCCAACTCGCCCGCAGCCACGCCGTCGGCGTCGGCGTCGGCGCTGTCGTCGGCAGTGGTACTGCCGGGCTCGGTGGCCATCCGGATCGGCCAGCGGATGAAGTCCGAGTACTGCTTGACGATCTGCCGGATCTTCCACCGGGCCAGGTAGTCGCCCAGCCCGTCCTCACTGTCCTCGGCCTTGAGGTGCAGGGTGACCGAGGTGCCCACCGGCAGACCTTCGACCTCCGCGATCGTGTAGGTGCCCTCGCCGTCGGACTCCCACACGGTGCCCTGCTCGGTGCCGGCGCGACGCGTGTGGAGGGTGACCTTGTCGGCGACCATGAACGCCGAGTAGAAGCCGACGCCGAACTGGCCGATCAGGTGCTGCGCGGCATCCGCGTCCTTCGCCTCCTTGATCTTCGCCAGCAGGCCGGCGGTGCCGGACTTGGCGATGGTGCCGATCAGGTCGACGACGTCGTCGCGGGTCATGCCGATGCCGTTGTCCCGCACCGTCAGGGTGCGGGCGTCCTTGTCGACCTCCAGGACGATGTGCGGGTCGGAGGCCTCAAGGGTGGAGTCGGTGAGGGATTCCAGGCGGAGCTTGTCGAGGGCGTCGGAGGCGTTGGAGATCAGCTCGCGCAGGAAGATGTCCTTGTTGGAGTAGATCGAGTGGATCACCAGCTGCAGCAGCTGGCGGGTCTCCGCCTGGAACTCCAGCGTCTGGGTCGGACTGGCCACGGGAGGCATCTCCTTCGAGTGGTGGAAAGGGTTCGTATGCGGTCAGGCCCCCGGGGCCGGCGGGTGTACCGCGTGGCCGGCCCCGGGGTGTTCAGATGTGGCTGAGGGGCTGGTAGGGCTGCTCGGGGCGGGTGAGGCCGGGCCGGGCCGTGCCGTCGCAGGACAGGAACAGCTTCCAGCCGTCTCGGCCCTCCAGCGTCGCGCCGTAGCGGACCGCGGGCGGGTCCGGGCGCGTGCTGGACCGGTCGACGCGCACGATCCCGCCGCCGTCGCCGTCCCCGTCGCCGATGGTGACGGTGGGTGCGGGGCCACTGGCGTGCGGGTCGCGGACCGGCAGCGGCGTGCCCGGCGCGGTCACGGGCCGGCTGGCGGTGTGCGGCGCTGCCGAGCGCTGTCGTCGCGCAGCTGGTCGGCTCGGGCGGTGAGCTGATCGAGGCGGTCGGTGAGCTTCGGGTGGCCCGCCTCCAGGAGGGGGCGGGTCTCGGCGAGCGGGGCGAGCAGACGGGCAGGGTCGTGGTGGCCCAGGGCGTCCAGGAGGCGTTCGACGGCGGGGGCTGCCTGGGGGCCGAGGCCGTCCAGGGCGCCGATCTGTCCGGCGAGGCGGCGCAGGTCGGCGGCGTTGTCGCGGGCCCAGGTGGCCACCGCGCGGTCGGCGGCGCGCTGGCTGCGCGTGGCCTGGACGCGCTGCTCGCCGGTGCTGCCCGCCTCGGTGCCGGCGTCAGTGTTGGGGCGCAGGCGCAGGTAGCGGCGTTCGGCGGCCTGGCGGCTCTGGACGCCCAGCGGTTCGGCGAGCTCGGCCCAGGTGGCGCCCGCGTCGCGGGCGGTCTCGATCAGGCCGGTCTCCCAGTCGGCGAGCTCCGCGCGCAGGTGGCGCAGCAGCAGGAGTGCGGAAAGGGCCTGCTGCGGATCGTTTTGTCCGGTGTCGTCCGGGGGTGCGTGGCGGGCGGTGCGGGCGGCGGCGTCCATCGTGCCCAGCGCGGCGGCGGCGGCCAGGAACGAGGCCGGCCCCACCCCGGCCGCGCCGGTGTCCTGGCTGTCCATGTTGTCACCCTTTCGATGACTGGATGCTTGTCATCATAGGGATGACATAGTACACGATTCGCGTCGCGCCACACCGGTGCGAGCGCCGGCGCCGGCTGCACTCCCTTGCCGAGCACCGGCGCCACGCCCCCGCCTTGACCGCTCCGTCGATCCCCCACCCGGATGAAGTGCCCCGGCTCACCCCGCAGCTCCACGACGGCGACCGGCAGCTCGGCCGAGCCGAGCGCCGCCGGGTCCGCCAGGACGAGCAGCGGGTGCCGATAGTCGCCCGGCAGCAGATTCCTCGCCTCGGCACAGGTCGCACCCGCGAAGCGGGGATCATCCACGAGCTCGACGCCGGGAAGGGACCCGTGCTCGTTCGGGGTGGCCAGAACCTTGCGCAGACGCTCCCACGAAGCGGGGCCGGAGAAGTCGGTACGCACCACCAACGGGGCCGAACCAGGTGTGGCCCTGCCGATGCTGGCCCCCTCCACGGCCCGGCGGCTGGTCGTCAGCTCCAAGTCCCACCCGGGCCGTTCGGCCCGGGCTCCAAGGAAGCGATGCTCCGGAGGGCAACCCTGCGGACGGGCCGCGCCTGCACGGTTCCGACGGCGGTCTTCGACCGGTGGTCCCGTCGACGCGGGTCAGCGGAGCAGGCCGAGCTTGCCGACGAGCTTGTCGATCTTGTTGCGGGGGCCGACGAGGCTGATCGCGCAGTAGGTCAGGTCCTCGTTCCTGGTGCCGGCGAGTTGATCGAGGTACTCGTCGTAGACGCGCGAGGTCTGTGCGGGTCCGGGCATGCCGACGATCAGCAACTCGTCCTTGGTCGCCGCCTTGGCTCGCAAGGCGTGCAGCGCGTCCGCGCTGGCGGCCAGGATGGAGCAGCCGGCCCAGGGCAGGCCCGGGTGGTGTACTCCGGAGGCGTCTTCGCCGTCGCGCCCGACGAGGTCGGGCAGGGTCTTGCCGACGGCCGCGGCCATACAGGCGGCCGCGTTCACCAGGCGTCCCGCAGCCAGGTTCTCGTCGACGACGATGACCCACTTGAGTTTCGCCTGCCGAGTCGACTGGTCGGGGCGGACGTTCTCGCTGGACATCTCGAAAGTGGACATCGGAGGGCTCCTGAAGGCTACGGGTGTGAATGAGTCGAGGGCGATGAGATCGGCGAGGGGATCGGCGATGGGATCGGCGAGCGCAGCGGAGAGGCGGGCTCGCTCCGAGGTGCCGGTCGGTCAGCGACGGTGCGGGGGCCGGGAGACCGGTGGCTTGTTGTGGCCGTGGCCGTGGCCGTGGCCGTGGCCGTGGCCGTGGCCGTCCGGGAGGGCCGTCGTGCACGGGGCAGCGAGACGGCGGTCAGGCCGCCCAGCATCAGGGCGCAGCCGGCCACGGCGGTGGCCGACAGGTGCTCGCCGAGCAGCAGCACGCCGAGCAGGGCCGCGGCCAGGGGTTCGGCGAGGCTCAGGGTGCCGACGGTGGTGGCACTCATCCGGGTGAGGCCGGCGGAGAACAGCCAGTAGGCGGCGGCCGTGGTGGCCAGGCCCAGCCACGCGATGAGGCCGAGGGTGCGCGTGTCGAAGAGTCCGGCGGTGTCGGTGACCGTCCAGGGCAGCAGGATGACGGCGCCGGCGGTCAGCGAGACCGCGGCGACGGTCGGCAGGTGAACGGCCGGGTTGTCGGCGGCAAGCCGTTTGGCGAAGACCGTGTACAGGCCGTAACAGGCACCGGCGACCACGCCCAGGAGCAGACCGAGCGGATCTGCCGGGCGGCCCACGGGGGCCAGCAGCAGGGCGCAGCCGGCTGTCGCGGTGCTCGTGCTCGCCAGCCAGGCGGTGCCCAGCCGCTCACCGGTGACCCATCGGGCGCACACGCCGGTGGTGACCGGTGCGGTGCCCAACGCGACCACGGTGGCCAGCGCCGCCCCGGTCTTTGACACGGAGGACAGGAAGGCCGCCTGGTACAGGCAGGTCGACAGCGCGCACACCAGGAGGGGCGTCCGGGCCGAGCGGGCTGCCAGGGCGCGCAGCCTGCCCCGGCCCCGCGCCGCCAGGGCACCGAGCATCACGCCTCCGACGAGCATCCGCCAGCCCCCCAGGGCCACCGTCCCCAGCGGGCTGTCGGCCAGGACCTGGGCCGGGCCGACCGTGCCCCACAGCACGGCCGCGCCGAGGACCAGCCCAGCGCCGACCGTCGTTCCGTTCTTCTGCACTTCCATGGGGCAATAGGCTAGGCAGACATCAGGAAGAGTTCAGTGGATGCCAAACTATATTCAGCAGAGGAGAGAATTCGTGGAACTTGATGCGCTGGACCGGGCCCTTCTGCGGGAGCTGCAGAACGATGCACGGCAGACCAACCGTGATCTGGCCGCCAAGACGGGGGTCTCGCCCTCCACCTCTCTGGAGCGCGTGAGACTGCTGCGCGAGCACGGGATCATCACCGGTTACCACGCGGCCCTGGACCTCGAAGCTGCCGGGCGCTCCGTTCAGGCCCTGATCTCGGTCCGCATCCGGCCGCCGGCCCGCCCGATCATCGAAGGATTCCGCGAATGGGCGGCTCAGCTGCCCGAGACCATCGGCCTGTTCGTCACCTCCGGCGCCTACGACTTCCTGATCCACATCGCTGTCCCCGACGTCAACGGGGTCTACGCCTTCGTCATCGACCGCCTCACCGAACGCCGGGAGGTCGTGGACGTACAGACCACCATGGCCTACGAGCACGTCCAGTCCCGCTGCATCGAACCCGCCGGCACCGATCGCCCCCGCGCCGCCGGGCAGAGAACCCGTTGATCACCGCAGCCGCCCGCAGGACCAGCGGCGGGCGGTCAGGGCTCGACCCGGCGCAGGGCGTCCTCGGCGCGCAGGTCGGCGAGCGTCGGGTAGCCGTCCACCGCCATGATCAGGTCGGCCTCGGCGAGCAGCGAGCGCAGCACGTGCACCACGCCGTCCTCGCCGCCGAGGGCCAGGCCGTAGGCGTACGGGCGGCCGACGCCGACCGCCGTGGCGCCGAGGGCGAGCGCCTTGACCACGTCCGCGCCGCTGCGCACACCGGAGTCGAAGAGCACGGGCAGGCCGTCGGCGGCCTCGACCACGCCGGGCAGCGCGTCCAGCGCCGGCAGGCCGCCGTTGGCCTGCCGGCCACCGTGGTTGGAGCAGTAGACGCCGTCCACGCCGCCGTCCCGGGCGCGGCGGACGTCCTCCGGGTGGCAGAGGCCCTTGAGGATCAGCGGCAGCTCGGTGAGCGAGCGCAGCCAGGGCAGGTCGGCCCAGGTGAGCGGGTTGCCGAAGACGCCCGCCCACTCCAGCACGGCGGCGCCCGGGTCCTCCTCCGGGGCCTTGGCGAGGCGGGCCCGGAAGACCGGGTCGGAGGTGTAGTTGGCCAGGCAGTGCCCGCGTAGCTGGGGGAAGTTGCCGGTGGCGAGGTCGCGCGGGCGCCAGCCGGTGACCCAGGTGTCCAGGGTGACCACGATGCCCCGGTAGCCGGCCTCCTCGGCCCGGCGCACCAGGCTCTCGGCGAGCGCCCGGTCGGTGGGGGTGTAGAGCTGGAACAGGCCCGGGGTGTCGCCGAGTTGGGCGGCGACCTGCTCCAGCGGGTCGACCGAGAGGGTGGAGGCCACCATCGGCACGCCGGTGCGCGCGGCGGCCCGGGCGGTGGCGAGGTCACCGTGGCCGTCCTGGGCGCAGAGGCCGATCACGCCGATCGGCGCCAGGAACAGCGGTGCGGGCCACCGCATTCCGAGGAGGTCCACCGACAGGTCGCGCCGCGCGGCGCCGACCATCATCCGGGGCACCAGGCCCCACCGGTCGAAGGCGGCCGCGTTGGCGCGCTGGGTCCGCTCGTCACCGGCGCCGCCGGCCACGTAGGACAGCAGCGTCGGCGGCAGCGCGGCCTCGGCCCGCGCCGCCAGCTCGGCGAAGGCCATCGGGAGCTTCGGCTGCCTGCCGAACAGCGCGTCGAAGTAGATCTCGTTCTGGTAGTCCCCGAACTGCTGCCCCGTCATGACCGGTCGCCGTCCTCTCCTGGGGCCGGTCCGTCCGGGCCGGTCCCGGGCGGCGGCCGCGCCGACCCCACCCTGCCAAACCACGGGCCGCCGGGGGAGACCACCGCGCGTCCGGACGGGCCCCGCCGGTCAGCCGGTGACCAGCGCGACGACGAAGCCGTCGTAGCCCTTCTCCCCCACGGTCTGGACGGCGGTGGCGGTCAGCCGGGGGTGCGCGGCGATCAGCTCGGTGAAGCGGCGCACGCCCTGGACCCGGGGGTCCGTGCTGGTCTCGTCGGTGACGGCGCCGTCGCGGACCACGTTGTCGCCGATGATCAGGCTGCCGGGCCGGGTGAGCCGCAGCGCCCACTCCAGGTAGTGGGGGTTGCTGGGCTTGTCGGCGTCGATGAAGACCAGGTCGAAGGGCTCGGCGCCGTCCTGCTCCAGTTGCGGCAGGGTGTCCAGCGCCGGGCCGGTGCGCAGGTCCACGACCGGTGCGAGCCCGGCCCGTTCGAGGTTGCGGGTGGCGACGGCGGCGCACCGCTCGTCGGCCTCCAGGGTGACCACCCGGCCGCCCTCGGGCAGCGCGCGGGCGAGCCAGATGGTGCTGTAGCCGCCGAGGGTGCCGATCTCCAGCACCCGGCGGGCGCCGTGCACGCGGGCCAGCAGGGCGAGCAGCTTGCCCTGGTTGGGTGCCACCTGGTGCGGGGGCAGCCCGGCCGCCTCGCTGTCGGCGACGGCGGCGAGCAGGGCGGCGTCCTCCTCGACGAGCAGGCCGTTGAAGTAGCCGTCGACGGCGGTCCAGGTCTGCTGCGGGGTCGGTCGGCCGGTCTCCGTGGTCATCGCGAGTTCCCTTTCAGTACTGACTCAGTTCCGAAGGGAAACCTACTCGATGCCCGAGCCGGACCGAGCACCGGCCCCGCCCCTAACCGGACCGAGCACCGGCCCCTCCCCCGGACCGGGGCCGGACCGCGCACCGGCCCCCCCGCCGCACGGACGGGGGGCCGGTCGCCCGTCGGCTGCCTGCCGACCCGGCGGGGTCAGGCCACCGGCGGGAAGGCTTCGGCGTCCGGCTTGAGGAGCTGGCCGGGAGCCGGCACCTGGCGGCTCACCAGGTAGGAGGTGACCAGCTTGTTCAGCTCCTTGCTCCGGCCGACCGCGCAGTGCTCGATCACGTCGACGCTGACCAGGACGGCGCTGCCGAGCTGGCGCTGCATGCGCTGGGCGAAGGTGTACTGGGTGGCCGGGTCGTAGAGGTTGCCGATCACCATCACCGGGGTGGCGGTGCGCCGGTTCCACGGGCCGGTGTACCGCTCGACGTCACGCGCGGGGGCCGGCCAGGTCGCGCAGGCGGGCGCGTCGAAGGCCTGGTAGCGCCCGAAGGTCGGCGCGTCGCGCTCCCAGGAGCGGGCCGCGTTGACGAAGGCCCGCGGGTTGGACGGGTACGGCTTGTCCTGGCAGTTGACGCCGTAGTAGGAGTCGTCCGCCGAGTACGGGGTGTCCGCCGGGGCCTCGCGCAGCGCGGCGGGCACGGTCACCGCCAGCGGGTCGGCGTCGGCCGCGTTCTTCGGGACGGCCAGGGACGGGGCCTTCTGCTGGCGGAGCACGTCGTCCAGCGCCTGCAGCGAGGTGGCCAGCGGGGCCTGCCGGCTCTGCGCGTAGAGCGCGTTGGCGACCTGGCTGGTGAAGCTGGACAGCGTCACCTGGGTGCCGTTCGGCAGGGTGACCGGGGAGGTGCGCAGGTGGTCGCGGATCGCGTCGAACCTCGCCCGGGTGTCGCCCGCGCCGAAGGCGCAGCGCGGCGCACCGGCCGCCTCGCAGCGCTTGAGGTACTCGTCCAGGGCGAGTTCGAAGCCGTCCGCGCGCTGCCGGTCGTACTCCAGGCCGTCGTGCAGCCGCAGGTTCGGGTCGACGTTGCCGTCGATGATCACCGCGCGGACCTTGTCGGGGTACATGTTGGCGTAGGTGGCGCCGATCAGCGTGCCGTAGGAGAAGCCGGCGAAGGAGAGTTGGCGGTCGCCGACCCCGCGGCGCATCCGGTCGAGGTCACGGACCACGTTCTCGGTCGACATGTGCTCGATCAGCGGGCCGGCGTTGCGGTCGCAGGCGTCGGTGTAGTCCCGGGTGGCGGCCAGCGTGCCGTCGATCTCGGCCTTGGTGACGGGCACCCCGGTCAGCCGGTCGAAGACGCCGTTGGCCTCCTCGTCGGTGCCGAAGCACTTCAGCGGGTTGCTCAGGCCGACGCCGCGCGGATCGAAGCCGATCAGGTCGAACCGGGCCTGGACCTCGGGCTCGAAGCGGGTCGTGGTCGCCCAGAGGTAGCCGCTGCCGCCCGGGCCGCCGGGATTGAGGAACAGTGAGCCGATCCGCTTCGCCGGGTCACCCGCGCGCCGGCGCATCATGGCGATGCCGATCTTCTCGCCGGACGGGTGCGCGTAGTCCAGCGGCACCGGATAGACGGCGCAGTCGTATATCCCGGGGTCCGGCTTGGACGGGTCGGGATTGCACGGCGTCCAGGCGACCGGGTCGACCCGGGCCTCGGCGGCCGCCGCGCCCGGGTCGGGTGCCGCCGAGGCGGCGGCGGTGGTGCCGGCGACGAGCGCGAACGCGCTGGCGACCGCCAGCGCGAGACTGGTGATACGGGACACGTAACCTCCTCCGGTTCTGCAAACCCGGTCAGCCTGGCAGCCGCTCCTCGGGAGGGGAAGACCACGTACCGCCGTGGATTCTTCTGGTGCGACGCCATCTGTCCGGCAATTTCCGTTATCGGAGCAGGATTTGGCGCAAAATCCATCGCGGGCCGTCCGCGCCCCCTCACGATCCGGACAGCACCCGCCTGCTGGTGAGGGCTCGTCAGATACGCGCGGGTACCGACTGCGCCGCCGATGGCGCCGCCACCGCTCCCGGGCGGCGGTGCTCCGCCCAACGCACCGCCGGCCCCATCGCCCAGCCGGCCGCCGCGAACAGTGCGCCCAGCAGCAGCCAGCCCGGCGTGCCCCAGCTCAGCAGCAGCGTGGTGAGCAGCAGCGGCCCGACCGTGCGTGCCACGGCCACACCCGAGCCGAAGAACCCCTGGTACTGGCCGGTCTGATGAGCCGGCGCCAGGTCGAAGGCGATCTGCCAGGAGCCGGCCGACTGCCGCAGCTCACCGGCCACCTGGAGCGCCGCGGCGGCGACCAGCAGCCCGCCCAGCGCCCAGGGCGGCAGGCCCGCGGCGGCGGCCAGGGCGAAGACCACGCAGGAGACGAGCAGGACGACGCCGGCCTCGCGCACGGCCCGCGAGGCGGTCCGCAGTCCGGTGACCCGGCGCGCCACCCGCACCTGGAAGAGCATCACCCCGACCGTGTTGAGGACGAACAGGCCCGATCCCAACCAGCCGAGCCCGGGCGCCCGTTCGGCGATCCAGAGCGGGATCACCAGGCTGAGCAGGGGCATCCGCAGCAGCAGGACGGTGTTGAGCAGGGTCACCACCGCGAACGGCCGGTCCGAGAGCACCTCCAGCCGGGGCGCGGCGCCGGTCCGGTCCCGGCCGGGCGCGACCTCGGGCAGTCGCAGCAGCGTCAGCCCGGCGCCCAGGAAGCCCAGCGCGGTCACCAGGAAGGCGGCGAGGAAGGCCGTCCGCGTGCCGACGGCCAGGACGACGCCACCGAGGGCCGCGCCGAGCGCCAGTCCCGCGTTGAGGGTGGACTGCAGCCGGGCGAGCAGTTCGGTGCGCTCCTCGCGCGGGACGAGGCCGCCGACCAGCGCCTGGCGCGCGGCCGTGAGCCCGGACTGCGTCGTGGCGTACACGGCGGCGGCGAGCAGGAACGCCGTGAAGGAGTGGACGACCAGGAAGGAGGCGACGGCCGCACCGGTGGCCAGGGCCAGCAGCACCGCCGTGCCCCGCGGCCCGCGCCGGTCGGCGAGGTGGCCGAGCGGGACTCCCGCCAGCGAGCCGATCGCCCAGGCGACGGCCAGGCCGAGGCCGAGCCGGGCGGGCGAGAGGCCGACGACGTGGGTGAAGTACAGCGCCGAGCAGGTGAAGTACGCGCCGTCGCCGATCGAGCTGATCAACTGGGTGGCGGCGAGGGTCCGCCGGGCCCCGGCCGGTGGGACGGATCGAATCGACACAGCTCTCCCGGGTCGGGCGGCCGTCGGCCGCTCGGTCGCACTGACAGGATCAATGCTAGGGAGCGGGTGGACCGGCCGACAGGGCCAGTGGTGCGGCATGGGAGTGGGCCACTTCGCCACCGGGGCCGGTCCGGTCGCGGTCCGGCCCGACCCCGGCGAAGGGGGCGGGACCGGGCCGTTGGCCCAGCGGCCGATGTGCCCGTGCCCGCCACTCCGGGGACACGGACCCGCCGACGGCAGAGCTCAGCGGTAGACGCGGGCCTGCAGACGGTAGAGCTCCGCGTACAGGCCCTCCGCGGCGGCGAGTTCGGCATGGCTGCCGACCTGCGAGACCCGGCCGCCCTCCAGCACCACGATCAGGTCCGCCATCCGCACCGTCGAGAAGCGGTGCGACACCAGCAGGGTGACCGCTCCGGTGTCCGCCCGGGCCTGGGCCGCGAGGTCGCCGAAGTGCTCGAACAGCGCGTGCTCGGCGGTGGCGTCCAGGGCGGAGGCCGGTTCGTCGAGCGCCACCAGCAGCGGGCGGCGGCGCAGCAGGGCCCGGGCCAGGCCGAGCTTCTGCCACTGGCCGCCGGAGAGTTCGGCCCCGTCGCCGTACCCTCGGCCGAGCAGCCCGTCGAGGTCGCCGTCGACCCGGGCCAGCGCCGGGCCGCAGTCGGCGCTCTCCAGAACCCGGCTGAGCGCCGCGTCGTCGTCCAGCCGCTCCAGGTCCCCGATGCCCACGTTGTCCCGCAGCCTCAGCTCCAGCCGGGCGAAGTCCTGGAACAGCGTGGCCACCCGGCGCTGCCAGAGCTGCGGGTCGCACTCCTCCAGGTCGACGCCGTCGATCAGGATCCGGCCGGAGGTGGGCCGGTAGAGCCCGCACAGCAGCTTGACCAGGGTGCTCTTGCCGGCGCCGTTCTCGCCGACCACGGCGAGCGCCGCGCCCGCCGGGATGTCCAGGGTGACGTCGTCCAGGACGGCCCGCTGCTGGCCGGGGTACCGGAAGGTGACGCCCTCCAGGCGGATGCCGGCCGTCATGACCTCGGGGACGGCGCCGTTCGCCGCCTCCTCCCGGTGCGGCTCGCGGAGCCCGTCCAGTCGCTGCAGGGTGCGGCCGGCACCCTGGAGCACCGAGAGCAGCGTGAGCGCGCTGGAGACCTGGAGGCTGACCTGCGCGGCCAGCGTGATGACCAGGATGACGTCCCCGATGCCGGCGCCGGCGCCGCTGTTCACGGTCTGCCGGGCCACCAGGTAGATCGCACCGCCGTACGCGGCGGCGAAGGCCAACTGCCCTGCCGCGCGCAGCAGTCCGGCCTTGGCGTGGGCGCGGGCCAGGGTGCCGGTGGCGCGCCGCCAGTCGCGGCCGTGGCGCTCGATGAGCACCGACGCGGCGCCGGACAGCCGCACCTCCTTCACGGAGGCGTGGGTGGTGGCGAGTTCGAGCAGGTGCCGGCCCAGCCGGTTCTCCGGCGCGGTGGCCTCCTTGCCCCGGTCGACCAGGAGTTGGGCCCGGTTGCCGACCAGTACGGGCACCACGGCGAACAGCGGGAGCAGCAGCAGCCACGGGTTGAGCAGCCCGAGCAGGACGGCGGTGACGGCCATCTGGAGCCCCAGGCCGCCGAGTTGGAGGACGGCTTCGAGCGCGGCGCGGGTGCGCGGCAGCTCCTCGCGGATCAGGGTCAGGGCGTCGGCGACGTCGGCGCGGTCCAGCTTCTCCAGGCCGCGGTCGCCGTGGGCGATCGAGATCACCTCGGCCTGCAGGCTGAGCTCCTCCAGCTCACCCAGCTCGAAGTAGGAAAGGTGGGCGAAGTGATTCATCGTCAGCTCGACGACCAGCAGGAGCGCCGTGGTCAGCGCCAGCCAGGTGGCGGCCGAGCCGGTGCCGTCGATGGCAGCGGTGGTCAGCTCCTTGAGGCTGACCGCGATCAGCGGTGTGGCCAGGTAGCCGACGGTCATCAGCAGGACGGCGTGGGTCAGGCGACGGGAGTCGCAGTGCACGG
Organism: Kitasatospora sp. NPDC028961; assembly: GCF_055564815.1. NCBI lineage: Bacteria > Bacillati > Actinomycetota > Actinomycetes > Kitasatosporales > Streptomycetaceae > Kitasatospora > Kitasatospora sp. NPDC028961. The sequence continues at coordinate 90,595 of NZ_JBVHVO010000017.1, read as the reverse complement.
CGAGCCGCAGCAGCCGGCGCACGGCGTGGAACAGTGTGGTCATCGGGCACCCACCGGGCGCATGGTGCGGTCCTCTTCCTGTCCGTCCGGGTCCTGCGCGTCGGTCGGGCCGTCGCCGGATTCCTCGTCGCGCGCGAACCGCTCCGCCTGGATCCTGAACAGCTCGGCGTAGCGGCCGTCTAGTTCCATCAGCTGCTCGTGGGTGCCGCTCTCCGCCACGCCGCCGTCGGCCAGCACGACGATCCGGTCCGCGCGGCGCACGCTGGAGAACCGGTGGGCGATGATCACGCTGGTGATGCCCTCGGTCATCTCCAGGAAGCGGTCGAAGAAGGCCGCTTCGGCCCGCACGTCGAGCTGCGCGGTGGGCTCGTCGAGGATCAGCAGCGAGGCGCCGGCGTCCACCGCGAGCAGGGCGCGGGACAGCGCGATGCGCTGCCACTGCCCGCCGGAGAGGTCGCTGCCACCCTCGTACTGGGTGGACAGGACGGTGTCCAGGCCCTTCGGGAGCCGCGCGACGATCTCGGCCGCCCCGGCCCGTTCGGCGGCGGCGAGCAGCGCCTCGCGGTCGCCGAGCAGCTCCGGCCGGCCCATCCCGATGTTCTCCGCGGCGGTGAGCTGGTAGCGCGTGAAGTCCTGGAAGATGACGGCGATCCGGCGCTGCCACGCCTCGGCGGGGAGCCCGGCCAGATCGGTGCCGCCGGCGGTGATCCGGCCCTCGGTCGGCTCGTGGAGCCCGGCCAGCAGCTTGACCAGGGTGGTCTTGCCGGAGCCGTTGAGGCCGACGATCGCGGTCGACCGGCCCGGCCGCAGCTCCAGCTCCAGGCCGCGCAGCACGTCGGGGCCGTCCTCCTGGTAGCGGAAGGCGACGTTCTCGAAGCGGATCGGACCGTCGACGGCGGGCGAGGCCCCGGCGGGCGACATACCGGCGGGCGAGGTCCCGGCGGCGGAGTCCGGCGCGGGGCCGACGCCGTACCGCGCGGGCACCCGGGCGCGGGCCAGGGCCTCGAAGCGGACCAGGGAGTCGTAGGCCGCCAGCCCGTACTGGGTCTGGACGTCGCTCTCCGGGAAGTAGACGCCGAAGCGCATCGGGATCAGCACGGCCTGGAGCGCCACCGAGAGCTGGAGCAGCGACAGCGTGCCGTCGACCCCGCTGCGGGCCAGGACCACGAGCGCGGTGCCGCCGCCGAGCAGACCGACCACCGCGAGGCCGACGAAGGGCCAGAAGAGCAGCCGGCGGCGCCCGGTCCAGAGCGGTTCGAGGTATTCGCGGGCCTCCCGCTCGTGACGGCCGAGCAGCCAGGGCAGCAGCCCCAGCATCCGGGTCTCCTTGGCGAGTTCGGGCCCGCCGGCGGCCCGCCGCAGATAGCCGACCCGGCGGCGCGGGCCGGCCAGCGAGCCCAGCAGGGTGGCGAAGCGGCCCAGCGAGCCGCGCTGGCCGAAGCGGATGACCAGGGCGGTGAGGGCCACCATGACCCCGGGGAGGACACCCAGCGTGACCGCCACCATCACGGCGGCGCCCGCCAGTTGGGCGTAGCGGGCGATCAGCGCCAGGGCTCCGGCGGCGGCGTCGCCCGGGGTGGGCCGGGCCCGGTCGAAGGCGCTGCGGGCGTCCGAGAGCAGGTCGAGCACGTCCTGCCGCTCCAGCTCCGCCGCGGGCAGGTCGTTCAGCGCGCGGTCCATCAGCCGGCCGATGCAGGCGCCGTCCACCCGGCGGGTGACCACCTCGCTGACCACGGTCTGGAACGGGGTCAGCAACTGCTGCAGCACGAACGCCCCGACGGCGATGCCGAGCGCCGCGGCGACCTTCTCCCAGTCCGCTCCCGTGGTGCCCCCGGCCGCCGCGGCGGCCGGGATGTCCGCGATGACCCGGCTGGTCCAGGCGATGAACGCGATCGGCAGCAGCCCGACCACGAGGTGGACCACGGCGCCCGACACGAGCAGGCCGGCGCCGGCATGGCGCAGCAGCTCGACGACGGCGCGCCAGCGCCTGACGCGGCTGCCGAGCCAGCCGGCGTCGGCAGACGGAACGGATGACGACACCTTGAAAACCCCCGTGGACAAGTGTGCTGACGAAGCCGGCGGACCGGTGAGGCACCGGCCCGACGAGCCGGGTGAACGACGTGCAGGGCGAACGGCGAGCCGGGTGAACGACGTGCAGGGCGAACGGCGAGCCGGGTGAACGACGTGCAGGGCGAACGGCGAGCCGGGTGAACGACGTGCAGGGTGAACGGCGAGCCGGGTGAACGGCGAGCCGGGTGAACGACAGGACGTGGACCGGAAGGACGGACGGACGGAACCGGCGGACTGCCGGGCCGGCGAGGAAGGGAGCGGACGCGTGACGCGTCGTCTACCGCGGTCTTTCGTACCGGTGCTGGAAGACACCCCGAAGCAGGACCGGCGGCTGTGCGGTTCGGCGCGAGCAGGAGCCACGGGGTACCCGGGCGGTCGGCGGAGCGGCGGGCGTGGGTGACAACCGATTTTGTTCCGCTGCTGCTCATGATCGTGCGCCGCGATCAGCTTGGACTAGACCAGTGGTCACGTCAAGGAATTCGTGGAACTGCCGGTTCCGGGCGGGCCGGGTGGTTCGGCCCGCCCGGCCGAGGAGCGGCGCGGGCCGCCGGAAGGTGCTGGACAACCCGAAGCGGTGGTCGCTAGGGTCCGAAGCGGAAGGGAGCAAACCGGCCGGCCGGGTCGGTGTCTCCGTCCTTCACCTCGGACCGGGGTCGACGTGGGCCGCCGCCCGATCGGTGGCCCCGCACCTCTGGAAGCCGGACCGAGGGCGAGGCCCACAGCCAGCCCCACCCTCCGCGGCGTCCCACCCTCCACCGGACTTCACGCCGCACCGTCCCCGCGACCGCCGGTCCGCCCTCCGCACCGCCGCACCGCTCCCGCCTCGCGTTCCGCCGGGCCGGCCGCCTACGTGCGGTCGACCGGGCCCGCCCGCACGTCCCCGAGCGATGCACCGCACCCCCGAGGCGCCCCACTGCCGTGGCGCCCGGCCGAGGACGCGGCAGCCCCACCGCATCACCGCACCGCACCACGCCGTCAACCGACCGCGCCGCTGACGCGGCGCAGCCCCGAGAGGCATAGGCATGGAACAACGTCGTGTCGGCTCCCTCCGGTTCCACGGGGACCGGACCGGGAGCGCCCCGATGACCTGGGGTCAGCGCGCCATCTGGAAGTCCATCCAGTGGCTCGACGAAGGCGCCCACTACTACAACATCCCCCGGGTCGTGTCCGCACCACCAGGCCTGACGCTCCATCAGATCGAAGACGCACTGGGCCGGTTGCTCTCGCGCCACGAGGCACTGCGCACCCGGTTCGAGCAGACCGGGCAGGGGCCGGTGCAGCACGTGTCGGCCTCCGGCGAGCTGGCCGTCCCCGTCCACGAGGCCCCGCCGGGCGAGGGTGCGGCGGTCGCCGACGAGGTGTCCCGGTCGCTGGCGGCCGAACCCTTCCGGCACCGCGAGGAGTGGCCGTTCCGCTGCGCCGTGGTGACGGAGCAGGGCGAGCCGGTGCAGGTCGCGCTGGTCTTCTCGCACCTGGGCGTCGACTTCTGGGGCGTGCAGCAGGTCGAGCAGGACCTGCGCGACCTGCTCGCCGGGCAGGACCCGGAGCCGCCGGCCTGGCAGCCGCTGGACCAGGCGGGGTTCGAGACCGAGGGCCCGGGCGCCGCCCGCGGCGCCGCCTCGGTCGACTACTGGCGCCGGAGCCTCGCGGGCCTGCCGCCCACGATGTTCCCGGCCGCACGGTTCCCGCCGGCCGCGGGCGAGGCCTCCCCGGTCACGGACGCCGCCGAGCGGTTCGTCCGGCTGCGCATGGACTCGCCCGCCACCGCGGTGGCCGCCAGCGCGCTCGCCGACCGCTGCGGGGTCAGCACCGGTACCGTCCTGCTCGCCGGGACGGCCGCGCTGCTCGGCGCGTACACCGGGAACAGCACCGCCGTCCTGCAGTTGATCGCCGTCAACCGGCACGACGAGCGCAGCCGCCGCCTGGTCGCCGCGATGACCGCCAACGCGCTGTTCTCGCTGGACGTGGGCCGGCCGACCTTCGAGGAGGTCATCCGCGCCACCTTCCTCGCCGGCATGAACGCCTACCGCTTCGCGCAGTACGACCCGCTGGTGGTCGACGGGGTGATCGACGCGGCCCGGGAGGCGAGCGGCGGTGCCCTGCGGCTCGCCTCCTTCTTCAACGACGTCCGCCTGCACGACCGTTGGGAGCGGCTGCCGGCCACCGACGGCTCCGCGGAGCAGCTGCGGGCGCTCACCGAGAAGACCGAGGTCTCGCTGATCGGCACCTGGGAGCGCCAGGACGCCGACTTCTTCGTGCACACCACCTACGAGCCGGACACCTGCCTGCTGTACCTGATGGCCGACACCGCGCTGATCCCCCGTCCGGAGATCGAGCGCCTGCTGCGCGCCTTCGAGCGGCTGCTCGTGGAGAGCGCGGCCGGCCTGCCGGGCCTCGACACCCTCCCGGTCGCCGGCTCCTGACCCGACCTCCCTCCCCACCACCGAAGTACGCCCGGCCGAAGTACGCCCGGCGTAGGTCCGGTCACGCCCGAAGTACGTCCACGTACCTCGGAGCGAGCCCGACGTTCGCCCCAGTACGCCCGAGTACGCCCGAAGTACCCCAGAAGCCCTCCGTCGCACAGGAGCACGCACCCATGAGCAGCACCGCACCCGCCATCTGGGACGAGGAGGTCAGCGCCGCCGTCGAGCGCCTGACCACCGCCGCCGAGAACGAGTACTACAACCCGTACCAGACCTTCGACTGGCCGGAGAGCATCCCCGAGGGCGCCCTGTGGATGAGCGAGGACCTGATGACGGTCCACGGCACCGACGCGGCCGCCGAGCTCACCCGCGAGCAGTACCTGACGCTGGCCAAGTGGGAGAGCGTCAACTTCTACAGCCTGAACGTGCACGGCATCCGCGAGCTGATGCAGGAGGTCGTGGCGCGCATCCACGCCCCGGGCTACGAGATCCCCACGCCGTTCTTCCACCACTTCCTGGGGGAGGAGAACGAACACATGTGGTTCTTCGCCGAGTTCTGCCTGCGCTACGGCGGGAAGCTCTACCCCAACCGGGCGATGAGCTTCGGCGACCAGAAGCACTCCGCGCTGTTCGACAACTTCATCGTGTTCAGCCGGATCCTGATCTTCGAGCAGATCGTGGACCACTTCAACAGCAAGATGGCCGGTGACACCGCGCTGCCGGAGACGATCCGGGCGATCAACCGGGTCCACCACCAGGACGAGTCCCGGCACATCGCGTTCGGCGCCCAGCTGGTCCGCGCGCTCTGGGACCGGCTGCGCGAGGCCGGCGACGAGCAGGAGCTGACCGCCGCCCGGCAGTACATCGAGAAGTACATCAACGCCTCGATCCAGCAGCTCTACAGCGTGGACGTCTACCGGGACGCCGGCATCCCCGACCCGTTCGCCTTCCGCACCCGGCTGCTGGCCGACCCGGCCCGGGGGCCGGTCCACGACGCGATCGTCAGCCGCACCACCGCCTTCTACCGCCGGATCGGCGTGCTCGCACCGAAGGCCGCCTGAGCCCTCGGCCCCGCCGGGACCACCGGCCACCGGCCACCGGAACCACCGGCACACGAGAACCGCCAGAACCACCGGAACCACCAGCCCACCGGCCCCATCCACCAGAACGAGGTACCGCTCGCATGACATCGACCGTAGAGCCCGCCGCCGTCCGGCTGCGCGACCCCGGCCCCGGCCTGGTCGCCCTCGACCCCGACCGGGCCGCGCTCCTGCTGGAGCTCGACGCGCTCTTCACCGGCCTGGCCGACCAGGTCGCCGCGCCCGCCGTGGTGGGCCCGCCGCTGCTGCCCGTCGAGGGCCTGGCCAAGCTCGACTACTTCCGGAACTTCCCCCACCTCGGGGTGCTCGCGGCCCGCCTGTCCGAGCAGGCCGTCGACGAGCTGGCGGCCGGTGCGGAGGCCGGCCGGCAGCCCGTCGAGCCCACCGGCTACGTGCTGCCCTCGGCCACCTGCTACGGCGTGCTGCTCTCGCTGGAGGGCCAGGAGGTCGGCGAGGAGCTGCGGCTGACCGCCGTCGGCCGCTGCTTCCGCAACGAGGACCACTACGACGGCCTGCGCCGGCTCTGGGGCTTCCACATGCGCGAGGTCGTGTACTTCGGCTCGGCCGACGGCGCCCGCGACCACCTCGCCACCTCCCGGGTCTTCGTCGAGGAGCTGGCCGGGCGCCTCGGCGTCGAGCTGTCGTACCAGCCCGCCAACGACCCGTTCTACGACCGGACCGGCTCCCGGGCGAAGCTGATGGCCCTGGACCCGGTGAAGTACGAGTTCGTCGCCACCGACGGCACCGCGATCGCCTCGGTCAACCGCCACCGCAACTTCTTCGGCGAGCGGCTCGGCATCACCTCGGGCGGCGCGACCGCGCACAGCAGCTGCACCGCGTTCGGCGTCGAGCGCTGGGTGCACGCGATGCTGCTCGCCCACGGCACCGCCGAGAAGGCCCTGGCCCGGGTGCGCGATGTCCGCGCCTGACACCGGGGAGCGGGCCCGGGTGCTCGCCGCGGCCGAGCGCGGCGCCGCCGCCCTCGGCGTGGAGTTCCCCCTGGTGCAGGCCGGTATGGGCGGCATCGCCGGACCGGCCCTGGCCGCCGCCGTCAGCGAGGCGGGCGCGCTGGGCACGGTCGCGCTCTACAAGGGTGACCGGGCGCTGGCCGTCGAGCTGATCGGCGACACCGCCCGCCGCACGGCACGCACCTTCGGCGTCAATCTGATCCCCGAGGTGTCGGGCCGGCTGCTCCCGGAGCAGATCGACGCGCTGATCGAGGCGGCCGACCGGCAGCTCGTGCTCAACAGCTACGGCCTGCCGCCGGAGGCCGAGGCCCGCCGGGTGCTCGACGCCGGCCACCGGCTGGTGGTCCAGGTCGGCACGCCCGAGGACGCGGCCGCCGCCGCGGCGCTGGGTGCCCACGCCGTCGTGCTGCAGGGCACCGAGGCCGGCGGCCACCACCTCGGCACCCGGCCGCTCGCCGAGCTGCTGGCCGCCTACGACCAGGAGCCGCCCGCGCTGGTGTCCGGCGCCGTCACCGACGGCGCCGGCCTGCTGGCCGCGGTCCGGGCCGGGGCGAGCGGGGCGCTGTGCGGCACGGTCTTCGTGACCACCGCGGAGTCCGCCGCGCACGACGACTACAAGAGGGCCGTCGTCGCGGCGACCGGTGCGGACACCCTGATCACCGACCGCTTCTCGATCGGCTGGCCCGGCCGTCCGCACCGGGTGCTGCGCGGGCCGGTCACCGATTCGCCCGAGCCGCCGCCGGCCACCCTGATCGCCTGGACCACCGTGATGGGGGTCCGCCGTCCGGTGCCGCGCGGCTCCGCGGCCGCCCCCACCGTCGAGGCCGAGGGCCGGATCGACGCCATGGCCCGCTACGCCGGCCTCGGCAGCGGGCGGATCACGGCCGTCGAGCCCGCCGGGCGGGTGGTCGCCCGGCTCCGCGAGGAGTTCCGGGCCGCCCTCGCCGGCGACGCCGCCCGCACCGGCGACGCGGTCCCCGACTCCCTCCGACCCTCCGAAAGGACGTGACCCCATGGCCCTGGACCTCGGACTGACCCAGGTCAGCCAGCTGGCGTTCGGCTACTGGCACTCCCAGGTACTGATCGCCGCGGTCGAACTCGCGGTGTTCGACGCGCTCGCCGACGGCCCGCTGGGCGTCGACGAGGTCGCCGAGCGCTGCGCCGTCCCCGCGGACTCCGCGCTGCGGCTGCTCGACGCCGCGACCGCCCTGCGGCTGCTGACCCGGGACCCCGACGGCGGGTACCGCAACACCCGCACCGCCGAGCGCCTGCTCACCACCGGCTCGCCGGAGTCGCTGGTGCGCTGGGTCCGGGTGATGGGCCGCTGGTACCAGCCCTGGGGCCGGCTCGGCCAGGCCCTGGAGCAGGGCCGCGCGGTCGAGGACCGCAGCGGCCGGCTCACCGACGACCCGGCGTACGTCGAGGACTTCATCCTCGGCATGCACGAGTACAACTCCCGGACGGCGGAGGCCGTCGCCCGGGCGCTGCCGCCCGAGGACGCCCGGCGGCTGATCGACGTCGGCGGCGGCGCGGGCAGCTACAGCATCGCGTTCTGCCGGGTCTGGGAGGGGCTGCGGGCCGAGGTGGTCGACCTCGCGCCGGTGGCCGAGCTGGCGGGCAAGGTGATCGGCGAGGCCGGTCTGGCCGACCGGATCACCGCCCGGACCGGCGACTACTACCGGGACGCCTTCGGCACCGACGCCGACGTCGTGCTGCTCTCCAACGTGCTGCACCAGGAGAGCCCGGAGAACTGCCTCTCCATCCTGCGGCGTTCGGCGGCGGCGCTGCGCCCCGGCGGCCGCGTCCTGGTGCACGGCCACTTCCTGGAGGAGTCCCGCACCGCGCCGGTCTTCACCACCCTGCACAACCTCTCCGCCCTAGCCCTCTGGAGCGGCGGACGCAGCTACACCACCGCCGAGATGGCGGAGCTGATGACGGCGGCCGGGCTGTCGGACATCGAGGTGCTGCCCACCGCCGAGCAGTCGGCGCGCCTCCTGGTGGGCCGCGCCGGGGGCACCACTGCCTGAGCGCCGCCCGTACCGCCCGTACCGCCCGCCCGTCCTACCGCCTGCCGGCCCGGCGCCGTCCCCGCGGACGCCGTCGCGGACGCGTCGCCGGCGCACCCTTCGAAACCTCCCAGGAGCTGTCATGCAGCAGATCATCGAGTGGATCAACGCCAAGAACCCCGAGCTGGACCGGGAGATCGACCGCGAGGAGGACCTCATCGAGGGCCGCCTCATCGACTCCCTGGACTTCCTGGAGTTCATCTACCTGCTGGAGAGCATCTCCGGCCGCACCATCGACCTCCAGGAGGTCAGCGTCGACGACTTCCGCACGGTCGAGCGGATCGAGCAGCGCTTCCTCGCCGACCTGATCGAGGCGGCATGACGACGGCCGACCCGTACCTCGCCCCGCACCCGGCGTCCTCCGCCCTGGTCACCATCGACCTGCAGCGGGACTTCCTCTCCGAGAGCCCCTACGGCATCCCCGGCACGACCGAGGTGCTGCCGCAGGTGCGCCGGACGGTCGAGGCCTTCCGCGCCGCCGGCCGCCCGGTGGTCCACGTCGTCCGGCTGTACGAGAAGGGCGGCGGCAACGCCGACCTGGTCCGCCGGACGCTGCTGGCCTCCGGCACCGACCTGGTCTCGCCCGGCTCCGAGGGGAGCGGGCTCGCCCCGGCGCTCGCCCCGCACGGCGCGCCCCCGCTCGACCCCGAGCTCCTGCTGGCCAGGCGGGCCCAGGAGTTGGGTCCGAGCGAGTACGCGATCTTCAAACCGCGCTGGGGCGCGTTCTACCGGACGCCCCTGCAGGAGCTGCTGGAGGGGCACGGCGTGGACACCGTCGTCCTCGTCGGCTGCAACTTCCCGAACTGCCCCCGGGCCACCCTGATCCAGGCCAGCGAGCGGGACTACCGGGTGGTGGCCGTGCCCGACGCGATCTCCCGCACCAGCGAGCAGGGGCTGGCCGAGGTCGCCGGGCTCGGTGTCCAACTGCTCGACACCGCCGAGCTGCTGGCGCGGTTCGGGTTCCCGGCGCCCGAGGAGGGCTGACGCCCGCGGGTGGTCGGAGCGGGCCGCCCCGGTCCGCTCCGACCACCCGCACGGGCACCTCCCGCGGCTTTGCGGCCCCGCTCGCCGGCGGGCCCGCGGACACCCCGGGCCGGACCCGCGGCCGAGCGGCGAACCCCCGTACGGGCAGGGCCCGGCCGTCACCCGGACAGCGGTACCGCAGCCGCCGCCACGCCCTGCGGTGCCGTCCGTATCCGCCCCATCCGACATCCCCGCAGATGCCCGTTCCGGACCGAAGTGCCCGTGTTGACCGGCCAGTAGCCCCCTCCTATGCTCGACCGCGTTCGTGATCCGGCACCGGGGCCGGGGCCGCCGAGGCCGCCCGGCCGGAGCCGACCCCGGCTCGAAGGGCTCCTGCCATCAGCACCTCCCTCGCATCCCCGGGCAGCGGGCGGGACACCGCCGCCCAGGCCGCCGCCGACCGTGCCGCCAGGCCCACCGGCCGCCGCCGCTTCCTCACCTATCTGCTGGCCGCCCCCACCCTCACCGTCGCCGCCCGGGCCGGACTCGACGCCGCCGCACCCGCCACCGCCCACGCCGCCGCCGAACGGGCCGCCGAGGCACCGCAGTTGCTCGGTCTGCCCGGCATCCCCGACATCCTGGACCTCGGCGACGCGCTGATCGTGGCCGGACTGCCCACCGCCCACCTGCTGGTCCTGGAGATCACCCCCGGCGGTCGCGCCGCGCTCCACCTCCCCCGGCTGGAGGTCGGCCAGGGCCTCACCACCACCATCGCGATGCTCGTCGCCGACGAACTCGACGCCCGGCTCGGCGATGTCGACGTCCCGCTCTCCGACGGCCGCCCCGACCTGCTGTTCAACCAGCTCACCGGCGCCTCCAACTCGGTGCGCTCGCTGTACGACCCGGTCCGCGCGGCGGCCGCCGCCGCCCGCGCCCGGCTGGTCACCGCCGCCGCCCGCCGCTGGTCGCTGCCGGCCGACACGCTGCGCACCGCCGACTCCGCCGTCCTCGCCCCCGACGGCCGCCGGGCCGGTTACGGCGAACTCGCCGCCGAGGCCGCCGCCGTGGCCGTCCCGGCCGTGCCCCCCACCCCGAAGCCGGCCGACCAGCAGCGTCTGGTGGGCCGGCGGACCGGGCGGATCGACGCCCGGGACATCGTCACCGGCCGCGCGAAGTACGCCGGCGACCTCGCCGTCCCCGGCGCGGTGCCGACCGTGGTCGCCCGCCCGACCACCATCAACGGCACCCTCAAGTCCCTGGACGCCTCGGCCGCCCGCACCATGCCCGGCGTCCTCGGCGTGGTGCGGATCCCGAGCGGCGTGGCCGTCCTGGCAGAAACCTTCGACCAGGCGCTCAAGGCCCGCGACGCGCTCCGCACCTCCTGGAACCCCGGTCCGGTCGCGGCGCTCTCCGACGCCGACATCCGGGCCCGACTCCGCGCCGCCCACGCCCCGTTCCTCGTCCCGCCGCTGCTCACCCAGTACGTGGACGGCGAGTTCGACTTCGCCTTCGTCAACCACGCGCCCATGGAGGTGCTGACGGCTGTCGCCGACGTGCGCCCCCACCGGGCCGAGATCTGGTTCGCCTCGCAGACCCCGATCGTGGCCCAGCAGACGATCGCCGCCGAACTCGGCCTGCCGCAGGACGCCGTCACCGTCCATGTGGTGCGCGGCGGCGGCTCGTTCGGGCGGCGGCTGTTCTTCGACGCCGCACTGGAGGCCGCCCAGATCTCCCGGGCGGCGGGCCGCCCGGTCAAGCTGATGTGGACCCGCAACGACGACATGCGCCACGGCCGGATGCGCCCCGCCAGCCACCACCGGGTGCGCGCCACCTACGGCCTGGGCCAGGTGCTCAGCTACGAACACCGGGTCGCCACCGTCCGGACCGACTTCCGGCACGGCCTCGGCGAGGCGCTCACCGCCGCCGGGTTCAACCTCTCGGTGGCCGGGATCAGCCTCGCCCAGGCCTTCTTCCTGCTCAGCGAGAAGAACCCGTACAACGTCGGCGTCCCGACCCAGTTGCTCTCCGAGGTGCCGCTGGAGGTGCCCACCGGCAGCTGGCGCTCGGTCTACTCGGGCACCGTCCGGGTGGCCGACGAGATCATGATGGACGAACTGGCCCGGCGGCTCGGCCAGGACCAGGTCGCCTTCCGCCGGGCCCGGCTGCGCGACGCCCAGGGCCGGGCCGTCCTGGACAAGGTCGCCCAGGCCGGCCGGTGGGGCCGCCCGATGCCCGCCGGCCAGGCCCAGGGCATCGGCTACCACAACGAGAACGGCGGCCGGGTCGCCTACCTGGTCGAGCTGGACGCCGCCGATCCCCGCCGGCCGCGGGTCACCCGGGCGGTGATCGCCGCCGACGTGGGCCGCGTGATCAACCCCAGTGGTCTGGAGGCCCAGTTGACGGGCGCGCTGATCGACGGCATCTCGGTGATCCTGCGGGCCGGCAACCACATCGACCACGGCGCCGTCCGCGAGGGCAGCTTCTCGGACTTCCGCTACGCCCGGCAGCGGGACACCCCGCCCTCGGTCGAGATCCACCTGCTGCCGCCGAGCGGTCCACCCGGCGGCGCGGGCGAGCTGGGCGTCCCGGCGGCCTCGGCCGCGGTCGCCAACGCCTACGCCCGCGCGACCGGAACCGCCCCGCGCTCCTTCCCGCTCGACTTCTGAACCCGCCGCCCGCACTCCCCCGGTGGCCCCGGTCCGCCGCCGCCACCGACCTCTTCGAAGGGCCCGACTCCCCATGCCCAGCCACACCTTCGTCCTCAACGGGCAGCCGGTCACCGTCGAGGCGCCGGACGACATGCCACTGCTCTGGGTGCTGCGCGACAAGCTCGGCGTCACCGGCCCCAAGTACGGCTGCGGGGTCGGCGTCTGCCGCGCCTGCACCAGCCACCTGGACGGCGAGGAGTTCCAGCCGTGCACGGCGGCGGTCAAGGACTGCGCCGGACGGACGGTCACCACCATCGAGGGCCTCGCCGACGGCGAGGTCCTGCACCCCGTCCAGGAGGCCTGGCTGGAGTGCGACGTCGCCCAGTGCGGCTTCTGCCAGCCCGGCCAGATCATGACGGCCGTCGCCCTGCTGCGCCGCACCCCGGCGCCGACCGACGCCGACATCGACGGGATCCAGAACATCTGCCGCTGCGGCACCTATCCGCGGATCCGCGAGGCGATCAAGAAGGCCGCCGCCGCCCAGGCGGCCCCCGCACCCACGGCGACGACCGGTTTCGCACCCGGACTCGTACCCGTGTTCACCACCCGGGCTCAGGGTGTGGGGCCCGCAGCGCGCCCCACACCCTGAGCCCGGCCCGGGACGGACCGGCCACACCCTTGCCGAACCGGATCGTCCCGGCCCGGCCGGTGCCGACAACGGTGGCCGCGCCCTTGCCCGAATGGGCCCGCACCAGCGAGATCACCGTCCATCGCCGGGGTTCGGCCGCCATTCCGCTTCGAGGATGCCGAACACCTCGGAGTCCCGCCAGCCGTCCCGGATCAACGCGGTGTGCCGATGCCGCCCCTCGTACGTCATGCCGAGCCCCGCCAGCAACCGGGACGACGCGAGGTTGCGGGGGTCACAGGTCGCGTAGATCCGGTGGAGTCCCAACTCCCCGAACCCGCGCGACAGTAGCTCCCGTCCGATCGCCGTTCCCACGCCACGCCCCCAGGCCCTCGGGTGCACGATGTAGGCGATTTCGCCCTGCCGATGGCGACGGTTGCGAATGTGCAGCTCACCCATGCCGACGAGTTCGCCCTCGAAGCGGGCGACGTAGACGTATCGCTGCTGACGGGCGTGCGACCAGGCGTCGACGGCGGTCCGCACGAACGCGCGTGTCTGGTCCTCGGTGTTCGGCCCCCACGCCTGGTAGCGACAAGCCTCCTCGAGGCCGGCCCAGGAGTGCACGGCCTGCCAGTCGTCGAGCACGGGCTTGCGCAAAGTCACCGTGGATCGGGTCATCAGCGGATCCTGCCGGATTCCGTACGGGCGGGAGCCGGAGCCGGTAGGTCCGGGCGCCGGCCACCGGCGACCGGCCACCCCGCCCGCGGCTCAGCGGGCCTCAGGGTCCCGGCCGAAGAAGGCGGCCAACCGGTCGTAGACCGGAGCGTCCTCGGGCGCGGCCACCTCGGGGCCGAAGGAGTGGTGCTCCTCCTCGCTGCCCCGGTACTCGGGGCGCAGCGCGCCGCGCCCCCAGTCGAGCGCGGCCCGCCCGACCTCCTGGTCCAGGCCGGCCGTGGACTGGCCGGTGGAGCGGGCCACGTCCCAGCCGTGCACGGCGAACTCGGCGATCTGCTGGTCCAGTGGGAAGCGGGCGGGCAGGTGCTTCCCCCCGGGGAGTTCGATGACGCCGTCCAGGTCGCCGGCCGCGCGCCAGGCGGCCACCAGCTCTTCGGCGCCGGCCTCGAAGGCGTGCAGCCAGTCGCCCTCGACCCGGTCGAAGGGCTGTGACCAGTCGGGGTCGCCGCCCTCGGCCCGGAGGGTGAACTGCCGCAGGTCGAACAGGAGGTGGCTGACGAGCTGGGTGACGTCCCAGGAGCGGCAGGTGCTCGGGTGGATGCCCTGCTCGGCACCGATGCCGTCGATCAGCCCGGCGGTCTGGGCGAGGGCCCGGGCGAGCAGGTCGATCGGGTCTTCCGTTGCGGTCATGGCACACCTCTTCGCTTCGGGGCGAGCGGTCGGACCGGCCGATCGTAAGCGGGGCGACCGACAACCGGCCCGGCGCAACACCGCGCCGGGCCGGCCGTCGCCCCCGTTCGACCGGCCCGCCGACCGCCGGCCGCCCCGAACGGGCCGGACCACCCGCCGGACCACGCCGGATCAGGCCCGATCAGGCCCGATCGGACCGGGCCACGCCCGATCAGGCGGCGAGGCCGCCGTCCACGGCGATCTCGGCGCCGGTGATGTACCGGCCGTCCTCACCGACGAGGTGCGCGATGGTGGCCGCGATGTCCTCGACCCGGCCGTAGCTGCCGAGTGCCGTCAGCCCGCGCTGGAACTCCGCCGACGGACCGTCCGCCGGGTTCAGCTCGGTGTCGATCGGGCCGGGGTGGACGACGTTCGCGGTGATCCCCCGCGGGCCCAGCTCGCGCGAGAGCGCCTTGGTGAGACCGATCATCGCGGCCTTGCTCGTCCCGTAGAGCGTGGCACCGGGGAAGGCCACGTGCTTCGCGACGCAGCTGCCGATCGTGACGATCCGCCCGCCCTCGGCCAGGTGGGCCGAGGCCGCCTGGGCGTAGAGGAACGGCGCCCGGACGTTCACCTCCAGCACCCGGTCCACGTCGTCGAGCGTGAGCTCCTCGATCGGGCCGAGCACGCCGACGCCGGCGTTGTTGACCAGGATGTCGAGCCGCCCGAAGCGCTCGGCCACGGCCTCGACCACGGCCCGGACGGCCTGCGGGTCGGCACTGTCCGCCCGGACGGCCCAGCCGCGCCGGCCCATGCCGGTGATCTTGGCCGCGACCGCCTCGGCCCGCTCCGCACTGCCCTGGTAGGTGACCACGACGTCGGCGCCGTCCTCGGCCAGCCGCAGGGCCACCGCCTCCCCGATCCCCCGGCTGCCGCCGGTCACCAGGGCCACCTTGCCGTCGAGCTTCGCAAGCTGGGTCATCGTCATATCGTCAGAACTCCTTGACTCGTTCGCGGACATGACTCAATCCTCGACCGGCGCCGCCCACGAGTCCGGCGGTATTCGGACGTCGCGTTCAATCTTCAACAATCGGCTGTTCCCGGTAGTACGAAGCCACCGCGGGCTGGCCGGTCCAGTTCGGACCGGCCGCCGGATCCGCCCCCAGGTACCCGAACGGCAGGCGCACGGTCCGCGCACCGTCCAGCACCAGCAGGTGCCGCCGGGCCCGGTACTCGAACCCGGCCGCGCGCAACGCCGTCAGGACGGCGCGCGCGGCGCTCGATCCGTCCGCCCGGCGCACCGAATCCGGGTCGAAGTGCGCGGCGAACCGCCCGTCCGGCACCAGCCGGCCCGCCGCACGGGCGATCGCACCGAGCTGGTCGCCGAGGCAGTGCAGTCCGTGCACACAGGTGATCAGGTCATAGGCGCGCTCCGGCACCCAGTCCGCCACCGCCGCCGTCACCAGCTCCAGCCGCGCCGCACCCGCCGGCAGGGCGGCCGGCGGGGCCGACGGGCCCACCAGGTCGACACCGGTCAGCACGCTCGCGGTCGGCAGCCGGTGGGCGGCCTCGACGAGCGCCCGCCCCTCCCCGCTGCACAGGTCCAGCCAGCTGGGGGCGCCGCAGCGGCCGCCCAGCCACCCGGCCGGGTCGAAGCCCAGCTCCCGGGTGTAGCTGTTGACGCCGCTGAGCCCTCGCTCGCGGTTCATGGTGTTGTTGGCGACCACGTCCGAGCTGGTCAACTCGCCGTCACCGATCAGTCGGGGCATGGCGTCGACCCTACCGACGCGCCCGAGCGGCCGCCCCTGGACGGGGCGGCCGCTCGGTGCGAGGTGCGGGGCGGGCGTCAGACGCTGAGGGTCTGACCCGGGAAGATGAGGTCCGGGTTGCCGCCGATCGCCTTGACGTTCTTGGCGTGCAGGCTCGCGGTGTCGGTGCTGAACTTGGCCGCGATGTCGCTCAGGGTGTCGCCGCTCTTGACGGTGTAGCTGCCGCCGGAGCCGTTCCGGTCGGCGGCGGCCGGCTTGGCCGGCTTGGCGGTGTCCTGGGACTTCCAGGACTGGGTCTTCTGCGACTTCTGGGCCTGGTCGCCCTGCGCGGCCTTGCCCGGGGCCTGCTTCGCCTGCGGGGTCTGCGCGGGCTTGGCGGGCTTGGCCGGCTGCTGCGCCTTGGGGGCGGCCTGGGCGGCGGTGTCGACGGCCGCCGGGGCGCCGCCCTTGGCCAGACCGGCCTTCGCCGAGCAGACCGGCCAGGCGCCGGGGCCCTGCGAGGCGAGCACCTTCTCGGCGACCGAGATCTGCTGCGCCTTGGTGGCCTGGTTGGCCTGCGAGGCATAGGCGGTACCGCCGTACGCGGCCCAGGTGGACGGGGTGAACTGCAGTCCGCCGGAGAAGCCGTTGCCGGTGCTGATGCTCCAGTTGCCACCGCTCTCGCACTGGGCGACGGCGTCCCAGGTCGAGGTGGACGCGGCGGAGGCCGAGGTGGCCGTGACGAGGCCGGCCACCGGGAGGGCCGCGACGGCCCCGCCGACCAGCACCAGACGGGCACGGCTGCGGCGCTTCCCGGCGGTGGTGGTGTTGGTGGTGGCAGCGGCGGTCTCGTTACGGATCGTCATGAAAGTCCTCTCGACAAGCCCCGGGCGGGCAGGCGGAACCAGACCCTTGGCAGGGCCTTCGCGCTCACCTCACTCGACGGGCGGCCGGGCACGTGTCGGACGTGCCGCGCCGCCCCGGCCACCCTCGCTCGCCGACGGCCTGTTCGAGCCGGTCGCGTCAACGGGCACGGCCCTCGCGCCGGGGGTCAGTCGGCGGGCTGTGCGTCGGGGGTGAACCCGGGTGGTGCTCGTTGCACCGCCAATGAAGCTACGGCCCCACCGGGGCGGCTTCAAGCAATTCTTGGACGCCGCAGGTCAGTTGACTGTTACCGGCGGTATCGATCATGAAACTGTGCCCGAAATTTACGTGTTTGACCGCATTTTCAAGATCGAATGATCAATTTCCGTGCCATCGCTCACACCTGTCCATCTGTGAGGCCCCCCACACCGTCGACACAGAGCGATGATGGGTCGACGGACCGTCACCATCGCCACCGGAGTTCCCGGTTCCGCGGGCCGCCCCCGTGGCGTCGCCCACACCTGTCACTCAGCGTGGCCACGCCATGCGCAGCGCGTAGCACACGACCAGTCCGTACCCGACGCAGCAGCTGAGCGCCCGGGCCCGCGGCGAGAGTCGCGCGCCCACGAGACGCCCACCGCCGCCGGCCCCTGCTGCCAGAGCAGCGAGGCCACCAGCACCCCGGCGCGCCGTGGCGAGCGCCGCGTACGCCGCGTCCACGCAGGCCACCGCGCACGCCGCACTCACCGCGGCCGCGCGCCCGCGCCGCCCCTCCTCCAACACCCGGCTCGCCCTGCGGATCGCCACCCGCTGACCGGGAACCCGGCACCGGGCACCCGGCCGGGTCAGATCCCGCCACCCAGCCCCGCGTCGCGCGCCAGCAGCGCCGCCTGCACCCGGTTCTCGCAGCCCAGCTTGGCCAGGATCCGGCTGACGTACGTCTTCACCGTCGCCTCGCTCATGTGGATCCGGGCGCCGGCGTCGGCGTTGGAGAGCCCCTCGCCCAGCAGGGCCAGCACCTCCAGCTCGCGCGCGGTCAGCACCTCCAGCCGCTGCCGGGCGGACGCGCCCCGGGCCGCGGCCGGGCCGCTGCGGGCGCCGGCCAGCGAGTCCACGATGTACCGGGTCGCGGCGGGAGAGAGGAAGGCGTTCCCGGTGGCGGCGGCGCGGACGGCCTGGATCAGCTCGGCCGGCGCGGTGTCCTTGAGCAGGAACCCGGCCCCGCCCTCCGTGACGGCGCGCAGGACGTTGTCGCGCTCCCCGAAGGTGGTGAGGATCAGCGCCCGCGCGCCGGGCACCACCCGGCGCAGCTCACCGAGGGCGGTCAGCCCGTCCATGACCGGCATCTGGATGTCCAGCAGGACGACGTCGACCCGGTGGGCCAGCGCGAGGTCCAGGGCCTGCCGGCCGTCCGCGGCCTCGGCGACCACGTCGATGTCGTCGGCGGAGGACAGGATCATCCTGATCCCGGCCCGGATGAGCGGCTCGTCGTCGGCGACGAGGACTCGGATCACTGCTGGTCATCCCCTCGATGTGGTGCGGGTGGCGCTGCTCGCCACCATCCTCACATCTCGCGAGCCGACCGGTCACCGGCCCGGGCGGCCCCGGTGGCGAGGCGTCAGGACCGGGCCGGGTAGTGCTGCTTCTCCAGCAGCACACCGTCCTTGAAGCAGAACCGCGCCACCTCCTCCTCGCTCCCCAGGCCGCCCGTGGTCCCGTAGACGAAGTAGCGGCAGGAGGAGCCGGCCGGCGGGGTCGGGCCGCTGCCCTCGTAGTCCTGGGTGAAGAGGCTGTTGCCGATCGGGAGGCGGCCCCCCACCTCGGCCTCGGGAGTGCCCTCCTGGAGCGAGTCGTACAGGGCGCGCGGCACGGTCGCGTCGCCCGCGGCGCCGATGAAGGCCACCACGCCCCAGACCAGCAGCCCGAGCACGGTGAGCAGCACCACCACCCCGCCGACCGCGCAGCCGATCGCCGGGCTGCGCCGCCGCCGGTCGCCGGACCCGCTCCCGACCTCCGGCAGCACGTCCCGCACCCAGGCCTCCTCCTCCCCGGCCGCGCCCGGGGCGGCGGCCGGATCGCCGCCGGCCCCCTGGTAGGGGAGCACCGCGGCGAGCCGGAACCCGGCCTCGGCGGTCGGCCCGGCGTGCACCATCCCGCCGACCAGCCGGGCCCGCTCACGCAGTCCGGTCAGCCCCTGACCGCCGCTGACCGGTGCGACCCGGCCACCCGCCGGCACTTCGGCCGGCTCCGGGGCGCGGGGGTTGGCCACCTCGACCACCAGGGCGTCCGGCTCGTAGCGCAGCGCCACCGAGATGGGCGCGCCGGGGGCGTGCTTGTGCGCGTTGGTGAGCGCCTCCTGGACGATCCGGTACGCGGCCTGGCCGACGCTGGCGGCCGCGGGTCGGCGCTCGCCGTCCTCGCCGAAGGAGACCGTCGTCCCGGCCGCCCGGGAGGACTCGACCAGCTTCTCGATGCCCTCCGTGCCACCGGTGCGCACGGTGGCGCCGGCCGGCCCGCCGACCGGGGCCGGCTCCCGGGCGCTCGACTCGTCGTGCAGCACGCCGACCACCTCGCGCAGCTCGCGCATCGCGGTGACGGCGGCCAGCCGCAGCACGCCGACCGCCTCCCGCTGCCGGTCGGACAGGGTGCGGTCGACCTCCAGCGCGCCGGAGTGGACGGAGATCAGGGCGAGCTGGTGGCCCAGGCTGTCGTGCATGTCCTGGGCTATCCGGTGCCGCTCGCGCAGCCTGGCCTGGTGCGCCACCATGGCACGCTCGCGCAGCAGCTGCTCGTTGCGCTCGCGCAGCGCGTCCAGCAGTGCCCGGCGCTGGGCCCGGTAGCGGCCCCAGAGCGCGGGCAGCACGGCGATCAGCAGGAACCCGCCCAGCGAGAGCCCGATCGTCAGCTTGATCGGCGTCGACCCGGCCTCCTTCACGGCGCTGACGGCCGTCGTCAGCAGGAAGGCACCGGCGAACGAGCCGGCCAGCACGCCGACCCGCTTCACCCGGGCGCCGGCCGACCAACCGGCGAAGACCAGCAGCGGCAGTGTCCCGCCGAACCAGCCGCAGGCGCCGGCCGCGAGCAGCAGCACGGTCGAGGGCAGGGCGCGCCGGAGCAGGAAGAGCACGGCCGCCCCGAGGCCGACGACCGGCCAGAGGCAGGTGTGGGAGACCACTTCGATCAGCGCCGCGAGCGCGCCCACCAGCAGCGCGCCGACGGCCTCCCGGGCCACCGTCCAGGGCCGCCAGGGCCCGGGCAGCGCCGCTCGTACCGCCCTCGACCAGGCCTTCGCTATCGCGTCCACGCCGCGAGGTTAGCGAAGCGGCCCGCCCGGGCACCGCCACCGTTCGTCGTTGCCCGCCCCGACGAAAGTCGCGGGCCCGACGAAAGTCGCGGTCTCCGTCGGCGGCGGCCGGCTCACCCGTAGGCGGTGAGCATCAGCGCCACGTCGTCCACCCGGTCGGTGGAGCCGACCTCCTGCAGCAGCCGCTCCGCCAGCCGTTCCAGCCCGTCCTCCGCGTCGCCGGCCGCGCCGGCCGGTCCGGTGAGGGCGTCGCGCAGCCGGTCCACGCCGTGGTCGATCTCCACCGCGGGGTCCTCGACCAGCCCGTCCGTGTAGAGCGCGAGCAGCGAGCCCGGCGCCATCCGGAACTCGCTCACCGGGTACTCGGCCCAGTGGTCGACGCCGAGCAGCGGCCCGCCCGCCACGTACAGCGCCTCGGTGCTGCCGTCCGGGTGGCGCAGCACCGGCGGGAGGTGGCCGGCCCGGGCGATTTTGGCGGTGCCGTCGGCGGGGGTGAGCCGGATCAGGCAGCAGCTGGCGAGCAGCCCGGGGTCGAGGTCGAGCAGCAGCCGGTTGGTCTGCGTGAGCACCTGGTCCGGCGGGTGGCCGCTGGCGGCGAAGGCCCGGACCGCGCTGCGCAGCTGGCCCATGGTGGCGGCGGCGCCGACGCTGTGGCCCTCGACGTCGCCGATCACCAGGTTGAGGTCGTGACCGGTGACGATGGCGTCGTACCAGTCGCCGCCGATCTCCATCCCCTGGGTGCCGGGCAGGTAGCGGGCGGTGATCCGGACGTTCTCCAGGCGCGGCAGCCGGTGCGGCAGCAGGGCCTGCTGGAGGCCGCGGGCGAGGGCGAACTCGGCGTCGTAGAGCCGGGCCCGCTCCAGGGCCTGGGCGATGAAGCCGCCGAGGGCGGTGAGCAGCCCGCGTTCCTCCAGGGTGAAGGCGCGGGACTCGTCAAAGCCGATGATGCAGCTGCCGACCGGGTGGCCGGAGGCGATCAGCGGCAGGAACGCCCAGGCGCGCATCTCGTCCAGGGCGATGCCGGGGTAGGCGGCGGCGAGTTCGTGGACGGACTCGAAGAAGATCGGTGTGCCGGAGCTGAGCGCCTCGGCGCCGGGCACCCGGGCGCCGATCGGGGTGCCCTCGAAGCGGTCCAGGAAGCCGTCCGGGTAGCCGCTCTGGGAGACCAGGTGGAGGCGTTTGTCGCGGACGGTGTAGATGGCGAGCTCCTGGCCGCCGAAGGCCGGCAGGATCTGGTCGGCGACGGCCCGGCAGACCTCCCGGACGGTGACGGCCTCGCTCAGCGCGCTGGCCAGCTGGAGCAGGTGGTACATGGCCCCGACGCTGGTCCGGGCGCCGGGCGGGGGTTCGGCCGGCGGCTCCGGCGCGCCGGAGGGCGGCTCGGCGGCGACCACCCGGCCGGTGACGCCGTGGGTGTCCGGGTAGAGCGAGAACGCCAGCCAGCCGTCCGGCGGGCGGGCCGCGAGGAAGGCGGTGGGCTGCTGGGAGACCATCGCGGCGCGGTAGCGGTTCTCGTAGACCGGGTCGGAGAGCCAGGGCAGCACGTCCCACGGGTGGTGGCCGACCAGGTCCTCGCGGCGGGCGTGCAGCAGCAGCTCGACGCTGCGGTTGGCGTAGGTGATCCGGCCGTCCGGGTCCAGCGAGAAGACGCCGTCGCGCAGCCGCTCGACGGCTTCGGCCGCGGCGGTGCCGGTCCGGGTGTCCAGCACGGCGCCGACCAGGTGGGTGCGGCCGTCCGGCCCGGCCGTCTCGGGCACCCGGCCCCAGAGCTCGACCGGATAGGGGTGGCCGTCGTGGTCGAGCACCCGGACCCGGGCGGCCAGCATCCGGCCCTCGTCCAGCGCGGCCCGGGCGGCGGCCCGGAACTCGGGCAGGTCGCCGGGGGCGATCCGGGTGGTCAAGGTGGCCGCCCGGCCGTCGAACTCGGCGGGCGACATCCCGAAGATCTCGCAGAACGGCTCGTCGACGGCGAGCGCCCCGGTGGCCAGGTTCCAGTCGAACAGGCCGACCCTGGTGGTCGGTGGGGACGGTGGCGCCAGCTCGACCACGGCGGTCTCGCCATTGGGTTCGATCAGCCGCCCGTTCCCGTCCAGCGCCGCCAGCGCGGCGGCCAGCCCGTCGGCCACCGACCGCAGGTGCCGCTGCGCGCCGGCCGGCACGCCTGCGTCCGAGGCGGCCCAGAGCACGCTGATCACCCCGTACGTCTCCTTGCCCGCCTTGACGGGCACGCAGGCGGAGGCGAAGTCGTAGGGCATGCCGACGGCCATCTGCGGGAAGCGCCGCATGGTGTCCTCGGTGTCGGCCAGCGCGATCACCCGGCCGGTGCGGAAGCTGACCGCCACCGGCATCGGCCCGGCCGCGGCGATCCGCCGGTACTGGGCGATGATCGACAGCGGCACGCCCGCGATGGTGCAGAGCACCAGTGAGCGCCGGTCCCGGGCCCGCAGGTAGACCATCCCGCCGTACGCGTCGGTCTCGGCGAGCACCCTGCGGACGGCGGTGGCGAGCAGCGCGTCCCGCTCATGCGTCGCCCCGGCCACGGCATCGCGCTCCCGGGGGCGGCGCGCGTCGGGTCGCGTCGCCCGAGTCCCGCCGGTCACGTGCGGACCGGGCCGGTCCGCCGGCACACCCTGGCGCATCTTCTCTTGCTACGCCCGGGTCAAGGGACTGTCAAGGCGAGCCCCGCGTGCCGCCCGGGCCGGACCGCGCCAGCATGGTCACCATGCCGACCGATCCGGGCCGCACCACCGTGGTCAACCTCAAGGGCCATCGCGACGATCCCGGCTACGCCGACGTCGTCTACGTCGGGCGGGCGATGCACCGCGGCGGCTGGCACCTCGACGAGTCCCCGCTGCACTGCCCCTACCGGCCCGGACCGGACCTCAGCCGGGAGCGGATGCTCGTCGAGTACCGCGCCTACCTGCTGGACCGGCCGGACCTGCTCGCCCTGCTGCCGGAGTTGCGCGGCCGCCGGCTCGGCTGCTGGTGCGTCCCGCTCGCCTGCCACGCCCAGGTGCTCGCCGAGCTGGCCGACCACGGCGGCTGAGGCGGCCCGCCGGGGCCGGCGGCCCTCGTCCGGGTGGCCGGGCGCCGCCCCCGGCACCGGCCGGCCGCGAACCGTCCGGACGCGCTTCGATATCCTCACTCGGACAGCGCAGCGCAGCGGCTGCCCCGGGGGAAACGAGTACGTCCATGCAGCCGGCACCGTCCGACCGTGCCCGAACGGCGCAGACCGAGGAGGCCGGCGCCGCCTGGCAGTGGGACGGCGAGAGCGACGACCGGCCGGCCGAACCGGCCGACGTGCTGAGCGGCGGCTCCGAGGCGGGCGGCGGGCCGCGGCTGACCCGGCGGCGGCTGCTGACCGGCGCCGGGGTGCTCGCGGCGGGCGCCGCGGTCTGGGCGTTCGCCCGCTCGGCGGACGAACCGGCGCCCGCTCCGCCCCGGCCGCTGCCGACCCGCGTCGCCGGACCGCAGCCGCTCTGGACGTACCGGGGCCGGGAGGCGATGGCGGCCGAGCGGCTGACCGGCCGCCCGGCCGTCCCCGTCTTCCTCACCCGCGAGGGGCTCCAGGTGCTCGACCCGGCCGACGGCAGGCCGCTGCGGCTGCTGTCGTTCGCCGCGGCCAAGGCGGACTGGCCGAACGACGTGCAGCAGCCGGGCGCCCATGTGGTGGTCGGCCCCGACCGGGTGTTCACCACCTCCAACGGCCACCTCGACAGCCACCACCTCACCGACCCGGCCGCCGAGTGGAGCCTGCCGCTGCCGGAGGAGCTGGGCAACGGCACCGTCACGCTGTTCGGCTGCGCGGGCGACGTCGTGTACGGCGAGTTCCAGCCCCGGCCGTTCACCGGGGACGGCCGGCTCTTCGCGGTGCACGTCACGGACCGCCGGGTGCTCTGGTCCCGTCCGTCCGAGGGGGAGCGGCCGCTCTCCCCGCTCACCGCGGCCGGGGGCCGGGTGCCGGCCTTCGACGGCTCGGCCGGCGGCCTGCGCCTGCTGGAGGCCGCCACCGGCAAGCGGCTCTGGACGGTGCCCACCGACATGGGCACGGGCTGGGCGGTCACCGACCCGGAGCACGTCTACGCCCCGCAGGGCCCGGCCGGGCTGCGGGCCCTGCGGGTGGCGGACGGCGGCCCGCAGTGGTCGGTCGTCCCGGGGCCGGCCGACGAGTGGCGGCTGCTGCCGCCGGTCGCCGGTGGCGCCCTGGTCCACCTGTTCCGCGACAACGGCCTGGTCACCGCCCACGCCGCGGACACCGGGGCCCAGGTCTGGGAGCACCGCCTGCCGTTCCGGCTGGACCGCCGCAGCAGCCCGCTGCTCGCCGGGCCGGTCCTCTACGTGCCCGGTCCGGCCGCCGCGGGCGTCCGCGCCCTGGACGCCGCCACCGGCGAGGAGCGCTGGACCTTCCGCGACTCCGGCCCCGGGGTGGACGTCTGGTCGCTCTCCCACGACGCGACCCGCCTGTACGCCGGCCACGACGACGTCCTGCACGCGCTCCCGCTCGCCTGACCCGCGGTCACCGCTGCGCGGCCCCGGTCCCGCCGCCGCCCCGGCGACGGGGGAGGATGGCGGCGTGCAGGTACACCCGATCTCGCCCGACCGGCTCGCCGAGCGCCTCGCCGACCGCGTCACCGCCCTGTCCGGAGCCGGTGAGCGGTGGCTGCGGGTCGCCGTGGACGGCGCCCCGGCCGCCCGGCCCGACGCACTCGCCGACGCGCTGGTGGAGCCGCTGCGGGAGCGCGGCCGCCCCACCCTGCGGGTGTCGGCGGCCGCCTTCCTCCGCCCGGCCTCGGTCCGGCTGGAGTACGGCAAGCAGGACCCGGACGCCTACCACGACCTCTGGCTGGACGACGGCGCCCTGCTGCGCGAGGTGCTGGACCCGCTGGAGCCCGGCGGCACCGGCCTCGTCCTGCCGTCGCTGCGCGACCCGGTCACCGACCGGGCGACCCGGGCGCCGTACACGCCGCTGCCGCCCGGCGGCGTGCTGCTGCTGGACGGCGCGCTGCTGCTCGGCCGCTGGCTGCCGCTGGAGCTGACCGTCCACCTGGCGCTCACCCCGGCCGCGCTGGCCCGCCGCACACCGGCCCAGGAGCAGTGGACGCTGCCCGCGTTCGCCCGCTACGCGGCCGAGACCGTCCCCGCCGAGGCGGCCGACCTCACCGTCCGGGTCGACGACCCGCGCCACCCGGCCCTGGTCGAGTAGCGGTCCGCGTCCCGGGGGCCGGCCCGCGCTGGCAGTGC
Organism: Kitasatospora sp. NPDC028961; assembly: GCF_055564815.1. Lineage (NCBI taxonomy): Bacteria > Bacillati > Actinomycetota > Actinomycetes > Kitasatosporales > Streptomycetaceae > Kitasatospora > Kitasatospora sp. NPDC028961. The sequence goes on along the minus strand of NZ_JBVHVO010000017.1, from coordinate 65,231 downwards.
GGGCACCAGAAGGCCACCCGCTCCTGCGGCGGCGTGCCCTGGGTCGCCGTCCGGACGACCGTGCCGCAGCGCGCGCACGGCCGCCCGGCCCGGCCGTACACCCAGTGCCGGCGGCCCGGCCGGGTGTCGCCGGTGGTGACGTGCCCGGGGCGCAGCCGGTTGGCGTCGAGGATCTGCTGGGAGCGCTCCACCAGCCGTTCGGGGCGCGGGAGTTCACCGACCGGCGTCCACGGGGTGACCCCGGCGAGGAAGCAGAGCTCATTGGCGTAGACGTTGCCGATGCCGGCCAGGTTGCGCTGGTCGAGCAGGGCCTCGGCGAGCGGCCGACCGGGCTGGGCCAGGAGCCGGCGGACGGCCTCGCCCGCGTCCCAGTCGGGGCCGAGCAGGTCGGGCCCGAGGTGGCCGACGACCCGCTCCTCCTCGGCGGTGCGCAGCAGCTCGACGACGGGCAGCCGGTAGCCGACCGCCGTGCTGTGCTCGGTGCCGAGGACGGCCCGGATCTGCCAGGCGGGCCCGCCCGACCATCGCTCGCCGGGGCGGTAGACCGCCCAGCGGCCGTCCATCCGCAGATGGGTGTGGAGGGTGAGGCCGCCGTCGAGCCGGGTCAGCAGGTGCTTGCCGCGCGGGGCGACCTCCAGCACCCGCCGCCCGGTCAGATCGGCGGTGGCGTGCGCGGGCACCCGCAGATCGGCCGCGGTCAGCACCCGGCCGGCCAGTTCCTCGTGCAACCGGGCCGCCACACGGTAGACGGAGTCACCTTCAGGCATGCCCCCATCCTCCCCCGCCCACCGGCGCCGACACGGTCGGCGGGGCCTACTTCTCGCGCACCACGACGACGGGGCAGGGGGCGTGTTCGGTGAGGTGGCGGCTGACGGATCCGAGCAGGGCGCCGGAGAATCCGCCGAGGCCCCGGCTGCCGACCACCAGCAGGGCGGCGCCCTGGGCCGCCTCCAGCAGGGCCTGCGCGGCGTTGCCGGGCATCACCGTCTCGGCGATCCGGACCCCGGCGTCGGCCCCGGCGACCTTGGCGACCGTCTCGGAGAGCGTCCGCCCGGCCAGCTCCTCGGGGTTGAAGCCCTCGGCCGGGGGCATCGCGAGCCCGGCCCAGCCGTAGAACGCCGGGTACTCCCAGGCGGCGATCGCCCGGACGCCGCCGCCGGCCAGCCTGGCGTAGTCGATCGCCCAGCGCAGCGCCCGCTCCGAGGCGGGCGAGCCGTCCACGCCGACGACGATCAGGGGTTCCGCGCTGTCGGCCATGCCGCTGCTCCTTGTTCGACTACCTCGGCTTCACCTGCCGCTGACCAGGCAAACATAGATCAATACGGGCATATGGCCGCTAATTGCCACGCCGAAGACGTCGAACACTTTCGAACCCTGTGCGGTCCCGCCCCGAGACCCGAGAAGCGTGACGCGCCCGCGGGTCCGGTGGACGGGCGGCCCGGAGGCGGAGACTGGTACTGGGGGGGGGGGGGGGGGGGGTTTCCCCCCCCCCCCCCCAGGCTTCTTCGGGAGAGGCACTTCCGGCCAGCCTGGGGGCACAAAAGGTGGAATACCCTTCGCCCCCCCAGGGGGGGAACGAGGTCGCCCA
>NZ_JBVHVO010000017.1:10017-63633 GCF_055564815.1 Kitasatospora sp. NPDC028961 | reverse complement strand
GGGGGCGTTCCGTTCGAGAAAGAGAAAAAAAAAGGGGGGGGGGGGGGGGGGGGGGGGGGGGGGCCTTTCCCTTCCCCCCCCCCCCCCCGCCAGGGTCTCTGGACGGACGGCCCGTCAGGCCCGGTAGGCGGCCCAGGAGTTGGACATCCTGGCGACCTGGCCGGGGGTGAACTGGGTCATGCAGGAGTCGTAGGTGTAGTCCATGAAGTTGTGGATCGGGTCGACGCCGGTGGCCGTGCAGGTGTCGCGGCCGGCGGGGCACTGGTACGCGGCGGTCTTCTCGGCCGGGGTGTCCGAGACGTAGTCGCCCTGGCCGCCGCAGCCGCCCTGGAAGGTGTGGTACAGCCCGAGCCAGTGGCCGACCTCGTGGGTGACGGTGTCGCCCTCGTTGTAGTTGGTGGCCGAGCCGCCGGGGAACGAGCTGTCGAGGATGACCACGCCGTCGTCGCTCGGGTTCGACTGGTAGGAGCTGGGGAAGGTCGCCCAGCCGAGCAGCGACTGGCCGAGCTTGGCGGTGTAGAGGTTGAGGGCGTTGGCACCGCCCTTGCGCAGCGAGCTCTTCATCGACCGTTCGGCCGAGGAGCCCGGGGTGATGCCGTTGTACCAGGACGAGTTGTCGGTGTAGTCGGTGCCGGTCAGCTGGAACTGGAACTGGCTGGCGGTGTTGCCCGCGCCCTGGCCGCCGTAGGCGGCGTTGAGGACGGAGATCTGCCGGCTGATGTCCGTCGCGGTCAGCTTGCCCGTCGATCCGGCGTGGACCACGTGGACGTACACCGGGATGGTCGTGGTGGCGGCGAGCGTCCCCGGGGCGAGCAGCGCGCTGCCCTGGGAGGAGTGGGCCAGTTGGGCGACCCGGGCGCTGAGGTCCGCGTCCATCGCCTGGGCCTGGGCCTCGGTGACGGCGTTGGGCTCCTGGCCGCCCGGGCTGCCGGCGGGCTTGCGGGCCCCGGCGTCCTGGCTCTCCCCGCCGACGCACGGGGCGGCGACCGCGCCGGGGGCGTGCGCGGCGGCGGTGGAGAACGCCGAGGGAGCGGCGAACTGGGTGAGCCCGAGGGCCGTGACGAGGGCTGCGGCGCTGAGGAATCTGCGGGGGACACGCGAGGGTACGCGGGCAGAACGACGCATCTGCGCTCCTGAGGGGGAGTTGTGGGGGGTGGCGGAGGGGGGCCGCCGAGCCTAGGCTACGCAGGGCCGCGTGTACGCGTCAGGTTTCTTCCGGCCGCAAAGTTCTGACGACATATCGGACATAACCCGGAAGCCCGATCGAGTGACCCCGGTCACAGGTGGAGCATTTCCGGTGCCGCACGGTCGGGGCAACGCCCCCGGGTTGTCCGAAAGTTGACGCTCCGTCCGCCGGACAGGCCTCGGAAGGCCGACCGGACCGGTCGGGTGGGCGGCCCCGCACCGCCTCGCCGAGACTACGACGCCACGAAGACGATCTCCCGCACGGCGCGCGCACCGGCCCGGTCGAGTACCACCGCCGACGCACAGCCCGCCGGCGGCTCGCCCGTCCCGGCCAGCCGCCCGCGCAGCCGCCGGGCGGACTCACGGTGCCGGGCGAAGGCGTACGCGGAGACGCGCTGGCCCCGGGCGTGCTGGCCGTCCCGGGCCTCCTCCGCGCTCGCGTCCAGCAGGATCAGGTGCACCCGGCGCCCCTGCCGGGCGGCCGCGCGGCCCAGCCAGTACCGCACCCAGGGCAGCGTGCCGCAGTCGTGCACCGCGAGCGGGCCGCCGGCCAGGACGGCGCGGCGCAGCCGCCGGTAGTGCGCGGCCCGCACCAGCGGGCGGTAGGCGGCATAGGGCAGCCAGCCGGGGACCCGGGCCGCGTACTCCTCCCGCACCTGCTGGGAGTCGACCAGCGGGGCGCGGACGCAGCGGCGCATCAGGGTGCTCTTGCCGCTGCCCGGCAGGCCCGACACGACCAGCAGGTCATCGGCGCGGTAGTGCAGCGCCTGCGCGGGCACCGGGGCGGCCCCCGCTTCGCCGCGCCCGGCCGTGCCGGGCCCCCGACGCAGGTCGTGCAGGCCGCGCGGGCGCAGCACCGCCGCGGCCGGGCGGACCTCGGCGGCGCACGCCGATCTCGGTACGGGCACCTTGGCCCCGGACACCCCGACCTCAACCACCGGCACTCCCCCTGACTCCGCGGCCCCGGCTCCCCGGCCTCCGCCTCCCGAAGAAACCTTCCCCCTTCAAGAGAGAGTAAAGACTAGTGGTCAGCGCCGGTGCGGCCGAGCCCTCCCGCGCCGCGGCGGCGCCTCCCGCACAACGCCCTCGCACCACGCCCTCGGAACCGACGCATTCGCCCCGGCCGTTCGTACCGGCTGTTTCGGCCCGGCTGCCCGGGGCAGAGCGCGCCGCCCCTGCCCGCCTCCGCCCGGCGGCGCAGGCGGGCGGAGGCGGGCAAGGGCGGGCAGGGGAGCCGGACGGTCGCGGGGCGGCTCAGTCCAGCTGCGGGGCGACCCGGGAGGCGATCAGCTCCAGGTGGTCGAGGTCGTCCAGGTCGAGGATCTGGAGGTAGAAGCGCTCGGAGCCGACGGCGGCGTAGCGGCCGATCGTCGCCACCACCTCGTCGGGGGTACCGGCCAGGCCGTTGGCCTTCAGCTCGTCCACGTCGCGGCCGATCGCGGCGGCCCGGCGGGCCACCTCGGCGTCATCCCGGCCCACGCAGGCGACCAGGGCGTTGGAGTACACCAGGTCGTCGGCCTGGCGCCCGGCCCGCTCGACGGCGGCCCGGACCCGGCCGAACTGGGCGGCGCTCTGCTCGACCGAGACGAAGGGCAGGTTGAACTCGTCGGCGAAGCGGGCGGCCAGCGCCGGCGTCCGGGTCGGGCCCGTGCCGCCGACCAGCACCGGGATCTTCTCCTGGGCGGGCTTGGGCAGCGCCGGCGACTCGGTCAGCCGGTAGTACTCGCCGGCGAAGTCGAAGGTGTCGCCGACCTTGGTGTTCCAGAGGCCGGTGATGATCGCCAGCTGCTCCTCCAGCCGCCCGAACTTCTCCTTGGGGAACGGGATGCCGTAGGCGGTGTGCTCCTCCTCGAACCAGCCGGCGCCGAGGCCGAACTCGACCCGGCCGCCGCTCATCGCGTCGACCTGGGCGACCTGGATGGCGAGCACGCCGGGCAGCCGGAAGGTGGCGGCGGTCATCAGGGTGCCCAGGCGGATGGTGCTGGTGTCGCGGGCGAGGCCGGCCAGCGTGATCCAGGCGTCGGTCGGGCCGGGCAGGCCGCTCACCCCGCCCATCTTGAGGTAGTGGTCGGAGCGGAAGAAGGCGCTGAAGGCGCCGAGCTCCTCGGTGGTCCGCGCCACCCGGAGCAGCGTGTCGTAGCTCGCGCCCTGCTGGGGCTCGGTGAAGATTCGAAGATCCATGCGGTCCATTCTGGGGCAGATCGCCCCGTGCTTCCGGGCGATCCGCGCTTTCGGCCACGCGGCGGGGCGGAGGGCGGGACCGGCCGGGCGGCGGGCGGCGGGGTGGCCAAGGTCTCAGCCAGCGCGGCCGCTCCCCCGCCGCCGCTCGCCTACCTTGGACGGATGTTCGCCACGCCCGACGAGTCCCACCGCGACTCCCCCGACCAGCCGGCCGGCTGCCCGCTGCCCGGGATCGTCGCCGCCTTCACGCCGCGGCTGGCCGAGTTCGCCTTCGAGCCCGGCTTCGTCGCCGCGGTCGACCAGCACGTCGCCCAGTTGCGCGAACTGCTCTACGCGCAGGGCCCGGAGCTGCTGCCCCTGGCGCTGGACCGCGCGGAGCTGTCGCGGTACGCGGCGGAGTTCGTCGACGCGCTGATCGACATCGGCTGGCGGGAGCCGGTGGGGTACGACTTCGCGGTGCACCGGCTGACCGCGATCTGCTGGCTGGTGCGCGAGCAGGGCCTGCTCACCCGCTGAGGGCGGGTGCGGCCGGGGCGATCCTCCCGGGCGGGCCCGGCGCCGACGGGTCGACGCGTACAGTGGCGGTCCAACGGACGGACGGCGGGGGCGGGACGGTACAGGGTGAGCGGCGACACGGGGAGCACGGTCCGGGCGGGTCGCGAGAGCGGTGCGACCGGCCACCGGGCGCTGGTCTGGCGGGAGCTGCCCGAGCGCCCGGTGGCCGCGGTGCTGGTCCTGCACGGCGGCCGGGAGCACGGCCTCGGCCGGCCCGGCCCGGTCAACCTGCCCGGCCTGCGGATGACCGGGTTCGTGCGGGCCCTGCGCCGGGAGACGGCGGGGGCCGGGGTCGCGATCGGCACCGTCCGCTACCGCCACCAGGGCTGGAACGGCGAGCGCGCCGACGCCGCCCGGGACACCCGGGCCGCGCTCGGCGACCTGGCCGAGGAGCTGGGGCACGTGCCGACCCTGCTGGTCGGCCACTCGATGGGCGGCCGGGCGGCGCTGCGCGCGGCGGGCCACCCGAACGTCACCGGCGTGGTCGCGCTGGCGCCCTGGTGCCCGGCGGAGGACCCGTGCGAACAGCTCGCCGGCCGGAGCGTCCTGATGCTGCACGGCGACCGCGACAAGGTCACCGGCCCGGCCGACACCCGCGCCTTCGCCGCCCGCGCCCGCTCGGCCGGGGCCGGGGTCTGCGGGTACACCGTGGTCGGCAGCGGTCACGCCCTCCTCCGGCGCTCCGGTGACTGGCACCGTGCCACCGCCCGGCTCTGCACCGGACTGCTCGGCCTGCGCGACCTGCCCGCCGAGGTCGGGGCCGCGCTGGCGCTGCCGGCCGGCAGCCGCGACGCCCTCGCCCTCCCGCTCCCCGCCCAGCCGCGCACGGCGCCACCGCGCCGCCTCACCCCGGTCCTGCCGACCGACGCCTGACGCCGCGCGCCGGCCGCCCCGGCGGTCACCGCACCCCGGCGGCCGGGCCGGGCGCGGGCACCGCGTGCTCCGCCGCACGGCTGACCTCCTCCCAGCCGGCCCAGGTCTCCATCCTGGTCCGCGCGATGTCGAACGCCAGGTCGTAGACCATGCTCCCCAGCAGCAGGCGCAGCGGGGGCTCGTCGCTGTCGACGAGCCGGAGCAGCGCCTCGGCGGCGAGCTTCGGGTCGCTGTCGACCGAGCCCTCGGCGAACTGCTTCGCCAGTTCGGCCCGGAGCGGGTCGTAGGCGTCCAGGGTGTCGGTGCTGTGCATCGCCGTGTAGAGGTCGGTCCAGTAGCCACCGGGCTGCACGATGCTCACCTTCACGCCGAAGCCCGCCACCTCCCTCGCGATCGCCTCGCTCAGGCCCTCCAGCGCGAACTTGCCGGCGCTGTAGAGCCCGGTGCTCGGGAATCCGCCCAGCGCGGCGACGCTGGAGATCTGCACCAGGTGCCCGGAGCCCTGCCCGCGCAGCACGGGCAGCACCGCCTGGCTCACCCAGAGCGCGCCGAAGAAGTTGACGTCGAGGTGGGCCCGGGCCTCGGCCTCGCCGAACTCCTCGACCATGCCCATCGAGAGCATCCCGGCGTTGTTGACGACGATGTCGAGCCGGCCGAAGTGGCCGACGGCCTCGGCGACCGCCGCGAAGACGGCGCCGCGGTCGGTCACGTCCAGCCCGAGGGGCAGCACCCGCCCGGGGTGGGCGGCCGCCAGCTCCTCCAGCGGCCCGGTGGTGCGCGCGGCGACCGCGACCCGGTCCCCCGCGGCGAGTGCCGCGTCCGCGAAGGCGCGGCCGAGGCCCCGGCTGGCGCCCGTGATGAACCAGACCCGGTCGGTGCTTGCGGCTGAGGTGCGCATACCCGGTACTCCTCCACTTACGAGAGACGAGACGGTTCGTCTCGTTTGATGGCTCCACTATCGTCCCCGTTCCGCCTTCTCGTCAAGACGAGACGTATCGTCTCATTGGCTTCGCATGCGGCCGGTGATCCGGGGCGGGCGGTCCATCTGCACCGCGCACGACCCTTTTTGACGGTTCTCGACCGCGATGATCGCCCGGCCGGTAGCGTCACTCCTGTCGTCCGAGGCCCACCGGCACCGGCTGCCGCACGGGCACCGTGTGCCGCCCGGTGCGACATGTCAGGGCGGCGCTACGGGGAGCGCGCCTTCGTGTGGACCCCGAGGAGTGAGAACCAGTGATGACTGCCAGGCGCCACCGTGGAGTCGAGGCCACCGCCGGACGGGCGGCCCGCCGATGACCGTCGCACCCCGGCACCCCTTCGAGGCCGAGGCCGGTCTCGCCGACTACCTGGAACGGCACGCCCGCACCTCCCCCGAGAAGACCGCGATCATCCACCCCGACGGCCGGGAGCCGGACGGCGCGATCCGCTACCGCGAGCTCAGCTACGGCGAACTGCAACGCCAGGTCGAGGAGTTGGCGGCCGGGTTCAGCCGGATCGGGATCACCTCGGGCATGCGGACCATCCTGATGCCCAAGCCCGGACCGGATCTGTACATCCTCGTCTTCGCGCTGCTGCGGATCGGCGCGGTACCGGTGGTGGTGGACCCGGGCATGGGCATCAAACGCATGCTCAACTGCTACCGCGCGGTGGGCGCGGAGGCCTTCGTCGGGCCCTCGGTCGCGCACGCCGTCCGGGTGCTCGGCCGCCGCACCTTCGCGACCGTCCGGATCAAGGTGACGCTGGGCCGGCGCTGGTTCTGGGGCGGCCACACCCTGGACGGGCTGCTCGGCGGCTCCGGCTCGGCGCCGGCCCGGCCGGTGACCGGCGACGACCTGATGATGATCGCCTTCACCACCGGGAGCACCGGGGCCGCCAAGGGCGTCGAGAGCGTCCACCGGATGGCCACCGCGACGGCCCGCCAGATGCACGCCGCGCACGGGCGCGACCGTGACGACATATCCCTGGTCACCGTCCCGATCTGGGGGCTGTTCGACCTCATCTACGGCTCGACCATGGTGCTGGCGCCGATCGCGCCGGCCAAGGTGGCGCAGGCGGACCCGGAGCTGCTGACGGCGGCCCTGACCCGGTTCCGGGTGTCCACCGTGTTCGGCTCCCCGGCGCTGTTCCGCGTCCTCGCCGCCCACCTGGAGCGCGAGCGCGTCCCGCTGCCCGAGCTGCGCGGCGTGGTGTCCGCCGGCGCACCCGTCCCGCCCGACCTGGTCGCCTCGCTGCGCCGGGTGCTGGACGAGCGGACCGGGATCCACGTCGCCTACGGCGCCACCGAGGCGATGCCGATCTCCTCGATCGAGTCCACCGAGATCCTGGGCGAGACGGCGGCCCGGGGCGCGCTGGGCGACGGCACCTGCGTCGGCCGGCCGGTCGACGGGACGCTCGTGCGGCTGGTGCGGGTCGACGACGGCCCGCTGCCGGACTGGGAGGACGACCTGGCGGTCCCCGCCGGGGAGATCGGCGAGATCGTGGTGGCGGGGGACGTGGTCAGCCCGCGCTACCACGCCACCGCGGACGCCAACGCCCAGTACAAGATCCGCGAGCGGCCCGCCGACGGTCCCGAGCGGACCTGGCACCGGACCGGTGACCTGGGCTACCTGGACGACGCCGGGCGCCTCTGGTTCTGCGGGCGCCGGGCCCAGCGGGTGCGCACCGCCGGGGGCGACCTGCACACCGTCCGCTGCGAGGGGGTCTTCAACGCGCACCCGCTGGTCCGGCGCAGCGCCCTGGTCGGCATCGGGGCCCCCGGGGCCCAGCGCCCGGTGGTGTGCGTGGAGACCGAGGACGGCGTCTCCGAGGAGCAGTGGCCCGAGCTGCTGACCGAGCTGCGCCGGCTCGGCGCCGACCGGCCGCTGACGGCCGGGCTGCGCGAGTTCCTGCGGCACCCGGGGTTCCCGGTCGACATCCGGCACAACGCGAAGATCGGGCGCGAGGAGCTGGCCGGCTGGGCCGAGCGGCAGACGGCCGCCCGCACCTGAGCCGAACCGCGCGGGCCGGTCCGGACGGTGCTCCCGTCCGGACCGGCCCGTGCGGGTGCCGGGGGGTCAGCGCGTCAGCGCGTCAGCCAGAAGGCCTCGCGCTGGAAGGCGTAGGTGGGCAGGTCCACCCGCCGCCCGCCCGGCAGGGCGGTCCGCCAGTCGACGTCCTGGCCGCGCACCCACCGCCGGGCGAGCGCCTCCAGTCCGCCGGCCGTCCCGGTCGCCGGGGCCGCGGTGTCCGCCTCCGGCCGGCCGTCGATCACGTTCTCGGCCGGCACCCCCTCGGCCACGGCCTTGAGCCCGCCGAGGAACCCCTCCCGGTCGGCGGCGAACACCACCGCGCGGTGCTCCAGGCCCGCCCGGCCGGTGGCCAGCGAGAAGGCGACGTCCAGGGCGGACGGCTCGGCCCCCGACTCCAGGAAGGCGGCGAGGCGCGCCGCCTGGGCGGCCAGCCCGGCCGCGGTGCGGCCCGACAGTGCCCAGGGCAGCGGCCCGTGCTGCCGAGCCGGAGCGCCCCCGGAGTCCGGGGCGTCCTCGGCCACGTGTTCCAGCACGACATGGGTGTTGGTGCCGCTCATCCCGAACGAGGACACCCCGGCCCGCCTGGGCCGACCGGTCTCCGGCCAGGACCGCGCCCGCGTCAGCAGCCGGACCGCGCCGGCCTCCCAGTCCACCTGCGGTGACGGCCGGTCCGCGTGCAAGGTCCTGGGCAGCACGCCGTGCCGCATGGCCAGCACCATCTTGATCACTCCGGCCACGCCGGACGCCGACTGGGTGTGGCCGATGTTGGACTTCATGGTGCCCAGCCAGAGCGGCCGTTCGGGCGAGCGGCCGGCGCCGTAGGCGGCCAGCAGCGCGGTGGCCTCGATCGGATCGCCCAGCGCCGTACCGGTGCCGTGTGCCTCCACCGCGTCGACCTGATCGGGCGTCAGATCGGCGTTGGCCAGGGCCTGCTGGATCACCCGCCGCTGCGCCGAACCGTTGGGCGCGGTGAGCCCGTTGCTCGCGCCGTCCTGGTTGACGGCCGAGCCGCGGACCAGGGCCAGCACCGGGTGCCCGTGCCGGCGGGCGTCCGACAGCCGCTCCAGAAGGACGACGGCGACGCCCTCGGCCATCCCCATGCCGTCGGCCTCCGCCGAGAAGGACTTGCAGCGGCCGTCCGCCGACAGCTCGCCCAGCCGGCTCAGCCCGACCAGTTCGGACGGGTAGGACATCACGGTGACCCCGCCCGCCAGGGCGAGCGAGCAGTCGCCCTGGCGCAGCGCCTGGGCGGCCAGGTGCAGGGCCACCATCGAGGACGAGCACGCCGTGTCGACGGTGACCGCGGGGCCCTCCAGGCCGAGGGTGTAGGAGACCCGGCCGGAGAGGATGCTGATCACGTCGCCGAGACCGAGGTGCGCCGACAGCTCGTCGGTGACCTCGGCCCGGGCACCGTAGCCCTGGTAGCGGGAGCCGATGTAGACGCCGGTGCGGCTGCCGCGCAGGGCGTGCGGGTCGATGCCGGCCCGCTCGACGGCCTCCCAGGAGGCCTCCAGCAGCAGCCGCTGCTGCGGGTCCATCGCCAGCGCCTCGCTCGGACCGATGCCGAAGAACCCGGGGTCGAACTCGGCGGCGTCGTGCAGGAATCCGCCCTCCCGCGTGCAGGTGGTGTCGGGGCGTCCGGGCTGCGGGTGGTAGAGGCCCGCGAGGTCCCAGCCGCGCTCGGTGGGCAGCCCGGAGACGGCGTCCGTACCGGCGTCGAGCAGCTGCCAGAGGTCCTCGGGCGTCCGGACGCCGCCCGGCAGCCGGCAGCTCATCGCCACGATCGCGACGGGGTCGTCCCCGGCTGCGGCACCGGCGGGCGCCGGGTGCTCGGCCACCTGGGGCGACTCCCCCAGAATCTCGGTCCGCAGCCGGTCGGCGAGCGCCCGGACCGTCGGGTGGTCGAAGACCACGGTGGTCGGCAGCCGCAGGCCGGTCGCGGCGTTCAGCCGGTTGCGCAGGTCGACCGAGGCCAGCGACTCGAAGCCGAGTTCGCGGAAGGGCCGCCCGGTCGCGATCGCCTCGGGCGAGTCGTGGCCGAGCACCGCCGCCACCGTCCCGGCGACCAGCTCCAGCAGCTCCCGGTCGGCCTCCGCCGCCGGGCGGCCCGCCAGGCGGTCGCGCCACCGGGCGAGGGCGTCCGCCGCGTGCCCGGGCTCCGGCTGCTCGCTCCGGCGGCCCCGGCGGGCCTCGGGGATGGCGTCCAGGAGCGGCCGCGGCCGGGCGGAGGCGAAGGTCGGCACGAAGCGGTCCCAGGCCACGTCGACCAGGGCGACGAAGGTCTCGTCGCGGTCCAGCACCTGCTGGAGGGCGGCGACGGCCGGTTCGGGGTCCATCAGCGGCAGCCCCTGCCGGAACAGCCGGCGCTCGGCCTCCTTCGACGGGCCCTCGGGGCCCCAGCGGTCCGGGGTGTTCCAGAGCCCCCAGGCGACCGAGGTCGCCCGCAGCCCGCGGGCCCGGCGCTGCTGCGCGAGGGCGTCCAGGTAGGCGTTGGCCACCGCGTAGGCGCCGTGGTCGCCGCTGCCCCAGACCCCGGCGACGGACGAGAAGAGCACGAAGGCGTCCAGGTCGTCCCGGTCGAAGATCTCGTCGAGGTGGCGGGCGCCGTCCGCCTTGGCCGCGACCACCTCGGCGAACTCCGCCGGGGTGGTGGCGTCCAGCGAGCTCAGCCGGATGAAGGCGGCCGCGTGCACGACGGCCCGCACCGGCGTGCCGTCCGCCGCCAGCCGGGCCACCAGCGCGGCGAGCGCGGACCGGTCCGCGACGTCGCACGCGGTGACCGTCACCCTGGTACCGGTGGCCGCGAGTTCGGCCCGCAGCGCGTCGGTGGCCGGGCCCCCGGCGGCGGAGCGGCTGGTGAGCACCAGGTGCTCGGCCCCGCTGCGGGCCAGCCAGCGGGCGAGGTAGGGGCCGACCGCCCCGGTGGCGCCGGTGAGCAGGACGGTGCCGCGCGGCCGCCAGCCGGCCGGTTCGGCCGCCGTCCCCGGCTCGGCCCCGCCCCCCGCTGCGACCTCCGCCCCAGGGGCCGGGGCGGTCGCGCGGACCAGCCGGCGCGCGTACAGGCCGCCGGCCCGGACGGCCACCTGGTCCTCGTCGGCGATGCCCGCGAGCACGCCGCACAGCCGGGCGCGCGCCCGGTCGTCCGGCTGCCCGGGCAGGTCGACCAGGCCGCCCCAGCGGTCGGGGTGCTCCAGGGCGACCGTCCGGCCCAGGCCCCAGAGGGCGGCCTGGCCGGGGCTGTCGAGCGGGTCGGCGGCGCCGACCGTGACCGCGCCGCGCGTCGCGCACCAGAGCGGGGCCGCGACACCGGCGTCACCGAGCGCCTGCACCAGGGCCAGCGTGAGCACCAGGCCCACCGACAGCGCGGGGTGCTCGGGGTGCGGCTGCCCGGCCGGCGCCAGCAGCGACAGCACGCCCGCCAAGGGCTCCGGCCCGCCGGCGAGTTCGCGCAGCCGGTCGGCCAGCCGGGCGCGGTCCGCGGCCGGGTCGAGCGCGATCCGCAGCACCCGGGCGCCGTGCTCGGCGAGGGCGCGTTCGGCCTCGGCGGCCCACGGGTCACCGGTGTCACCGGCCGGGACCACCACCAGCCAGGTGCCGGACAGGGCCGGCCCGGACGGCTCGCGCAGCGGCTGCCAGTCGATGACGTACCGCCAGCCGTCCACCACGGACAGCGTCCGCTGCCGCTGCCGCCAGGCGGCGAGCAGCGGCAGGGCGGGCGCCAGGGCGTCGACGGCCGCCCCGCCGTCCGGTCCGGCGCCCAGCGCGCGGGCCAGGGCCTCGATGTCGCCCTGCTCGACGGCCGCCCAGAACGGCTGGTCCGCGAGCGGCCGGCCGCCCGGCTCCGGCTCCTCCTCCGGCTCGGCGTCGAGCCAGTAGCGGCGGCGCTGGAAGGCGTAGGTGGGCAGCTCGACCGGGCGGCCGCCGGCGGTGGCGGCGCTCCAGTCGACCGGGACACCGGCGGCCCAGAGCCCGGCCACCGAGGCCAGCAGGCGCTCCGGCCCGCCCTCGTCGCGGCGCAGCGTGCCCGTCACCGTCGCCGTGGCCTCCGCGCTCTCGACGGTGTCCTGGATGCCGGCCGCCAGCACCGGGTGGGGGCTGACCTCGACGAAGACCCGGTGGTCGTCGTCGAGCAGCGCCCGGGTGGCGGCCTCGAACTCCACCGGCTGCCGCAGGTTGGCGTACCAGTAGGCGGCGTCGAGCTCCCGCCCCTCCATCAGCCGCCCGGTCACCGAGGAGTAGAACGGGATCGCGGCCGGGCCCGGCACGACCGGCGCCAGTACCCCGGCCAGCTCGTCCCGGACCAGATCGATCTGCGGCCCGTGCGAGGCGACGCCCGCCTGGACCCGGCGGACCCGGACGCCGTCCGCCTCGCAGTCCTTCACGAAGGCGCCCAGCGCGTCGAGGTCCCCGGACACCACCACGGTGCCCGGCCCGTTCACGGCCGCCACCGAGAGCCGGCCCTCCCAGGCCCGCAGGCGCTCGCGCACCTGCTCCACCGGCAGGAACACCGGGGCCAGCCCACCGAGTCCGGCCAGTCGGGCCAGGGCCCGGCTGCGCAGCGCGGCCAGCCGGGCGGCGTCCGGGAGCGTCAGCACGCCGGCCACGCAGGCCGCCGCCACCTCGCCCTGGGAGTGCCCCACCACGGCCGAGGGTTCCACCCCGTAGGAGCGCCAGACCGCCGCCAGCGACACCAGGACGGAGAACAGCACGGGCTGGACGACGTCGATCCGGTCCAGCGACGGCGCGCCGGGCGCGCCCCGCAGGACGTCCAGGAGGTCCCAGTCGACGAAGGGCTTCAGCGCCTCGGCGCACTCCGCCATCCGGTTTCGGAAGACCTCCGACTCCGCCAGCAGCTCGACACCCATCCCGAGCCACTGCGAGCCCTGGCCCGGGAAGACGAAGACGGTGCCGTCGTGCTCGGTGACGGCGGACCGGACCACCGCGGCGGCGGGCCGGCCCTCGGCCAGCGCGTCCAGGCCACGCAGCAGGGCCGCCCGGTCCGCGCCGAGAACCGCGGCCCGCTCCGGCAGCGCCGCCCGGGTGACCGCCAGCGCGTGGCCGACGTCCCGCACGCCCAACTCCGGCCGCTCCCGCAGATGCGCCGCCAGCCGGCCGGCCTGGGCCCGCAGGCCGCCCTCGTCAGCACCCGACAGCAGCCACGGCACCACACCGCCCGCGCTCGCCTCCGCCGACTCCGACGGCTCCGGCGGTGCCTGCTCCAGCACCACATGCGCGTTGGTCCCGCTGATCCCGAACGAGGACACCGCCGAACGCCTCGGCCGCCCCGTCTCCGGCCACGGCCGCGCCCGCGTCAACAGCTCCACCGCACCCGACGACCAGTCCACCTGCGCGGTCCGCTCGTCCGCGTGCAGGGTCTTCGGCAGCACCCCGTGCCGCATCGCGAGGACGGCCTTGATGACCCCGGTGACACCGGCGGCGAACTGGGTGTGGCCGAGGTTCGACTTCACCGAGCCCAGCCAGGCCGGGTGCTCCGGCGGCCGGCCCTGGCCGTAGGTGGCCAGCAGCTCGACGGCCTCGATCGGGTCGCCCAGCGCGGTGCCGGTGCCGTGCGCCTCCAGCAGGTCGACCTGGTCCGGCGTCAGCCGCGCCTCGGCGAGGGCCTGCCGGATCACCCGGCGCTGCGCGGCGCCGTTCGGCGCGGTCAGGCCGTTCGACCTGCCGTCCTGGTTGATCGCGCTGCCCCGGAGCACCGCGAGCACCGGGTGGCCGAGGCGGCGGGCGTCGGAGAGCCGCTCCACCAGCAGCAGGCCGACCCCCTCGGCCGTGCTCATGCCGTCGGCGCCGGCGCCGAACGCCTTGGAGCGGCCGTCCCGGGCCAGCGCCCGCTGGCGGGACAGCTCCAGGATGCCGTCCAGGGTGGACATCACCGTCACCCCGCCGGCCAGCGCGAGGTCGCACTCGCCCTGGCGCAGCGAGCGGGCCGCGAGGTGCAGCGCGACCAGCGAGGACGAGCAGGCCGTGTCCACCGTGACGGCCGGGCCCTCCAGCCCGAGCGTGTAGGAGACCCGGCCGGAGGCGACGCTGCCCGAGCGGCCGTTGCCCAGGTAGCCCTCCAGCCCGTCCGGCACCCGGCCGAGCCGGGTGCCGTAGTCGTGGTAGCCGAGGCCCGCGAAGACGCCGGTCCGGCTGCCGCGCAGGGAGTGCGGGTCGATGCCCGCCGCCTCGACGGCCTCCCAGGAGGTCTCCAGCAGCAGCCGCTGCTGGGGGTCCATCCCGAGTGCCTCGCGCGGCGAGATGCCGAAGAACTCCGCGTCGAACTCCGCGACGTCCGTCAGGAAGCCGCCCTGCCGGACGTAGAACGTGCCGGGCACGTCGGGGTCGGGGTCGTACCGGCCGTCGATGTCCCAGCCGCGGTCCCGGGGCAGGTCGGCGATCACGTCCGCGCCGTCGGTCAGCAGCGTCCAGAGGTCCTGCGGGGTGCGCACCCCGCCCGGGAGGCGGCAGGCCATGCCCACGATCGCGATCGGTTCGGGCGCGGGGTCGGCGAGTTCGGCGTTCTGCCGGCGCAGCAGCTCGTTCTCCTTCAGCGAGAGCCGCAGGGCTTCGACGAGGCGGTCCTGGGTCTCAGCCATCTTTCCTCCACTGGCGGTTCCGGGTCGGTCGGCATGCGGGGCCCGGGCGGGCGGACCGGCCGGGCGGTCGGGGCGCGGCGTCATGTCGCGCTGCCGAACGCGCGGGCGATCAGGTCTTCGGCGTCCATGCCGTCGAGCCGGTCGAGCTCGTCCTCCGCGACGGGCGCCGGGTCGGACGTCGGGTCGGGCGCCGACACAGCGGACGGCTCGGGGGACGGCCCGGGGGCCGCCGCGGGGGCCGGGGCCTCCTCGGCGAGGCCCAACAGCACGTCGAGCAGGCCCAGTTCCCGCAGCCGGTCGAGCGGCAGCGCGGCGAGGGTCCGGCGGATCCCGTCCTCGTCGGCGCCGGTACCGGGCACCGCGGCGGCGCCGGCCCCGGGCGCCTCCCCGTCGGGGAAGAGCTCCCGCCGCAGCCGCTCGGCGAGTTCGCGCGCGCTCGGGCTCTCGAAGACCACGGTGGGGGGCAGCCGCAGCCCGGTCGCCGTGTTCAGCCGGTTGCGCAGCTCGACGGCGGTCAGCGAGTCGAAGCCGAGGTCCTTGAAGGGGCGGTCCGCCCCCACCAGGTCCGGCCCGTCGTGGCCGAGCACGGTGGCGGCGTGGCCCCGGACCGCCCGCAGCAGGACGCGGGTGCGTTCGGCCGCGGGCAGCCTGGTCAGCCGCAGGACCAGCGAACCGTCCGCCGGCCGGCCGGTGCCGGCCGGCCGGCGCGCCGGGGCGACCAGCTCGCGCAGCAGCGGGGGGACGTCCCCGCCGCGCTCGCGCAGACCGGCCAGGTCGAGCGGCGCGGCCACCAGCGTCGACCGGTCCAGCCGGACCGCGGCGTCGAACAGGGCGAGGCCCTGCTCCGGGGTCATCCCGAGGGCGCCGCTCCTGGCCAGCCGGCCGTGGTCGCTCGCGCCGAGGTGTCCGGTCATCCCGCTGCGGGGCTCCCAGAGCCCCCAGGCGAGCGAGAGCGCCGGCCGGCCGGCCTCCCGTCGCCGGGCGGCGAGCGCGTCCAGGAAGGCGTTGGCCGCCGCGTAGTTGGCCTGCCCGGGGCTGCCGAAGACACCGGCGGCCGAGGAGTAGAGGACGAAGGCGGCGAGGTCCTCACCAGCGGTGAGCTCGTGCAGCGCGAGCGCCGCGTCGGCCTTGGGCCGCAGCACCGCGTCCAGTTGCTCGGCGGTCAGGGACTCCACCACGCCGTCGTCGAGCACGCCCGCGGTGTGCACGACGCCGCTCAGTGGCGGTCGGACCCCGGCGAGCAGCTCCCGCAGCGCGTCGCGGTCGGCGGTGTCGCAGGCCGCGACGGTCACCTCGGCGCCCAGTTCGCGCAGCGAGGCCTCCAGTTCACCGGCACCCTCGGCCGCCGGGCCACTACGGCCCACCAGCAGCAGATGCCGCACCCCGTACGCCGTCACCAGGTGCCGGGCCAGCAGCGACCCCAGCGTGCCGGTACCACCGGTGACCAGCACCGTGCCCTCGGGGCCCAGCTGCCGGGGGACGGTCAGCACGACCTTGCCGACCAGCTTGGCCTGGCTCAGCCGCCGGAAGGCCTCGGGCGCCCGCCGGACGTCCCAGCAGGTCGTCGGCAGCGGCGACAGCACGCCCTGCTCGAAGAGGTCCACCAGTTCGGCCAGCATCTGCTGGATCCGGTCCGGTCCGGCGGCCGCCACCAGGTCGAACGCCCGGTAGGTCACGCCCGGGTGCGCGGCGGCCACCTCGTCGGCGGCGCGGACGTCGGTCTTGCCCAGCTCGACGAACCTCCCGCCACGGGGCAGCAGGCGCAGCGAGGCGTCGACGAACTCCCCCGCGAGGCAGTCCAGGACGACGTCCATCCCGCGCCCGCCGCTGGCCGCCAGGAACGCCTGCTCGAAGCCGGTGGTCCGCGAGTCGGCGATGCGGTCGTCGTCGAGGCCGAGCGAGCGCAGCGCCGGCCACTTGCCCCGGCCGGCCGTGCCGTAGACCTCGGCGCCCCGGTGCCGGGCCAGTTGCACGGCGGCCGTTCCGACCCCGCCGGCGGCGGCGTGGATCAGCACCGACTCGCCGGGGCGCAGGTCGGCCAGGTCGTACAGGGCGTAGTAGGCCGTCAGGAAGGCGACCGGCATGGCCGCCGCCTCGGCGAACGACCAGCCCTCGGGAATCCGGGCCACCAGCCGGGCATCGGCCACCGCGACCGGTCCGAAGGACTTGGGCAGCATGCCGAGGACGCGGTCCCCGGGGGCGAAGGCGGTCACCCCCGGGCCGGTCTCCAGCACCACCCCGGCGCCCTCGCCGCCGAGGTACGCCGCCGGGTCCGGGTACATCCCCAGCGCGACCAGGGTGTCGCGGAAGTTCAGTCCGGCCGCGCGGACGGCGATCCGCAGCTCGCCGGCGGCCAGCGGCGCGAGCGCCTCGGGGTGCGGGGCGAACGCCAGGCCCTCCAGGGTGCCCGACGCGTCGGCGGTCAGGTGCCAGGCGGGCGTGGCGGGCAGCTCAGGCGTGGCGGGCAGCTCAGTCGGGTCGGGCAGTGCCAGTTCACCCCGGGCCGCCACCGCCCGGGCCAGCCGGGGGGCGTGCAGTACGCCGTCGCGGACCGCGAGTTGGGGCTCGCCGGTGGCGACGGCGGCGTCCAACAGCCCGGGAGCGGCGGGATCGTCGTCGAGGTCGACGAGGACGAAGCGGCCGGGGTGCTCGGCCTGGGCGGAGCGGAGCAGCCCCAGCACGGCGGCGCCCACCGGGTCCGGCGCGCCGTCCGTCGCCCGGACGGCCACCGCACCGCGGGTCACCACGGCCAGCGGGCCGGCGTCGGCGGGGGTTTCGGCCAGCCTGGCCCGGACCTCCGTCAGCGCGTGCCGGACGGCGTCCCGGACGGCCCGGGCCGGGTCGGCGTCGCCCGCCGCGGTGACCAGGATCCGCGCCGTCCGCGCGACCGGTCCGGCCGGGAGCGGCAGCGGCTGCCAGGCCACCTCGAAGAGCGCGTCGGGGAGCACCGCCTCGCGCTGCGCGAGCGCGCCGCCCGGGATCTCCCGGACCAGCAGCGAGGCCGCCGAGGCCACCGGACGGCCGTCCTCGTCGGCGACCAGCAGCGACACGCTGTCCTCACCGGTCGGCACCAGCCGGACCCGCAGCGCCGTGGCGCCCGAGGCGTGCAGGCGGAACCCGCTCCACGAGAAGGGGAGCCGGGCGGCGCCGCCGACGCCCTGGAGCGCCCAGGCGTGCAGGGCGCTGTCCAGCAGGGCGGGGTGCAGTCCGTAGCGCCCGGCCCCGGCGCGCTCGGACTCCGGGAGGCCGACCTCGGCGAAGAGCTCCGGACCGCGCCGCCAGAGGGTCCGCAGGCCGCGGAACGCCGGTCCGTAGCGGTACCCGGCCTCGTCGAGGCCCTCGTAGAAGCCCTCGGTGTCCACCGCGACCGCACCGGCGGGGGGCCAGACGGCCAGGTCGGCCGGCTCCTCCACGGGGTCGGCCGGGGCGAGGGTCCCGGAGGCGTGCCTGGTCCACGGCCGCCCCTCGCCCGGGCGGGCGTGGACGGTCACCGTGCGCCGTCCGGTGTCGTCGGCGTCCCCGACCGCGACCTGGATGCCGACCGCCGCCCGCTCGGGCAGCGCCAGCGGCGCCTCGATGACCAGGTCCTCGACGACCGGGCAGCCGGCCTCGTCACCGGCCCGGACGGCCAGCTCGACGAAGGCCGTCCCCGGCAGCAGCACCGTCTCCCGCACGGCGTGGTCGGCGAGCCACGGGTGGCCGCGCCGCGACAGCCGGCCGGTGAGCAGCAGGCCGTCACCGCCCGCCGGGGCGACCACGGCGCCGAGCAGCGGATGGCCGGCGTCCCCCAGCCCGAGGCCGGCGGCCGAACCGCCCTGCTCGTCCGCCGCCGCTTGCACCCAGTAGCGGCGGCGCTGGAAGGCGTAGGTGGGCAGCTCGACCGGGCGGCCACCGGCGGTCGCGGCGCTCCAGTCGACCGGCACACCGGCGGTCCAGAGCCCGGCCACCGAGGCCAGCAAGCGCTCCGGCCCGCCCTCGTCACGGCGCAGCGTGCCCGTCACCGTCGCGGTGGCCTCCGCGCTCTCGACGGTGTCCTGGATGCTGGTGGTCAGCACCGGGTGGGGGCTGACCTCGACGAAGACCCGGTGGCCGTCGTCGAGCAGCGCCCGGGTGGCGGCCTCGAACTCCACCGGCTGCCGCAGATTGGCGTACCAGTAGGCGGCATCCAGCTCCCGCCCCTCCATCGTCTTCCCGGTCGTCGAGGAGTAGAACGGCACCTCGGCCGGGCCCGGTTGGACCGGCGCGAGCACCGCCAGCAGTTCCTCGCGCAACCGCTCCACCTGCGAGGTGTGCGAGGCGTAGTCCACCGGAATCCGCCGAGCCCGCACCCCGTGCTCCTGGCAGTACGTCAGAAGCTCGTCCAACGCAGCAGGTTCACCGGCCACCACCGTCCCCGCCGGGCCGTTCAGCGCCGCCACCTGGATCCGGTCCCGCCAGCGGACGATCAACTCACCGACCTCACCGGCAGGCAGCGGAACGGACACCATCCCACCCAGGCCCGCCAACCCGGTCAACGCCCGACTGCGCAACGCCACGACCCGCGCCGCATCCGACAGCGACAACGCACCCGCCACACACGCCGCCGCGATCTCCCCCTGCGAATGCCCCACCACCGCCGACGGCTCCACACCGTACGAACGCCACAACTGCGCCAACGACACCATCACCGCGAACAGCACCGGCTGCACCACATCCACCCGCTCCAACGACGGAGCACCGGGCACACCACGCAGCACATCGAGCAGATCCCAGTCGACGAACGGCCCCAACGCCTCCGCACACTCCGCCAACCGCGCCGCGAACACCTCCGACTCCGCCAACAGCTCCACACCCATCCCGACCCACTGCGAACCCTGCCCCGGAAAGACGAACACCACCCGGTCGTCGGCCGTCGCCCGGGCCCGCACCGTCGCGGCGGCGGGCCGACCCTCGGCCAGCGCGTCCAGGCCGCGCAGCAGCACCGCCCGGTCCGCGCCCAGGACCGCGGCCCGCTCCGGCAGCGCCGCCCGGCTGACCGCCAGCGCGTGGCCGACGTCCCGCACGCCCAGCTCCGGCCGCTCCCGCAGATGCGCAGCCAGCCGGCCGGCCTGGGCCCGCAGGGCGCCCTCGTCAGCACCCGACAGCAGCCACGGCACCACACCGCCCGCGCCCGCCTCCGCCGACTCCGACGGCTCCGGCGGCGCCTGCTCCAGCACCACATGCGCGTTGGTCCCGCTGATCCCGAACGAGGACACCGCCGAACGCCTCGGCCGCCCCGTCTCCGGCCACGGCCGCGCCCGCGTCAACAGCTCCACCGCACCCGACGACCAGTCCACCTGCCCCGTCGGCTCCGCCACGTGCAGCGTCTTCGGCAGCACCCCGTGCCGCATCGCCTGGATCATCTTGATCATTCCGGCGGCGCCGGCGGCGCCCTGGGTGTGGCCGAGGTTCGACTTCACCGAGCCCAGCCAGAGCGGTTCCGCCTCGGCGCGGTCCTGGCCGTACGTCGCCAGCAGCGCCTGCGCCTCGATCGGATCGCCCAGCACCGTTCCGGTGCCGTGCGCCTCGACGGCGTCCACGCCGTCGGCGGCGACCCCGGCGTTGGCCAGCGCCTGCCGGATCACCCGCTGCTGCGCCGGTCCGTTCGGCGCCGACAGCCCGTTGCTCGCCCCGTCCTGGTTGACGGCGCTGCCCCGGACCACCGCGAGCACCCGGTGTCCGTGGCGGCGCGCGTCGGAGAGCCGCTCCAGGACCAGCAGGCCGACCCCCTCGGACCAGCCGGTGCCGTCGGCCGTCGCGGAGAACGGCTTGCACCGCCCGTCCGCCGCCAGCCCGCGCTGCCGGGAGAAACCGGTGAACGCGGCCGGCGTGGTCATCACGGTCACGCCGCCGGCCAGCGCCAGCGAGCACTCACCCGAGCGCAGCGAACGGCTCGCCAGGTGCACCGCCACCAGGGCGGACGAGCAGGCGGTGTCGACGGTGATCGCCGGGCCCTCCAACCCGAGCGTGTAGGAGATCCGGCCCGACGCGACGCTGCCCGCCCCGCCCGTACCCGCGTAGGCCTCCAGCTCGGACGCCCCCTCGGCCCGGTCGAGCAGCGCGCCGTACTCGTGGTAGAGCAGTCCCGCGAACACCCCGGTGTCGCTGCCCCGCAGCGCCGCCGGGTCGATGCCCGCGTGCTCAAACGCCTCCCAGGAGGCCTCCAGCAGCAGCCGCTGCTGGGGGTCCATCGCCAGCGCCTCGCGCGGCGAGATGCCGAAGAACTCCGCGTCGAACTCCCCGGGGTCGGCGAGGAACGCGCCCGCGTCGACGTAGCTCTTGCCCGGCCGGTCCGGGTCCGGGTCGAACAGCGTGTCGAGGTCCCAGCCCCGGTTCTCGGGGAAGCTCCCGACCACGTCCCGGCCCGCCGCGACCGTCTCCCAGAGGTCCTGCGGCGAGTCGATGCCGCCCGGGAAGCGGCAGGACATGCCGACGATCGCGATGGGCTCGTCCTGCGCCTCGGCGGCGAGTGCGGCCGGGCGGGCGCCCTCGGCCTCGCCGAACAGCTCGGCCTCCAGCCGCCGCGCCAGCACGGCCGGCGTCGGATGGTCGAACACCAGGGTGGCCGGCAGCCGGAGCCCGGTGGCCGTGGCGAGCCGGTTGCGCAGCTCCACCGCGGTCAGCGAGTCGAAGCCCAACTCGCGGAAGGCGAGCGCCGGTTCGATCCCGGAGCCGGTGCTGTGACCGAGCACCGTCGCGGCGTGCGCGCGCACCAGCTCCAGCAGGGCCCGACCGCGCTCACCCGCCGGCCGGCCGGCGAGCCGCTCCGTCAGGGTCCCGGCCGCCCGGCCCTCGGCGGCGGCCCGGGCCACCCGCCGCCCCGGCCGGACCAGGCCGCGCAGCAGGGCGGGGACGGTCGCGTCCGCGGACCGCAGCCCGGCCAGGTCGAGCGCCATCGGCACCAGGACCGCCTCGTCGGCCGCGAGCGCGGCGTCGAACAGCGCGAGACCCTGCTCCGAGGAGAACGGCCGCACGCCGCTCCGGGCGATCCGGCGGTGGTCGGCCCGGTCCAGGTGACCGGTCATCCCGCTGGCCTCGGCCCACAGGCCCCAGGCCAGCGACACGGCGGGCAGCCCCTGCGCCCGCCGCGCCCCGGCGAGCGCGTCCAGGGCGGCGTTGGCCGCCGCGTAGGAGGCCTGGCCGGCGCCGCCGAGCACGCCCGCGGCGGAGGAGAAGAGGACGAACGCGGCGAGGTCCTCACCGGCAGTGAGCTCGTGCAGCGCGAGCGCGGCATCGATCTTGGGCCGCAGGACGGCCGCCAGCCGCTCCGGCGTCAGCCCGGCCACCAGGCCGTCGTCCAGTACCCCGGCGGCGTGCAGCACACCGGTCAGCGGGCGCCGGAGGCCGGCGAGCAGCTCCCGCAGCGCGTCGCGGTCGGCGGTGTCGCAGGCCGCGACGGTCACCTCGGCGCCCAGTTCGCGCAGCGAGGCCTCCAGTTCACCGGCACCCTCGGCCGCCGGGCCACTACGGCCCACCAGCAGCAGATGCCGCACCCCGTACGCCGTCACCAGATGCCGGGCCAGCAGCGACCCCAGCGTGCCGGTACCACCGGTGACCAGCACCGTGCCCTCGGGATCGAACCGCGGGGCCGGTGCGCCGCCCCCGGACGGGATCGCCCGGACCAGCCGGGGCATCAGCACCTCGCCCGCCCGGACGGCCAGTTGGGGCTCCTCGGAGGCGAGGACGGCGGGCGGCAGGAGCGGCACTGCGGCGGGGTCGTCGACGTCCACCAGGACCAGGCGCCCCGGGTGTTCGGCCTGCGCGGAGCGCACCAGCCCCCAGACGGCCGCGCCGGCCGGGTCCGCGGCCTCGCCCGGCCGGACGGCGGTCGCGGAGCGCGTCACCACCACCAGCCGGTGGTCCGCCGACCGTTCGTCGGCCAGCCAGGACCGCAGGGTGTCGAGGGCCCGCCGGGCCAGCAGGTGCACGGCCGCCGCCCCCTCCGCCCCGGGCGCGGGGAAGTGCTCGACGACCACGGCCGGGGCCGGGGCCGCCGCCTCCGGCGCACCGGGCGCCGGCGCCCATGCGATCCGGTAGAGGGAGTCCCCGGCGGCGGCGCCCGCCGGGCCGAACTCCTCGGCGGAGACCGGACGCAGGGCCAGCGACCGGGCGGTCGCCACCGGCTGCCCGGCGGGGTCGGCGACGGACAGGGCCATCCGGTCCGGTCCGTCCGGCCGCAGCCGGACGCGCAGGGCCGAAGCGCCCACCGCGTGGACGCGCACCTCGTTCCAGGCGAACGGCAGTCGGGTGGCGATCGGGGCGCCGGGACGGGCTACCGCGTCCGGCCCGGCGCCTGAGGCTGAGCCTGCGCCGGCATCGGCGTCCGCGTCGGCGCCGGTCAGGAAGGTGGCGTGCAGGGCCGCGTCCAGCAGCGCCGGGTGGAGCCCGTACCGGCCCGCCTCGGCCGACTGCTCCTCGTCCAGGCCGACCTCGGCGAACACCTCGTCGCCACGGCGCCAGGCGGCGCGCAGCCCCCGGAAGGCGGGCCCGTAGTGGTAGCCCGCCGCCACCAGCCGCTCGTACAGCCCGGCGGTCTCCAGGGCCACCGCGCCGGGCGGCGGCCACACTTCGGCGTCGAAGGCCTCCGGGGACCGGTCCCGGGCCGAGCCGGCGGCCGCCAGCACGGCGGTGGCATGGCGGGTCCACGGCTCCTCGCCGCCCTGGTCCGGGCGGGTGTGGACCCCGACCTGCCGCACCCCGGACGGCTGGGCGGCGCCCACCCGCACCTGCAACTGGAGACCGCCCTGGTCGGGCAGCACCAGCGGCCGCTCGATGACCAGCTCGTCGAGCAGCTCGCACCCCACCTGGTCACCGGCCCGGACGGCCAGTTCGACGAAGGCGGTGCCCGGCAGGATGGCGGTGCCCGCCACGGCGTGGTCGGCCAGCCAGGGGTGGGTGTCCAGCGAGAGCCGGTTGGTGAACAGGACTTCGTCGCTGTCGGCCGGTTCGATCACCGCGCCGAGCAGCGGGTGGTCCGCCGTGCCGAGCCCCGCGCCGGTCAGTCCGCCGCTCGTGAGCCCGGAGGCGTTCAGCCAGTAGCGCTGCCGCTGGAACGGATAGGTCGGCAGCTCCACCCGCCGTGCGGGCGGGCCGCCGAAGGCCGCCGCCCAGTCCACCGGGCGGCCCTGGACGTGCACCTCGGCGAGCGAGCCGAGGAACCGGGCGGGGGCGCCGTCGTCGCGGCGGAGCGAGCCGGTCACGATGCCCTGGATCCCGGCCGCCTCCAGCGTCTCCTGGAGGCTCGCCGTCAGCACCGGGTGCGGACTGACCTCGACGAAGACGCCGTGGCCCTGCTCCGCCAGCGCCCGGGTCGCGGGCTCGAAGGCGACGGTCCGGCGCAGGTTGCGGTACCAGTAGTCGGCGTCGAGCTCGGCGCCGGTCAGCCAGCGCTCCTCGACCGTCGAGTAGAACGGCACCCCGGCCGGGCCCGGCTCGACCGGCGCGAGCACCGCCAGCAGTTCCTCGCGCAACCGCTCCACCTGCGAGGTGTGCGAGGCGTAGTCCACCGGAATCCGCCGGGCCCGCACCCCGCGCTCCTGGCAATGCGTCAGAAGCTCGTCCAGCGCCTCCGGTTTACCGGCCACCACCGTCCCCGCCGGGCCGTTCAGCGCCGCCACCTGGATCCGGTCCCGCCAGCGGACGATCAACTCACCTACCTCACCGGCAGGCAGCGGAACGGACACCATCCCACCGCGCCCGGCCAACCCGGTCAACGCCCGACTGCGCAACGCCACGACCCGCGCCGCATCCGACAGCGACAACACACCCGCCACACACGCCGCCGCGATCTCCCCCTGCGAATGCCCCACCACCGCCGACGGCTCCACACCGTACGAACGCCACAACTGCGCCAACGACACCATCACCGCGAACAGCACCGGCTGCACCACATCCACCCGCTCCAACGACGGAGCACCGGGCACACCACGCAGCACATCGAGCAGATCCCAGTCGACGAACGGCCCCAACGCCTCCGCACACTCTGCCAACCGCGCCGCGAACACCTCCGACTCCGCCAACAGCTCCACACCCATCCCGACCCACTGCGAACCCTGCCCCGGAAAGACGAACACCGTCCGGCCCGGGCCGGGGGCCGCCGCCACGCCGCGGACCACACCCGGCGCCGGGGAGTCCCCGGCCACGGCGTCGAGACCGCGCAGCAGGCTGTCCGTGTCGGTCCCGAGCACCACCGCGCGGTGCTCCAGAACGGCCCGGGTGGTCGCCAGCGCATGGCCGACCGCCGCCGGATCCTCGGCCCGGCCCGCCCCGAGGGCCGAACGCAGGCGCGCGGCCTGCTCGCGGAGCGCGGGCGCGCTGCGCGCCGACAGCAGCCACGGCACCACGGCGGGCGCCGGTACCGGCGCGACCGCGGCCGGCGCCTCCCCCGGCTCCGCGTCCACCGGGGCCGGGGCCTGTTCGAGGACGACGTGCGCGTTGGTCCCGCTCATGCCGAACGACGAGACGCCGGCCCGGCGCGGGTGCTCCCCCGCCGGCCACGGCCGGGCCTCGGTGAGCAGCCGGAGCGCGCCCGAGGACCAGTCGATGTGCGGGGACGGCTCCTCGGCGTGCAGCGTCCTCGGCAGGACCTCCTTCCGCATCGCCATCACCATCTTGATCACCCCGGAGACGCCGGCCGCCCCCTGGGCGTGGCCGACGTTGGACTTCAGCGAGCCCAGCCAGAGCGGCTGCTCCGCCGGCCGGTCCCGGCCGTAGGTGGCGAGCAGGGCCTGGGCCTCGATCGGGTCGCCGAGCTTCGTCCCCGTGCCGTGCGCCTCGACCACGTCCACCTCGGCGGCGGACAGCCGGGCGTCGGCCAGGGCCCGCCGGATCACCCGCTGCTGGGCGGGGCCGTTCGGCGCGGACAGCCCGTTGGACCGCCCGTCCTGGTTGACCGCCGACCCGCGCACCACCGCCAGGACGTGATGCCCGTTGCGGCGCGCGTCCGACAGCCGCTCGACCAGCAGCAGCCCGACGCCCTCGGCCATCCCGAAGCCGTCCGCGCCGGCCCCGAAGGCCCGGCAGCGCCCGTCGGTGGACAGACCGCGCAGCCGGGAGAACCGGACGAACTCCTCGGGGGTGAGCATCACCGTCACCCCGCCGGCCAGCGCCAGCGAGCACTCGCCCGACCGCAGCGACTGGACGGCCAGGTGCAGGGCGACCAGGGAGGAGGAGCAGGCGGTGTCGACCGTCACCGCGGGGCCTTCCAGGCCCAGGGTGTAGGAGATCCGGCCCGAGGCGACACTGGCGGCGCTGCCGGTGCCGACGTGCCCCTCCAGATCGGCCGGGATCTGCGCACCGCGCCGCGCGTAGTCGCCGTAGACCACGCCGGCGAACACCCCGGTGTCGGTCCCGCGCACCGACACCGGATCGATGCCCGCGTGCTCGAAGGCCTCCCAGGCGGTCTCCAGCAGCAGCCGCTGCTGCGGGTCCATCGCCAGCGCCTCGCGCGGCGAGATGCCGAAGAACGCGGCGTCGAAGTCGGCGGCCTCGTGCAGGAACCCGCCGGCCCGGACGTAGGAGCGGCCCGGCACGTCGGGGTCCGGGTCGTAGAAGTCGGTGAGGTCCCAACCGCGGTTGACGGGCAGCCCCGAGATCACGTCGGAGCCGGCCGCCACCAGGTCCCACAGGCCCTCGGGCGAGGTGACGCCGCCGGGCAGCCGGCAGGCCATGCCGACGATCGCGATCGGCTCCTGCCGGCTGTCCTCCACCTCCCGCAGGCGGTCGCGGGTCTCGCGCAGCTCGGCGGTCACCCGGTTGAGGAAGTAGCGCATCCGGTCGTCATTCATGAGCGTTTCCCTCTGCGGAGTGATCGGGCTGGTAGATGCCGAACTCGTCGCCGAGGAGCCCGATCAGCTCGTCGTCGGTCACGGCTTCGAGTTCGGTGACGGTGTCGGCGGGACCGTCGGCGCGCGACGCGGTGGCGCGCCAGCCGGCCAGCAGGTCCTGGAGGCGGTCGCCGACCGCCTGGCGTTCGGCCACCGCGAGCGAGGCGGCGGACAGGACCGCCGCCAGCCGGTCCAGTTCGGCCAGGACCGGCACCACGGTGGTGTCGGGGCGCGGGGCCAGTTCGGCGTGCAGGTGGTCGGCGAGCGCCGCCGGCGTCGGATGGTCGTAGATCAGGGTGGAGGTCAGCCGCAGGCCGGTCGCGGTCCGCAGGCGGTTGCGCAGTTCGACGGCGGTGAGCGAGTCGAAGCCGAGGTCCTTGAACGGCTGGTCGGGCTCGATCGCGTCCGGCGAGGAGTGCCGCAGGACGGTCGCGATCACCGGCCGGACCAGCGCCAGCAGGGCGCCGGGGCGCTCGGCCTCCGGCAGCTCCGCCAGGCGGCGGGCCAGCGCGGCCGCCGGGTCGTCCGGCGGGTCGGCGACCGCCGGGCCGGACGGGGCCGGCCCTGGCCGTTCGGCGCGGAGGCCGCTCAGCAGGGGCAGGCGCCAGGCCGGGTCGTCCCAGGCGCAGTGCAGGACGGCGACGGAGGTCTCGTCGTGGTCCAGGATCCCCCGGAGGGCGTCCAGGGCCAGCTCCGGGTCGAGGTCCCGGGCCCCGTGCCGGCGGATCCGGTCCTCGGTACCGGGGGCGGCCGTGACAGCACCGTCCCAGTGGCCCCAGGCGATCGCCGTGGCGGGCAGGCCGTCCGCCCGCCGCTGGTGCGCCAGCGCGTCCAGATAGGCGTTGCCCGGTGCGTAGTTGGCGTGACCGGCCAGACCACAGACGCCGGCGAAGGAGGAGAACAGGACGAAGGCGGAGAGGTCCAGGCCCTCGGTCAGCTCGTGCAGCACCCGGGCACCGCCCGCCCTGACCCGCAGCACGTGCTCCATCTGATCGACCGTCAAGGCATCGACCAGGGCGTCGTCGAGCAGCGTGGCGGCGTGGAACACGGCCGTGAGCGGGTGCTCCCCGGGCAGCCCGGCCAGCAGCTCGCCCACCGCGGCCCGGTCGGACACCTCGCACCGGTGAGCGCTCACCCGGGCACCGGAGGCGGTCAGCTCGGCGAGGAACTCGGCGTCCTCGAAGGCGTCCTCGCTCAGCAGCAGCAGGTGTTCGGCGCCGTCGGCGGCCAGTCGCCGGGCGAGGTGACGGCCGAGCGCGCCGGTGGCACCCGTGATCAGCACAGTGCCGCCGGGCCTCCAGTCACGCACCGGCGGACGGCCCGCCAGCGGCGCCCGCTCCAACCGGCGGACGGACAACCCCGCAGCACGAACGGCCAGTTCGTCCTCACCGTGGCCGCCGATCAGGGCGGTGACCGTGGCCCGCGCCAGATCGACGCCGGGCGAATCCGGCACATCCACCACACCACCCCAACGGTCCGGCAGCTCCGCGGCGACCACCCGGCCCAGACCCCAGAGCATCGCCTGCTCCGGACCGGACACCCGCTCACCACCACCCACCGCCACCGCACCCCGCGTCACACACCACAACGGCGCCGCCACACCCGCGTCCTCCAACGCCTGCACCAACGCCACCGACGCCGCCAGACCCCACGGCACCGACCCACCGGCCACCGCGCCCAACCCACTGCCCAGCAGCGACACCACCCCCGCCGGCTCACGCCCCTTCAGCGACGCCGCCAACGAGTCACGCCGAACCGCGCCGTCCACCACCAACACAGCGGCATCCACACCGAGTTCGGCGAACGCCGACACCAGCGCCGACCCCCAACCACCGTCCGCGCCACCCTCCGGCACCACCAGCAGCCACGCACCCCCCGACACCACCGCCGGAACCACGTCCAACGGCCGCCACACCACGCGATACCGCAACGCATCCACCGCACTCAACGGCGAAACACCCGAACCCACCACCGACGGCTCCAGCCAGAACCGCTCACCCTGGAACGCATACGTCGGCAACTCCACCCGACGCCCACCCCCCGTGGCCACACCCCAGTCCACCGGCACACCACGCACCCACACCTCGGCCACCGACGCGAGGAAACGCTCAAGCCCACCCTCGTTCCGCCGCAACGACCCGACCACCACGGCGTCTCCGCCGTGCTCCTCCAAGGTCTCCTCGACGGCCAGGCTCAGCACCGGGTGCGCGCTGCTCTCGACGAACGCCCGGAACTCGTCGGCCGCACAGGCCCGCACGGCCGCGGCGAACGCCACCGGTTCCCGCAGGTTCCGGTACCAGTACTCCGCGTCCAGCATCGTCGTGTCCACCCGGCCGCCGGTCACGGACGAGTAGAACGGCACCTCCGCCGACCGGGCGGTGACCTCGCCCAGGACGTCGAGCAGTCGGCCCCGGACGGTCTCGACCTGTGCGGAGTGCGAGGCGTAGTCGACCGGGATCCGGCGCGCCCGCACCCCCCGCGCCTCACAGTCCGCCAGCAGCCCCTCCAACGCCGCCGGCTCTCCCGACACCACCACCGAGCCGGGTCCGTTCACCGCCGCCACCGACAACCGGCCCTCCGCGGCGGCCACCAACTCCCCCGCCTCGACCGGGCTAAACGCCAGCGACACCATCCCGCCCAGGCCCGCGAGTGCGTCCGCGATCACCCGGCTGCGCAAGGCCACGATCCGCGCCGCGTCCACCAAGGAGATCGCACCCGCCACACAGGCGGCCGCGATCTCCCCTTGCGAGTGGCCGACGACCGCCGACGGCTCGACACCGTAGGAACGCCACAGCTCGGCCAGCGCGACCATCACCGCGAACGACACCGGCTGGACCACATCCACCCGGTCCAGCGACGGCGCGCCGGGCACGCCCCGCAGCACATCGAGCACGTCCCAGTCGACGAAGGGCTTCAAGGCCTGCGCGCACTCCGCCAACCGCGCCGCGAACACCGGCGAGGAATCCAGCAACTCCCGGCCCATGCCTGCCCACTGCGCTCCCTGCCCCGGGAAGACGAACACCACCCCCGCGTCATGCGGCAGGTCGGCCGTACCCTCGACGACCCCCGCTGCCGGCGAGGCCCCGCCCACGGCGCGCAGACCGGCCAGCGCCTGGGCCCGGTCCTCCGCGACGACGACGGCCCGGCGCTCCAGCCGCGCACGCCCCGAGGCCAGCGAGTAGGCCACGTCCGGCACACCCAGGTCGTCACGCGCCTCCCACCAGTCGGCCAACCGCGCGCCCTGCGCCCGCAACGCCGACCCGCCCCGCGCGGAGACGACCAACGGCACCACCCCCGGCCCCGACGACGCGGCCGCCAGCTCCTCCACCGGCGCCTGCTCCAGCACCACATGCGCATTCGTCCCGCTGATCCCGAAGGAGGAGACAGCCGCCCGACGCGGCCGCTCCACCGAAGAACCCCACTCCCGGGCCTCCGTCAGCAACTCCACCGCGCCCGAGGACCAGTCGATGTGCGGCGAGGGCTCGTCGGCGTGCAGCGTCCTCGGCAGCACACCCGCCCGCATCGCCGACACCATCTTGATCACACCCGCCACACCCGCCGCCGCCTGGGTGTGCCCGATGTTCGACTTCACCGAGCCCAGCCAGAGCGGTGCTCCCCCGGCGCGGTCCTGACCGTAGGTGGCCAGCAGGGCCTGCGCCTCGATCGGGTCACCCAGGGTGGTGCCCGTACCGTGGGCCTCGACGGCGTCCACATCCCGCGCGGACAGTCCGGCGTTCGCCAGCGCCTGCCGGATCACCCGCTGCTGCGAAGGACCGTTCGGCGCCGTCAGACCGTTCGACGCACCGTCCTGGTTCACCGCACTGCCCCGCACCACCGCCAGCACCGGATGCCCGTTGCGCACCGCGTCCGAAAGCCGCTCCACCAACAGGACCCCGACACCCTCGGCCATACCGAACCCCTCGGCATCCACCGAGAAGGAACGGCACCGACCGTCCCTCGACAACCCCCGCTGCCGCGAGAACTCCACGAACATCCCCGGAGTCGACATCACCGTCACCCCACCCGCCAACGCCAGGTCGCACTCACCCGACCGCAACGACTGCACCGCCAGGTGCAACGCCACCAACGACGACGAACACGCCGTGTCCACCGTCACCGCCGGCCCCTCCAACCCCAACGCGTACGAGACCCGGCCCGAGAGCACGCTGCCCGCGCTGCCCGTCACCGCGTAGCCCTCGACCTCGGTCGACGCCTCGCGCAGCAGGGTCGTGTAGTCCTGCATGCTGAGGCCCGCGAAAACGCCGGTCCTGCTGCCCCGGGCCGAATCGGGGTCGATCCCCGCCCTTTCGAAGGCCTCCCAGGAGGTCTCCAGCAGCAACCGCTGCTGCGGGTCCATCGCCAGCGCCTCACGCGGCGAGATCCCGAAGAACCCCGCGTCGAACTCGGTGGCGGCGTCCAGGAATCCGCCGGCCCGGACGTAGGACCGCCCGGACGCGTCGGGGTCGGCGTCGTACAGGCCGTCGACGTCCCAGCCGCGATCCGCGGGCAGCGCGGAGATCGCGTCCGTTCCCGCGTCGAGCAGCCGCCACAGGTCCTCCGGCGAGCGCACGCCACCGGGGTACCGGCAGCTCATCCCGACGATCACGACGGGCTCGTCGGACCCGGCCGTCACCGGACGGGCGGCCGGGAAGGCCGGCTGGTGCCCGAAGAGTTCCGCGTGCAGGTGGTCGGCGAGCGCCGCCGGGGTCGGATGGTCGTAGATCAGGGTGGCGGTCAGCCGCAGGCCGGTCGCGATCCGCAGGCGGTTGCGCAGTTCGACGGCGGTGAGCGAGTCGAAGCCGAGCTCCTTGAAGGCGCGGCTCGGCGGGACGGTGTCGTCGGAGGAGTGCCGCAGGACGGAGGCGACCACCTGGCGGACGGTGTCCAGCAGGGCCTTCCGCTGCTCCTCGGCGGAGCGTCCGGCCAGGCGGCGGGCCAGGTCCGGGGACACCTCGGCGGAGGTCGCGGGCGTCCGCTCCGGACCGGCCACCGGGCGATCGGCGGCGAGCAGGTCACTCAGCAGCGGGACCGGCCTGGCGCCCGCGCCGAGCCCGGTACCGTCCCAGCGGGTGCTGAAGACGGCGACCGCGGTCTCGTCGTGGTCGAGGATCCCCGCGAGCGCGTCCAGTGCCAGCTCCGGCCGGAAGGTCAGCACACCGCGTCGCCGGATCTGCTCCTCGATGGCGGGTGCGGCGATGCCGCCGCCGTCCCAGTGGCCCCAGGCGATCGCGGTGGCGGGCAGGCCGTCGGCCCGCCGCTGGTGGGCCAGTGCGTCCAGATAGGCGTTGCCCGGTGCGTAGTTGGCGTGACCGGCCAGGCCGCACGTCCCGGCGATCGAGGAGAACAGGACGAAGGCGGAGAGGTCCAGGCCCGCGGTCAGCTCGTGCAGCACCCGGGCGCCGCCGACCTTGACCCGCAGCACGTGCTCCATCTGATTGACGGTCAGGTCACCGATCAGGGCGTCGTCGAGCAGGGCGGCCGTGTGGAACACGGCGGTGAGCGGGTGCTCCGCCGGCAGCGCGGCCAGCACCTCGGCGACCGCATCCCGGTCGGACACGTCGCAGGCGGCCACGGTGACCTTCGCGCCGAGCCCCGTGAGCTCCGCTTCGAACGCCTCGGCGCCGGGGGCGGCACGACCGCTCCGACTCAGCAGCAGCAGGTGTTCGGCGCCGTCGGCGGCCAGTCGCCGGGCGAGGTGACGGCCGAGCGCGCCGGTGGCACCCGTGATCAGCACAGTACCGCCGGGCTTCCAGTCACGCACCGCCGGACGTCCCGCCAGCGGCGCCCGCTCCAACCGGCGGACGGACAACCCCGCAGACCGGACCGCCAGTTCGTCCTCACCGTGGCCACCCAGCAGGGCGGTGACCGTGGCCCGCGCCAGATCGACGCCGGGCGACTCCGGCACATCCACCACACCACCCCAACGGTCCGGCAGCTCCGCGGCGACCACCCGGCCCAGACCCCAGAGCATCGCCTGCTCCGGACCGGACACCCGCTCACCACCACCCACCGCCACCGCACCCCGCGTCACACACCACAACGGCGCCGCCACACCCACGTCCTCCAACGCCTGCACCAACGCCACCGACGCCGCCAGACCCCACGGCACCGACCCACCACCGGCCACCGCGCCCGGCCCACTGCCCAGCAGCGACACCACTCCCGCCGGCTCACGCCCCTTCAGCGACGCCGCCAACGAGTCACGCCCAACCGCACCGTCCACCACCAACACACCGGCATCCACACCGAGTTCGGCGAACGCCGACACCAGCGCCGACCCCCAACCACCGTCCGCGCCACCCTCCGGCACCACCAGCAGCCACGCACCCCCCGACACCACCGCCGGAACCACGTCCAACGGCCGCCACACCACGCGATACCGCAACGCATCCACCGCACTCAACGGCGAAACACCCGAACCCACCACCGACGGCTCCAGCCAGAACCGCTCACCCTGGAACGCATACGTCGGCAACTCCACCCGACGCCCACCCCCCGTGGCCACGGCCCAGTCCACCGGCACACCGCGCACCCACACCTCGGCCACCGACGCGAGGAAACGCTCAAGCCCACCCTCGTTCCGCCGCAACGACCCGACCACCACGGCGTCGACCGTCTCCTCGATGCCCGGGCGTAGCACGGGGTGGGGGCTGACCTCGATGAAGACGCCGTGGCCCTGTGCGGAGAGCCGGTGGACGGCCTGGTCGAAGCGCACCGTCTCGCGCAGGTTGCGGTACCAGTAGTCGGCGTCGATCCCCTCGGTGTCCAGGAGGTCGCCGGTGACGGTGGAGTAGAACGCCACCTCCGAGGCCGCCGCCCGGTCCGGACCGAGGGCGGCGAGCAGGTGCTCCCGGACGGTCTCGACCTGCGCGGAGTGCGAGGCGTAGTCGACCGGGATCCGACGCGCCCGCACCCCCCGCGCCTCACAGTCCGCCAGCAGCCCTTCCAACGCCGCCGGCTCCCCCGACACCACCACCGAGCCGGGCCCGTTCACCGCCGCCACCGACAACCGGCCCTCCGCGGCAGCCACCAACTCCCCCGCCTCGACCGGGCTCAGCGCCAGCGACACCATCCCGCCCCGGCCCGCCAGCCGCTCCGCGATCACCCGGCTGCGCAACGCCACGATCCGCGCCGCCTCCGACAGCGACAACGCACCCGCCACACACGCCGCCGCGATCTCCCCCTGCGAATGCCCCACCACCGCCGACGGCACCACACCGTACGAACGCCACAACGCCGCCAACGACACCATCACCGCGAACGACACCGGCTGCACCACATCCACCCGCTCCAACGACGGAGCACCGGGCACACCACGCAGCACATCGAGCAGATCCCAGTCGACGAACGGCCGCAACGCCTCCGCACACTCCGCCAACCGCGCCGCGAACACCGGCGAGGAATCCACCAACTCCCCACCCATCCCCACCCACTGCGCCCCCTGCCCCGGGAACACGAACACCACGCCGGAGGCTTCCGGCAGATCGGCCGTACCCTCCACCAGCGCGGGCGACGGCTCGCCCGAAGCCAACGCACGGACACCGGCCAACGCCTGGGCCCGGTCCCCCGCCACGATCACGGCCCGGCGCTCCAGCCGCGCACGCCCCGAGGCCAGCGAGTAGGCCACGTCCGGCACACCCAGGTCGTCCCGTGCCTCCCACCAGTCGGCCAACCGCGCGCCCTGCGCCCGCAACGCCGACCCGCCCCGCGCGGAGACGACCAACGGCACCACCCCCGCCCCCGACAAGGAAGCCGCAGGGTCCTCCACCGGTGCCTGCTCCAGCACCACATGCGCATTGGTCCCGCTGATCCCGAAGGAGGAGACAGCCGCCCGACGCGGCCGCTCCACCGAAGAGCCCCACTCCCGGGCCTCCGTCAGCAACTCCACCGACCCCGCGTCCCAGTCCACTTCCGGCGAGGGCTGGTCGGCGTGCAGCGTCCTCGGCAGCACACCCGCCCGCATCGCCGACACCATCTTGATCACACCCGCCACACCCGCCGCCGCCTGCGGATGCCCGATGTTGGACTTGACCGACCCGAGGTACAACGGCCGCTCCGCCGGGCGGTCCTGGCCGTAGGTGGCCAGCAGCGCGTGGGCCTCGATCGGGTCGCCGAGGCGGGTCCCCGTGCCGTGGGCCTCCACCACGTCCACGTCCGGCGCGGACAGTCCGGCGTTCGCCAGCGCCTGCCGGATCACCCGCTGCTGCGACGGACCGTTCGGCGCCGTCAGACCGTTCGACGCACCGTCCTGGTTCACCGCACTGCCCCGCACCACCGCCAACACCGGATGCCCGTTGCGCACCGCGTCCGACAGCCGCTCCACCAACAGGACCCCGACACCCTCGGCCATACCGAACCCCTCGGCATCCACCGAGAAGGAACGGCACCGACCGTCCCTCGACAACCCCCGCTGCCGCGAGAACTCCACGAACATCCCCGGAGTCGACATCACCGTCACCCCACCCGCCAACGCCAGGTCGCACTCACCCGACCGCAACGACTGCACCGCCAGGTGCAACGCCACCAACGACGACGAACACGCCGTGTCCACCGTCACCGCCGGCCCCTCCAACCCCAACGCGTACGAGACCCGGCCGGACAGCACGCTGAGCGTGTTGCCCGTCAGCAGGTAGCCGGCGAGGTCGTCCGAGCCCTCGTGCAGCCGGGGGCCGTACTCCTGGGAGAGCGCGCCGGCGAAGACGCCCGTCCGGCTCCCCCGTAGCGAGGCCGGGTCGATCCCCGCCCGCTCCACCGCCTCCCACGAGGTCTCCAGCAGCAACCGCTGCTGCGGGTCCATCGCCAGCGCCTCCCGCGGCGAGATCCCGAAGAACCCCGCGTCGAACTCGGCCACCGCGTCGAGGAACCCACCGGCCCGCACATAGCTGGACCCCGGCCGCGCCGCCTCGGGATCGAACAGTGCCTCGTTGTCCCAGCCCCGGTCGGTCGGCAGCGGCCCCACGGCGTCCCCGCCGTCCACCACCAGCCGCCACAGGTCCTCCGGGGACCGCACCCCGCCGGGGTACCGGCAGCCGATGCCCACCACGGCCACCGGCTCGCCCGACGCGGCCTCCACCGCCCGCAGGCGCTCCCTGGTCTGCCGCAGGTCGGCCGACACACGCTTCAGGTAGTCGAGGAGCTTCTCTTCGTTATCCATCGGGAATCCGTCCAACGGGTAGAGGCCGGGAGCGCCGTTCGAGGTCAGGCCGGGCGGTCGGGACAGGGGAGCCGCAGGGAGCAGCGGGGCAGCACGGAGCGGGGCGGGGCAGCACGGGACCGGGCGGAGCGGGGGCGGATCAGGACAGGCCGAATTCCTCGTCGATGAGCGAGAAGATGTCGTCGACGGTGGCGGACTCGTAGTCCCGCCGGTCCTCGGTGGCCCCCGGCTCGAAGGCGCGGGCCTCCTTCCACTTCCCGAGGAGGGCTTCGAGGCGCTCGGTGATGCCGGCGACCGCCTCGTCGTCCTGCGCCACCGCGCCGAGCGCGCCCTCCAGCCGGTCGAGTTCCTGGTAGACGGCCGCCCCGGCGCGGGCGTCCGGTACCGGCGCCCCGGTGGCCTCGGCCTCGCCGACGAGCCGGGCCCGCAGCAGGGCCGCGAGTTCGGCGGGCGTCGGGTGGTCGAACACGGTGGTGGTCGGCAACCGCAGTCCGGTCGCGGCGTTCAGCCGGTTCCGCAGCTCGGTGGCGGCCAGCGAGTCGAAGCCGAGGTCCCGGAAAGCCCGGCGGGCGTCGACCGCGCCGGCGAGACCGTGCCCCAGCACCACGGCCGTCTCGTCGAGCACCAGGTCCAGGACCAGCCGCTCGCGCTCGGGCCCGCGGAGGCCGGCGAGCCGCTGGGCCAGCGTCGTCCCCCCGGTGGGCGAGGCCGCGGCGGCCGGCCGGCGGCCGGACACCCGAACCAGCCCGCGCAGCAGCGGCGGTACGGCGGCCTGCCCGGCGCCGGAGGCCGCCCGTGCCCGCAGGGAGGCGGTGTCCAGACGCATCGGCACCAGGACCGGCGCGGCCGCGCGGTGGGCGGCGTCGAAGAGTGCCAGCCCCTCCTCGGTGGACAGCGCGCCCATGCCGACCCGCCGCATCCGGTCGAGGTCGGCGCCGTCGAGGTGCCCCGTCATGGCGCTGCGTTCGGCCCACAGCCCCCAGGCGAGTGCGAGGGCCGGGAGGCCGCGCGAGCGCCGGTGCGCGGCCAGGGCGTCCAGGAAGGCGTTGGCCGCCGCGTAGTTGCCCTGTCCGGCGGCGCCCACCAGGGCGGTGGCGGAGGAGAACAGGGCGAACACCGCGAGGTCCAGGTGCTCGGTCTGCCGGTGCAGGTGCCAGGCGGCGTCCACCTTCGGCGCCATGACGCCGTCCAGCCGCGCCCGGTCCAGCGAGGTGACGACCCCGTCGTCCAGCACGCCCGCCGTGTGGACCACCGCCGTCAGCGGGTGCTCCGCCGGGATCCCGGCCAGCAGACGGGCGACCGCCCCGCCGTCCGTGACGTCGCACGCGGCGACGGTCACGGTGGCGCCGAGGGCGGTCAGCTCGGCGGCGAGGGCGGCGGCTCCGTCGGCCTTCGCGCCCCGGCGCGAGGCCAGGAGCAGGTGCCGTACGCCGTGGTGGGTCACCAGGTGCCGGGCGGTCAGCGCGCCCAGCGTCCCCGGGGCGCCGGTGATCAGCGCGGTGCCGTCCGGGTCCGGCGCGGCGGGCACGGTCAGGACGATCTTCCCGATGTGCCGGGCCTGGCGGAGGTGGCGGAACGCCTCGGGGGCCCGCCGGACGTCCCAGACGGTCAGCGGCGTCCGGTGCAGGGCCCCGGCCGCGAACAGGGCCAGGACCTCCCGGAGCATCGCGCCGATCCGCCCGGGGTCGACCTCCATCAGGTCGAAGATCCGGTAGTCGACGCCGGGGTGCGCGGCGGCCACCTCGGCCCCGTCCCGGTGGTCGGTCTTCCCCATCTCCAGGAAGCGCCCGCCCCGTGTCAGCAGCCGCAGGGAGGCGTCGACGAACTCGCCGGCCAGCGAGTTGAGCACGACCGAGACCCCGCGCCCGCCGGTCGCCGCCAGGATCCGCTGCTCGAAGCCGAGGTCCCGGGAGGAGGCGATGTGCGCCTCGTCCAGACCCGACGCGCGCAGCGTGCCCCACTTGCCCGGGCCGGCCGTGCCGTAGACCTCGGCCCCCCAGTGCCGGGCCAGCTGCACCGCGGCCATGCCGACCCCGCCGGCCGCCGAGTGCACCAGGACGCTCTCGCCGCGCCGCAGGTCCGCCAGGTCCCGCAGGCCGTGGTAGGCGGTCAGGAAGACCACCGGGACGGCGGCCGCCTCGGCGAACGACCAGCCGTCGGGCATCGGGACGACGGCCCGGTGGTCGGCCACCGCGACCGGTCCGAACGCGCCGGAGAACAGGCCCATCACCCGGTCGCCGACGGCGAGCCCGGCCACCCCGGGGCCGATCCCGGTGACCACGCCGGCGCCCTCGATGCCGAGCCCGTCGAGCCTCGGGACCAGACCCAGCGCGACCACGACGTCACGGAAGTTGAGTCCGGCGGCGCGGACCGCGATCCGGACCCGGCCCTCGGCCAGCGGGCCGGTGGCGGAGTCGTCCGGGCCCGGCAGCAGCGCCAGGTTCTCCAGGGTGCCCTTGCCCTCGATGTCCAGCCGCCAGGCGGCCGCGCCGACCGGCGGCGTCAGCGCCGCTGCCGCCCCGGCGAGCCGGGGGACGCTCAGCGTGCCGTCGCGAAGGGCGAGTTGGGGCTCACCGGAGTGGACGGCCGCGGCCAGCAGCGCCGGTGGGGCGTCGCCCTCGTCCAGGTCCAGCAGGACGAAGCGGCCGGGGTTCTCGGCCTGCGCGGCCCGCACCAGGCCCCACACCGGGGCCTGCACCGGTGCGGCCGCTCCCTCGCCGGGGCGGACGGTCACGGCGCCCCTGGTCACCACCACCAGGCGGGAGGCGGCGAACCGGTCGTCGGCCAGCCAGGTCCGGAGCGCGTCGAGGACGTCGGCGGCCAGCGCGCGGGCCGCCGCCCCGAGGTCGGCCGCGCCGGGGGTCGCGGCCGGGGCGGCGCAGGGCAGGAGGACCACCTCCGGCACGGCACCGTTCGTCCGCGTCGCCGCCTCCGCCAGCGAGCGCAGATCGGCGAACCTCCCGCCGACCACCGGGCCGTCGGAGCCGGCGCCCCCGGGGCCCACCACGGCCCAGTCGCCTCCGGAGCCCGACGCGGTGGCGGCGGGCGCGCCGACGGCCACCCAGTCGACCTGGAAGAGCGCCTCGCCGTGGGCCCGGCCGACCTCGTCCAGCTGCTCCCGGGTGACCGGCCGCAGCGCCAGGGACTCGATCCCGGCGACCGGCCGGCCCGTGGTGTCGGCGACGCTCAGCGCCACCTTGCCGGCCCCCAGCGGGGTGACCGTGACCCGCAGCGCGGTCGCACCGACGGCGTGCAGCGTCAGGCCCTCCCAGGCGAACGGCAACTGCGGCAGGCCGTCCGCCGTTTCGGCGGCCGGCCCGGCCAGGCCGATGACGTGCAGCGCGGCGTCCAGCAGCGCCGGGTGCACGGCGAAGCGGTCGGCGCCGTCGGCGGCGTCCTCGGGCAGCGCGACCTCGGCGAACACCTCGTCGCCCCGCCGCCAGGCCGCCCTGACGCCCCGGAAGGCCGGCCCGTAGGGCAGACCGGTCTCGGCCAGGCCCGCGTACAGCCCGTCGATCCGGACGGGCCCTGCTCCCGGCGGGGGCCAGGCCGCCGGCCCGGCGTCGTGTTCCCCGGCCGCTCCGGCCCCTCCTACCGGTCCGGCGGGCCCCGCCAGGCCGGTGGCGTGCCTGGTCCACGGCTGCTCGGCCGGCGCCCCCGCCGGCTGGGAGTGCAGGCTCACCGGTCGTCGCCCGGCCTCGTCGGGCGCGCCGACCACCACCTGGAGCGACACCGCGCCCTGGTCCGGCAGGACGAGCGGGGCGTGCAGCGTGAGCTCCTCGACCCGGCCGCAGCCGGCCCGGTCGGCGGCCTGGAAGACCAGCTCCAGCAGGGCCGTGCCCGGGACCACCGTCGTCCCGAGGACGGTGTGGTCCGCCAGCCACGGGTGCTCGGCCAGCGAGAGCCGACCGGTGACGAGGACGCCGTCGGAGTCGGGCAGCGCGAGTGCCGCGCCCAGGAAGGGGTGGTCGACCGGGGTGAGTCCCAGGGTGCTCGCGTCACCCGACGCTCCCGGGGCCGGCCGCCACCAGTAGGACTGCCGTTGGAACGCGTACGTCGGCAGGCTCGCCGGGGTGGCACCGGTGCCCGCGAACGCGGCCGTCCAGTCCACCGGACCGCCCCGGACGAAGGCCTCGGCGGCCGAGGTGAGGAAGCGTTCGGGTCCGCCCTCGTTCCGGCGCAGCGTTCCCACCACGACGGCGTCACGGCCGAGTTCCTCGACCGTCTCCTCGATGCCCGGGCGTAGCACGGGGTGGGGGCTGACCTCGATGAAGACGCCGTGGCCCTGTGCGGAGAGCCGGTGGACGGCCTGGTCGAAGTGCACGGTCTCGCGCAGGTTGCGGTACCAGTAGTCGGCGTCGATCCCCTCGGTGTCCAGGAGGTCGCCGGTGACGGTGGAGTAGAACGCCACCTCCGAGGCCGCCGCCCGGTCCGGACCGAGGGCCGCGAGCAGGTGCTCCCGGACGGTCTCGACCTGCGCGGAGTGCGAGGCGTAGTCGACCGGGATCCGGCGCGCCCGCACCCCCCGCGCCTCACAGTCCGCCAGCAGCCCCTCCAACGCCGCCGGCTCCCCCGACACCACCACCGAGCCGGGCCCGTTCACCGCCGCCACCGACAACCGGCCCTCCGCGGCAGCCACCAACTCCCCCGCCCGCACCGGGCTCAGCGCCAGCGACACCATCCCGCCCAGGCCCGCCAGCCGCTCCGCGATCACCCGGCTGCGCAACGCCACGATCCGCGCCGCCTCCGACAGCGACAACGCACCCGCCACACACGCCGCCGCGATCTCCCCCTGCGAATGCCCCACCACCGCCGACGGCTCCACACCGTACGAACGCCACAACTCCGCCAACGACACCATCACCGCGAACGACACCGGCTGCACCACATCCACCCGCTCCAACGACGGAGCACCGGGCGCCCCACGCAGCACATCGAGCAGATCCCAGTCGACGAACGGCCGCAACGCCTCCGCGCACTCCGCCAACCGCGCCGCGAACACCGGCGAGGAATCCAGCAACTCCCCGCCCATCCCCGCCCACTGGGCCCCCTGCCCCGGGAACACGAACACCACCCGGCCGGGACGGACCGCCGCGTCGCCCACGATCACCTGCGGGACGGACCGGCCCTCGGCCAGTGCCGCCAGCCCGGTCCGGAACGCCTCCCGGTCCGCCCGGTCGGCCAGTAGCACGGCGCGGTGCTCGAAGACCGACCGGGTGACCACCGTCGCGAGGCCGATGTCCACCGGCCGTTCGCCGCCCCGGACGTCCAGAGCACCCCGGACGTCCAGAGCACCCTGGGTATCCAGAGCACCCCGAGCATCCAGGGCACCCCGGGCGTCCAGGTGCGCCAGCAGACTCCGGGCCTGCGCGGCCAGCGCCTCCGGCGAGCGCCCCGAGAGCAGCCACGGCACCACCGCCGGACCGCTCTCCGGACCGCTCTCCGGCCCGGCCGGCTCCTCGCCGGGCTCCTCGGCCGGCGCCTGCTCCAGCACCACGTGCGCGTTGGTCCCGCTGATCCCGAAGGAGGAGACGGCCGCGCGGCGCGGCCGCGCGCCCGGGAGCCACTCCCGGGCCTCGGTCAGCAGTTCGACCGCTCCCGAGCTCCAGTCCACGTGCGGGGACGGCTCGTCCACGTGCAGCGTCCTGGGCAGCACGCCCGCCCGCATCGCCGACACCATCTTGATCACGCCGGCCACCCCGGCGGCCGCCTGGGTGTGCCCGATGTTCGACTTCACCGAGCCCAACCGGAGCGGCGGCGCCCCCTCGGACCGGCCCTGACCGTACGTGGCCAGCAGTGCCTCGGCCTCGATCGGGTCGCCGAGGCGGGTGCCCGTGCCATGGGCCTCCACGGCGTCCACCTCCTGCGCCGAGAGCCCCGCGTCCGCCAGCGCCTGCCGGATCACCCGCTGCTGCGAAGGACCGTTCGGCGCCGTCAGACCGTTCGACGCACCGTCCTGGTTCACCGCGCTGCCCCGCACCACCGCCAACACCGGATGCCCGTTGCGCACCGCGTCCGACAGCCGTTCCACCAGCAGGACACCGACGCCCTCG
Organism: Kitasatospora sp. NPDC028961; assembly: GCF_055564815.1. Taxonomy (NCBI): domain Bacteria; kingdom Bacillati; phylum Actinomycetota; class Actinomycetes; order Kitasatosporales; family Streptomycetaceae; genus Kitasatospora; species Kitasatospora sp. NPDC028961. The sequence continues at coordinate 22,188 of NZ_JBVHVO010000017.1, read as the reverse complement.
CTCCAGCCCGTGCCGTCCGCGGCGGCGGCGAACGGCTTGCACCGTCCGTCCGGGGCCAGGCCCTGCTGCCGGCTGAACTCGACGAACATGCCCGGGGTCGGCATCACCGTGACCCCGCCGGCCAGCGCCAGGTCGCACTCGCCCGACCGCAGGGACCGCACCGCGAGGTGCAGCGCCACCAGCGACGAGGAACACGCCGTGTCCACCGTCAGCGCCGGCCCCTCCAGGCCCAGCGCGTAGGCGACCCGCCCCGAGATCACGCTGGGGGTGACGCCGGTCAGCAGATAGCCGCCCTGGTCCTCCGAGCCCTCGTGCAGCCGGGGGCCGTACTCCTGGAAGGTCGCCCCGGCGAAGACGCCCGTCCGGCTCCCCCGCAGCGACAGCGGGTCGATCCCCGCCCGCTCCACCGCCTCCCACGAGGTCTCCAGCAGCAACCGCTGCTGCGGGTCCATCGCCAGCGCCTCACGCGGCGAGATCCCGAAGAACCCCGCGTCGAACTCGGCCACCGCGTCCAGGAACCCACCGGCCCGCACATAGCTGGACCCCGGCCGCCCGGCCTCCGGGTCGAACAGCTCCGCCAGGTCCCAGCCCCGGTCGGTCGGCAGCGGCCCCACGACGTCCCCGCCGTCCAGCACCAGCCGCCACAGGTCCTCCGGGGACCGCACCCCGCCGGGGTACCGGCAGCCGATGCCCACCACGGCCACCGGCTCGCCCGACGCGGCCTCCACCGCCCGCAGCCGCTCCCTGGTCCGGTACAGGTCGGTGGTCACCCACCTGAGGTACTCGACCAGCTTCTCCTCGTTCGCCACTGCTCTCACTCCGTGTCGGTGCGGCCGTGCGGAAGGTTCGGACATCGCGCGTCGGGGCGCGTCAGGAGGTGCGGAACTCCTGGTCGATGAAGGCGAAGAGCTCGTCGACCGTCGCCGTCCGCAGCCTGTTCGGCTTCGGGTCGTCGCCGTCGGTTCGCGGCCTGGCGGCCAGCAGGGACCGCAGCCGGGCCTCGACCCGCTCCCAGGCGGCGCTGTCCGGCCCGAGCGCGGCCAGCGACCGCTCCAGCCGGTCCAGCTCCGCCAGGGCCCCGGAGCCCGCCGCGCGGTCCGCCGGCTGGAGCAGGGCGCCCAGCCGCTCGGCGAGGACGAGAGGCGTCGGATGGTCGAACAGCAGACCGGTCGGCAGCCGCAGCCCGGTGGCCGCGCCGAGCCGGTCCCGCAGCTCCACCGCGGTCAGCGAGTCGAAGCCCAGCTCCTTGAAGGAGAGCCCGGGGTCGACCGGCCCGGCGTCGTGGTGGCCGAGCACGGCGGCCGCCTCGGAGCGCACCAGGTCGAGCAGCGCGCCCGGGCCCCGGTCGCCGACCGGCGCCCGCTCCGGCCGCTCGACCGCGTCGGCCCCGGGAGGCGCGGAAGGCGCGGGAGCCGTCCCGGCCACCGGGGCCGGCGAGAGCACGCTGCCCCCGAGCCAGTACCGCTCCCGCTGGAACGCGTAGGTGGGCAGCTCGACCCGCCGGGCGCCGTGCCCGGCGAACTCCGCCGCCCAGTCCACCTCGACGCCGTGGACGTGCAGCCGGGCGAGTGCGGTGACCAGCGCGTCGGCCTCGGGCCGGTCCTTGCGGAGCGTGGGCACGAGGACGGGACCGGCGCCCGGCCGCGCGGGCTCGGTCAGACAGTCCCGGCCCATCGTGGCGAGCGTGCCGTCCGGCCCGAGCTCCAGGTAGGCGGTGACGCCCTCGCGCTCCAGCCGGCGCATGCCGTCGAGGAACCGGACCGGCCGGCGCACGTGCCGCACCCAGTACTCGGCCGAGCCGAACTCCTCGGCCGTGACGAGATCGCCGGTGACCGTGGACACGACCGGCAGCTCCGGCGGCCGGAGGTCCAGGGCCGCCACGACGCCGCGGAAGTCGTCCAGCACGGCGTCCATGTGCGGGGAGTGGAACGCGTGGCTCACCCGCAGCCTTCTGGTCCGGCGGCCGGCGGTCCGCCAGTGGGCCGCGATCCGCTCGACCTCCTCGGCGTCCCCGGCGACGACGGTCGCCTCCGGGCCGTTGACGGCGGCGAGGCCGACCAGGTGCTCCCGGCCGGCCAGCAGCGGGAGCACCTCCTGCTCACCGGCCTGCAGCGCCGCCATGGCGCCGCCGGGCGGGAGCGCCTGCATGAGCCGGCCGCGGGCGGTCACCAGCGTGCAGGCGTCCGCGAGCGGGAACACCCCGGCGACGTGGGCGGCGGCCAGTTCGCCGACGGAGTGGCCGAGCAGGAGGTCCGGTCGGACGCCCCGGCTCTCCAGCAGCCGGAACAGGGCGACCTCGATCGCGAACAGGGCGGGCTGCGCGACACCGGTGCCGTCCAGCAGATCCGCGGCGGCGGAGCCCGGTGCCGCGAAGAGCACGTCCCGCAGCGGCCGGTCCGGGCCCGCTCCCGCGGCGGCCGCGGCCGCGTCGACGTGCTCGCAGACGGCGTCCAACGCCGCTGCGAACACCGGGTGTTCCTGGTAGAGCACACGCCCCGCTCCCGGCCGTTGGCTGCCCTGACCGGCGAACAGGAAGGCGAGCCGGGCGGGCCCGTACGCCTGCCCCGACAGCACCTCGGCGGCGCGCCCGCCCCCGGCCAGCGCCGTCAGGCCCCGCCGGAGCCCGGCGTCGTCCCGACCGGTCACCGCGGCGCGCTGCTCGAAGGCCGAGCGCGTCACGGCCAGCGAGTACCCGACGTCCGCCGCGCGGAGCCCGGGCCGCTCGTCGAGCCGCGCCAGCAGCGCGGCCGCCTGGGCCCGCAGCGCCGCCGGCGAGCGGCCGGACAGCAGCCACGGCACCGTCCGGGCCGCCCCCGCCCCGCCGCCCGAAGGCCCGGCCGCCGAGCCCCCGGCCTCCGCAACCTCGACCTCCGAGGACCCGCCCTCCGTCCGCCCGCGCTCCGTCCGCCCACCCTCCGAGAGCCCCGGCTCCGAGGCGGTCGGCAGGGGCCCGGCGGCCAGCACCACATGGCAGTTGGTCCCGCCGAGGCCGAACGAGCTCACGCCCGCCAGCAGCGGCCGGTCCGGCTCCGGCCACGGCCCCAGCTCCCGCTGCACGCGCAGGTGGAGCGAGTCCAGCGGAATCAGCGGATGGGGGCGCTCGTAGTGGAGGCTGGGCGGCAGCTCCCGGTGCCGCAGACTCAGGGCGACCTTCAGCAGCCCGACGATCCCGGCGGCGCCTTCGAGGTGCCCCACGTTGGTCTTCGCCGAGCCGACCGCCAGCGGCCGCCCGGGCTCCCGGAGCCGCCCGAGGGCTTCGCCGAGGGCCGCGGCCTCCACCGGATCGCCGACCTTGGTGCCCGTGCCGTGGAGTTCCACGTACTGGACGTCCGCCGGGTCCACCCCGGCCCGGCGGTAGGCGCGCCGGACGACCTCCTCCTGGGCCGCCGGGCTGGGTGCGGTGAGCCCCTCACCGCCGCCGTCGTTGTTCACCGCGCCGCCGAGGATCAGGCAGTGCACCCCGTCGCCGTCGGCGAGCGCGTCCGCGAGGCGCTTCAGGACGACCACCGCGCCGCCCTCGCCCCGGACGTAGCCGTCCGCGCGGGCGTCGAAGGTGTGGCACCGGCCGGTCGGCGAGAGGCCGCCGAACCGGGCGACGGCGATGCTGCTCTGCGGGGCGAGGTTGAGGTTCACTCCCCCCGCGAGCGCGAGGTCGGTCTCGCCGGCACGCAGGCTCTCACAGGCCTGGTGGACGGCGACCAGGGAGGACGACTGACCGGTGTCGGTCACCAGGCTGGGCCCGCGCAGGCCGAGGGTGTAGGAGACCCGGTTGGCGATCATGCTGCGCTGCAGCCCGGTCACGCTGTGCTGGGTGACGGCCTGCGGACCGCGCTGGTGCAGCAGGGTCGCGTAGTCGTCCCAGATCGCACCGAAGAAGACACCGGCCGATCGTCCGTCGAGCGTCGCCGGGACGATCCCGGCGTACTCCAGGGCCTCCCAGGCGAGTTCCAGCATCAGCCGCTGCTGCGGGTCCGTCGCGACCGCCTCGCGCGGGGAAAGGCCGAAGAAGCCGGGGTCGAATCGGTCGACCTGATCGAGGAAACCGCCCCATCGGGGTATCGATCCGCCGGTTTCGACTGTTTGTCCGCCATCCGTCGGCAATTCACCCCATCGGCCTTCCGGCACCTCCGTGACAGAGGTTTCACCGTGCCGGAGAAGTCGCCACAGCTCATCGGGAGTCGAAGCTCCGGGTAACCGACACGACAGACCGACAACGGCTATCGCATCACTGTGAGTGGAATACATGAGAGATTCGTAAGATACGTGTGCTTCCCGTGAGGCCACAGCGCAACTGAACCAGCATCAGCAGAACGCGTCAAGGGTCGCTCTGTACACGACATCAAGCTTCAGCGCCGGTGGTCAGAGGCCTGTCGGCGGCGCCCAACCGGCCGTACCCACAAGGCATCACGGCCGTGAGGGCGCTTCACCACGGCAATTGCCCGAACGGCCCCGCCGCCTTGCCCGTCCGGACACGACCCGTCGACCCGGTGGCCGATTGTTAACCCCCGGTAAAATCCCTGGCGGCACGAACTACCCGGGGTGTCCGACGTTCACGGACGACCGGATCCGGCCACTGTGGCCCGGCGCTCCCCACCGGGTGCCGGGCGGCCCGGAACACCCCCGCCGGGGCCCCGGCCCGGCCACCCGGCGACGGCCGAATCGCAGGTGGCTAGGCTGGAGATCGCCGAGGAGACCGGCACCTGCCCTGCGGACCGTGACGCCGGCGGCATCCACCGCCCCACCGCGGGGCAAGCATCGAGGAGCAGTCGTGACCGAACAGAGCGGCCCGCAGCGGAGCATCGCCGACATGATCCGCCGTCCCATGCTCACCGGCCTGCAGGACGCCGAGCTGATCGGCCCGCTGGGCACCACCCGGATCAACGAGTGGGTCGACTGGATCGCGGCGGTGGTCGCCGGCCAGATCGTCCAGCCGATCGCCAGTGAGCGCGACGCCTTCGCGGACCGGGTGGACACCCTCTCCGAGGTCGGCAAGCGCAACAAGCAGCTCTACCGGGACGCCGCCCAGGAGGCGCAGCAGCTGCGGTCCCGGGTCGCCGAGCTGGAGGCCGAGCTGGCGCGGCTGCGCGCCCCCGCGGGCCCGGCGCCCGACTCCGCGCCCGACTCCGCGACCCCGGCCCATGACGCCGCCACCCCGGTGACCGGTCCCACCCGCGCCCCGGCCGCCGACCCGGCGGCCTCCGAGGGGGCAGGCGGCCCCTCGCTCTCGCTCCGGGACCGCCTGCGGTCCAAGTACCCCGCGACCGCCGAAGCCCTGGACCGGCGGGACGCCGCCGCGGCGGAGGACGCCGAGCGGTACCCCGAGGGCTGACCCGGCGGGCCGGTGGTCCCCGGTCCCCACCGGGGAACGCCCGCCGCACCCCGACCCCTCGATCCGCACCTCCGGCCCCGCACCACCCGACCCGGCCCTCCACGCCCCGACCCGGCCCCGATCTGCGTGTGCGCGGGAGCCCGGGTCCGTACCGGACCCGGCCGTCGGCGGCCGTCGGGCCGGTCGGCCGCCGCCCCGGCCGTCCCCACCACGCGCACACCGCGCGCTTGAAACCCGATCTTCCCGAACATTCACCCTATCGAGTAGATCAACCGCTCCGGAGGCCTTCGGCCGAGACCACCCCGCCTACCGTTGATCAGCGAACGGCAAGGGGGGTACCGCCTGCGGGATCCCCCTTCTGTCGCGCCGGATGACGACCCGTCATCCGGCGCGGTCCTGCGCGGAGGGAGGCCCGTCCATGCCCATGAACACCGGACCGGAGATCACCGGGGACACCTCGGCGGTACGGTCATGAGCCGTACCGCCCTGGAGCGGATCCTCAGCGGCCCCAGCGGCCTCGGCACGGGCGGCCTGCACCCGGGCCGCCGTACGCCACCGCCCGAGGCCGGCGGCGCCGTTCCGGGCCTCTACTACCACCCGGTACCGGAGCCCGACCCCGGGCGCGTCGAGGAGGTCGGCAACCGGATCAAGGCCTGGGCGGTGGACGAGGTCCAGCTGTACCCGCCTGAGTGGGAGGACCAGTTCGACGGGTTCTCGATCGGCCGGTACATGGTCGCCTGCCACCCCGACGCCCCCGACACCGACCACCTGATGGTCGCCGCCCGGCTGATGGTCGCCGAGAACGTGGTGGACGACTGCTACTGCGAGGACCACGGCGGCTCGCCGGTCGGCCTCGGCGGGCGGCTGCTCCTCGCGCACACCGCGCTCGACCCCCTGCACACCACGGCGGAGTACCAGCCGGCCTGGGAGGAGTCGCTCCAGGAGGACGCCCCGCGGCGCGCCTACCGCTCCGCCATGGACTACTTCCACCGCGCCGCGAGCCCGTCCCAGGCGGACCGGTTCCGGCACGACATGGCGCGCCTGCACCTGGGGTACCTCGCCGAGGCGGCCTGGGCCGAGACCGAGCACGTCCCCACGGTCTGGGAGTACCTGGCGATGCGCCAGTACAACAACTTCCGCCCGTGCCCGACCATCACGGACACCGTCGGCGGCTACGAGCTGCCCGCCGACCTGCACACGCTGCCCGCCCTGCAACGGGTCATCGCGCTCGGTTCCAACGCCACCACGATCGTCAACGACCTCTACTCCTACACCAAGGAACTCGCCGGCCCCGGCCGGCACCTGAACCTCCCGGTGGTGCTCGCCGAGCAGGAGGGCGGCACCGACCGCGACGGCTACCTGAAGGCGGTCGAGGTCCACAACGACCTCATGCACGCCTTCGAGGCCGAGGCGGCCGCCCTGGCCGCCGCCTGCCCCGCGCCGCCCCTGCTGCGCTTCCTGCGCGGCGTGGCCGTGTGGATCGACGGCAACCACTACTGGCACCGGACCAACACCTACCGCTACAGCCTGCCCGACTTCTGGTAACCAAGGAGCTGACCCATGACCACGACCGATATCCCCACCACGCCCACCAGCCTCGTTCCCGGCCCCGCCACGCCCTACCAGGGCGACATCGCCCGCTACTGGGACCACGAGGCCCGGCCCGTCAACCTGCGCCTCGGTGACGTCGACGGCCTCTACCACCACCACTACGGCATCGGCGACATCGACCACGCCTCGCTGGGCGACCCGGGCGACAGCGAGCGCGAGAAGAAGGTGATCGCCGAGCTGCACCGGCTGGAGTCCGCCCAGGCGGAGGTGCTGCTGGACCACCTGGGCCCGATCGCCCCGGACGCCACCCTGGTGGACGCCGGCTGCGGCCGCGGCGGCTCCATGGTGATGGCCCACCAGCGCTTCGGATGCAAGGTCGAGGGCGTCACCCTCTCCGCCAAGCAGGCCGAGTTCGGCAACCGGCGCGCCCGGGAGCTCGGCATCGACGGCTCGGTCCGGTCCCGGGTCTGCAACATGCTCGACATGCCCTTCGAGACCGGCCAGGTGGCGGGCTCGTGGAACAACGAGTCCAGCATGTACGTCGACCTGCACGACCTCTTCGCCGAGCACTCCCGGATGCTGGCGGTCGGCGGCCGGTACGTCACCATCACGGGCTGCTGGAACCCCGCCTACGGGCAGCCGTCGAAGTGGGTGTCGCAGATCAACGCGCACTTCGAGTGCAACATCCACTCCCGCCGGGAGTACCTGCGTGCCATGGCGGACAACCGGCTCGTGCCGCAGGCCGTCATCGACCTCACCCCGGCGACCCTGCCGTACTGGGAGCTGCGCGCGACCTCCTCGCTCGTCACGGGCATCGAGGAGGCGTTCATCTCCTCGTACAAGGACGGCTCCTTCCAGTACGTCCTGATCGCGGCCGACCGGGTCTGACCGGGTCTGACCGGGCCGACCGGGCCGACCGGGCCGACCGGGCCGGCTCCCGGGGCCGGGTGTGGCGAGGGGCGCCGCCCCGGCCGCACCCGGCCCGCCGCGTTCGCGACGGCCGGCCCCGCCGGTCAACGCGAAGTCAGAACGCGGAGTCAGAACGCGGAGTTGGCCACCCAGTGCGCCAGCAGGCCCTCGTCCCCCGTCACCTCGAAGCGGCCGGCGGCCCGGTCCAGCCGGCCGTAGAGGAACAGCAGCAGGTCCGCCGCGGTGCCGCGCACGGTCACGTCGGCGGCCGTCCCGGCACCCTGCGGGTCGAGTCCGAAACCGTCGGGCCGCAGCCGGACCAGCCAGTCCCCGGCCCCGTCGGTGCGGGTGAACCGGACGGTCCGGTCGTCCGCCCGCAGGAGGGCCGTCCCGGGCGCGAAGCCGGCGGCGAAGGGCAGGTTGACCAGGAACTCCGCGACGCCGTCGGCCGCCAGCGCCGGGTCGATCCCGGGGTGCAGGCCCAGGGCGAGCTCCGCGTCCACGCGGTGCACCAGGGTCTCGAAGAGCATCCGGCGCACCCAGAACCGGGCGTGCTGGTCGGCGCCCCAGGCCCACATCGGCGCGTCGAGGTCGGCCGCGGCGAACTCCGCACCGGCCTCGACCGCGGCCTCGGCCAGCCAGTCGGGGTAGCCGTCCGGCCCCTCCGGCAGCCGCAGGTCGACCTCCCGGCTGCGCGGCGGCTCCTGGATCCGCTGCCGCAGCAGCACGGTGAACCAGCGCTGCACGCTCCCGGCGTGACGCACCAGGTCGGCCAGCGTCCAGCCGGGGCAGGTGGGCACCGCGGTGGACGGGTCGGCGGCACGGACGACGGCGACGAAGCGGGCGGTCTCCGCGGCGACAGCGGCGGGGTGATCGAGGGTGGTGGTCATGGCCACCATTCTCCCGGCCCCCGCCCGACCGGCCCGCCCGGGGGGCCGGAGCCGGCCGCCCACGGGGGCGGCGGAGCTGCCGCGGCCCGGCCGGACGGGTGATTGACTGGGCCCTATGGACCTCGTTCATTCGACGTGCTGCCTCCCCCCGGTCCCGTCCGGCCGGCGCCCCGGGGCTCGACCGGACGGCCGGGCATGAGCGTCGCCGACCCGCCGGCCGCACCCGGCCCCGCCCCGAGGGCCCGGACCGCGCCCCCGTTCGACCCCGAGCTGGCCGCCGCGCTGGCGGCTCTGGGCGACGCGGCCGGGGAGCCGCTCACCCCGGCGAACCTGCCGGCCCGCCAGGCCCGGGACACCGCGACCCGGCCCCGGCCCGCCGTCCACGAGCTGACCGACGGCGGCCGTTTCGAGGTGGCCGAACTCCGGGTACCGGGACCGCCGGACGGGCCGGAGGTCACCCTGCTGAGCGCCCGGCCCGCCGGGATCTCCCGGCCGCTGCCGCTGCTGTACTACCTGCACGGCGGCGGCATGGTCATGGGCAACGCCTGGTCCGTCCTCCCCCGGGTGCTGCGCGAGTGGGCGCTCCCGCTGGAGCTGGCCGTCATCTCCGTCGAGTACCGGCTGGCACCGCGGGCGCGGTACCCCGGACCGGTGGAGGACTGCTACGCCGGCCTCACCTGGGCGGCCGCGCACGCCGACCGGCTGGGAATCGACCCGGCGCGCATCGTGCTCGGCGGCAAGAGCGCCGGCGGCGGGCTCGCCGCCGCGCTCGCCCTGCTCACCCGGGACCGGGGCGGGCCCGTCCCGCTCGGGCAACTGCTGCTCAGCCCGATGCTGGACGACCGCGACCGCTCCTTCTCCAGCCACCAGCTGGCCGGCACCGACACCTGGGACCGCACCTCCAACGCCACCGCGTGGCAGGCCCTGCTGGGTGACCGGTACGGTGCCGCGGACCTCCCGCCCTACGCGGCCGCCGCCCGCGCCACCGACCTGTCCGGGCTGCCCCCGGCCTACGTCGACGTCGGATCGGCCGAGACCCTCCGGGACGAGGACGTCGCCTACGCCCAGGCGCTCTGGCAGGCCGGCGGCCGGGCCGAACTGCACGTGTGGCCCGGTGCCTGCCACGGCTTCGACACCCTCGCGCCGCACTCGGCGCTGGCCCGGGACGCCCGCGACGCCCGGACCCGCTGGCTCCGTCGCCTCCTCGCGCGCTGATCCGGCCGGCGCCGGCCACCGGGACCCCGTCCCCGGACGCGACGGGGCCCGCCCGGCCGGCGGAACTCCCGGCCGGGCGGGCCCCGTCGGGGCGGGCGGCCGTCAGGCCAGCGCCGGTCCGTCCGTGGAGTTCAGCCGGCCCCACCCGGACCAGGCGCTGAAACCGGTCTGCCAGCGGTGGAAGACACCGGACCCGCTGCTGCCCAGCACGTCCAGCCGGCCGTCCTGGTTGGTGGCCGCGGCGATGGCGGTGCCGCCGCCGCCGAAGGTCTCCCAGCCCGACCAGCCGCCGTTCACGGCCGTCTGCCACAGGTGGGTGGCCGTGCCGCCGTTGATGGCGAACACCTCCATCCGCCCGTCGGCGGAACGCGCCGAGGACAGCTCGGAGTCGGCGGCTCCCCCGCCGGTACCGGTCCAGGCCGACCAGCTGGTGGGGCCGGTCTGCCAGCGGTGGAACACCCCGGTACCGCTGGAGGTGAACACCTCCAGCCGGCCGTCCGAGTTGTGATTGACCGTCAGCCCGTGCCCGCCGCCGCCGAAGGAGTCCCAGGCCGACCAGCCGCTGTTGGGCGCGGTCTGGTACAGGTGGCCGAAGGTGGTGTCCGACAGGGCGAACAGCTCCAGCCGGCCGTCGGGCGCGTTCTCCATCTGCAGCCGTGCACCGGCGGGGCCGCCGACCCCGACCCACCCGGCGAAGGCGCCGTTGGGCGCGGTCTGCCAGGTGTGGAACACCCCGGTGGCATTGGAGGCGAAGACCTCGATCCGCCCGTCGGCGTTGCCACCGGCCGCGATCCGGGACCCGCCGCCGCCGAGGCCGGCCCACCCCGACCAGCCGGCGTTCGGTGCGGTCTGCCAGAGGTGGGCCAACATGCTCCCGTTGAGCGCGAACAGCTCCAGCCGGCCGTCCTGGTTCGGCGCGATCGCCAGCTGGGCGTTGCCCGGGCCGCCCTCGTCGACCCATTCCGACCAGCCGCCGTTGACGGACAGCTGCCAGGTGTGCCAGACACCGCCCGGGCCCGCGGCGAAGGTCTCCAGCCGGCCGTCCGCGTCGCGGCCGGAGACCATCCGGCCGGACGGGTACGGGCGCGGCCCGGCCGGGCCGTCCTCGACCACCCGGTGGTAACGGCGGGCGCTGAACGAGCCGTTGGGGTGCCCGTCCAGTGAGGCGTCGCCGATGTTGGCGGTGAGGTGTCGGACCGGCGCCGAGCCGAAGGAGTAGTAGGAGAAGTCGCCGTCGCCGTCGAGCCACTGGTCGAAGAGGAAGACGTGCTCGCTGTAGTTGTCGAGGATGTCGCCGGGGCGCAGGTCACCGCGGTCGATGGGGTACGAGTACGTGTCCGACAGCGACCCGGTCCAGGCGTTGGCGTCCAGGTGCCAGGCCATCGACACGTAGCCCGAGCAGTCCCGGCGGTAGTCGAAGTCGCCACCGGGGCCGGGCGAGTAGCCGCCCTGGTCGTACGGGCCCGGCTGGTGGTCGACCCAGTACTGGGCCCGCGCGATGATCTCGCCGCGGGTGATCGGGCCGCCGAGGGCCGAGTCGGCCCGGGCGCTGCCCGCGGTCGCCAGACCGGTGCCGGCCAGGGCGAGGACGAGCACGAGCGCCATCAGCAGGGCCCGGGCCGTCGCCCTGGAGGCGTGCGACGCGTGGCGGGCGGGGCGGGTGCGCGGTGGCATCGCGGGCTCGACCGTTCCTCTCGACGTGTTCATACGCCCACCCAGGCGGCGCCGCCGAAGGTGCCGTCGGCGTTCCAGGCACTCCAGCCGCCGTTGGGCGCGTTCTGCCAGATGTGCGAGATGTTGGCTCCGCCGGGGGCGAGGGCGAACACCTCCAGCCGGCCGTCCGCGTTGCGGCTGACGTTCACGGTCGCGGCGGCGCCGCCGAAGGAGCCGTTCCAGGCGCCCCAGCCGGCGGACGGGGCCGCCTGCTCGCGGATCGCCACCCCGCTGCCGTTCGGTCCCAGCACGAAGACCGCCATCCGCCCGTCGGCCTGGTGACCGATCACCGGCGCACCGCCGGTCGGGCCCCCGAACGGCGCGCCGCCGTCACCGTTCCAGCCACTCCACCCGCCGTTGGGCTCCGTCTGCCAGATGTGCGAGATCGAACTGCGGTCCGGCGCCACGGCGAACACCTCCAGCCGCCCGTCCGCGTTCTGACCGACACTCAGGTCGGATGCCGCGGGCCCGAAGGAGCCGTTCCAGGCGCCCCAGCCGGCGGACGGGGCCGCCTGCTCGCGGATCGCCACCCCGCTGCCGTTCGGTCCCAGCACGAAGACCGCC
>NZ_JBVHVO010000017.1:0-9920 GCF_055564815.1 Kitasatospora sp. NPDC028961 | reverse complement strand
GCCATCCGCCCGTCGGCCTGGTGACCGACCACCGGCGTGCCCCCGGTCGGGCCCCCGAACGGCCCGGCGCCGTCACCGTTCCAGCCACTCCACCCGCCGTTGGGCTCCGTCTGCCAGATGTGCGAGATCGAACTGCGGTCCGGCGCCACCGCGAACACCTCCAGCCGCCCGTCCGCGTTCTGACCGACGGTCAGGCCCGAGGCCGCGGGGCCGAAGGAGGTGTCCCAACTGCTCCAGCCGCCGTTCGGCGTGGTCTGCCAGCTGTGCTGGATGCTGCTCCGGCCGGGGCCGAGGACGAACAGCTCCAGCCGCCCGTCGGGGTCGCGGCCGACCACCGGCAGGCCGCCGACCGGACCGCCGAGCCGCTGCCACGTTCCCCAGCCGCCGTTCGGTGCCGTCTGCTCGCGGAAGAACAGCCCCTGCTGGTCCGGCGAGACCGCGAACGCGACCATCGCCCCGTTGGCCTGCCGGCCGATCGCCGGGTTCTGCCGGCCGTCGCCGAAGTCGTCCCACCCCCTGGCGGTGGGCGCCAGTTGGACGTCCAGGTAGTCGGCGTCGATGTTGATGGTGATGCCGCCGTAGGTCTCGTTCTGGCCACCGGTGTACTGGTGGATCCGCTGGTGGTTCGCCCACAGGTGGTCCGGGATCGCCGGGTCCGAGGTGCTGGTGCTGCCGTTGCCCGGCCACGCCGCGAAGTCGATGACGTCCGGCATCGCGTAGGAGGAGTAGTGGGCGACCAGGTCGGAGATCGTGCTGCCGGCACTGCCGTACACGCCCGACAGGTAGCCCCGGGCGTGCAACTGCGTGGTCCAGGCCGACAGGTAGCCCAGGACCAGGCCCGAGTACGACGGGGCGTAGTGCTCGTTGTCCATGTAGACCGGGGTGCCCGGGGGGAAGCCGAGGGCCGACATCTGCGCGATCGCGTCGTCGGCGTCGGCCGCGCCCTGGGCCGCGGAGGGGATCGTGGCGCAGCCGGGGCAGGCGCCCGGCGCCTGGTGGCCGACGTACAGCGGGAAGAAGTGCCAGCCGATCGAGGCCTGCCGGGCGACCCAGTCGGCGGTCAGGTTCGGCTGGTCGCAGGTGCGGTTGACGCCGCCGATGTAGATGCCGATCGCGCCGTAGGGCGAGGCGTCCATCCAGGTGCGCATGGTGGACGAGCTCGGGGCCGCGCACGGGTCGAAGCCCTGGCCCGTGTAGTTGGTGGCGCCGCCGTCCACCGCGGCGGTCAGCGCCGCGCCGACGCCGGCCGTGACGCCGCCGGCGCCGGCCGGGTCGGCCGCGCTCCGCGGTGCCTGCGCCGTCCGGCGCGGCTGCGGCAGACCGGCCCGGTCGAGGACGGTCGCCACCGCCGCCCGGTCGGTGCCGTAGGCCGCGGTGACGGTGACCGCGCCGGTGGTCGCCGTGATCTCGCGGGAGGCGGTGTTCTCCCGTGCCCCGCGCTCCACGCCGGGCAGGGCCGGCTGCACCAGGATCGCCTCGCTGCGTCCCCGCAGGTGGGACGGGCAGTCCTGGTTCTCGCCGGGGCGGCCGAGGTAGACGGCGTGCCGGTCGAACCGCACGCAGGTGTCCGGCGCGGCGTCCAGGTCGATCACCGGCCAGGTGCCGGGGACGCGCAGGGTGGTGCCCCGGTAGGTCACGTCCTTGGCGCCGTCGGTGGCCGCGGCGGCCGGGCCGGTGGTGGCGAGGGCGGCGGAGGAGAGGAGCAGCGCGCCCACCAGCGCTCTGGTCAGGACGGCGAGTCTCACGGGGACTCCTTCCGGTGCGGGGGTCGCGGGGTGTCGAGGGGCGGCCGTGACGGCCGCTGCGGGGCGCGCACTACGGCCGGATCCCGTCGAACTGCAGGACCCGGTAGGCGCCCTGCGCGGTCCACTGGGAGACGATCAGCGTCAGCGAGTTCGCACCGGCGCTGCCGGGGTGGATGTAGCCGCCGTAGAGGCTCTCGACCTGCGGCCGGCCCCAGTGGTTCGGCGGCCAGAGGTTGCTCGCCACGATCTGCGGGACCGGCGCCGACCACGCGGCGTCGGGCCGGGGCGCGGTGCGCGTGCAGATCGAACCGTCCGTCAGGTCGAGGTAGCTCATGCAGTAGCGGCCGTCGATCCGCTTCACGGAGAACTCGCCGATGTTGTTCCCGGGGCCGAACAGCGGGGTCGGCGGGGTGCCGTCGGTGGCCCAGTGCCAGCCGCCGTCGTACGCCCAGTTCTGCTGGGCCCCGAAGTCGCCGGCCCGGAACGCGTCCGGGTCGATCCGGAAGAGCTGGATCGCGCCCTGGTCCGCGGTGTTCTTGTGGGTGCCGTTCCAGCGCTTGGAGTAGATGTAGAGCCAGCCGTCCGGGTCGATGCCGGCGAACGACCACATCCCGTACATCGACTGGTTGACGCCCTGGTCCTGGCCGGGCCAGTGGTACGGGTAGTCGGTCCAGGTCCGGCCGAAGTCGTCGGAGTAGGCGACGCCCGACATCAGTGAGCCGTCCTCGCCGGCGGGCAGCGGGTCCGGGCCGATGCCGCGCGCCACCGAGGTGTACTGGAGGTAGGTGCGGCCGCCGAACTCGACGCAGTCGTTCGGGATCCGGGTGCTCTCCACCCCGTGGCCGTTGTCGGTTCCGTGGCCGTAGTCGAGGAGCTGGGCCGCGGAACCGTCGGGCATGGCGTAGCTGAACGAGATCGGGGTCGCCCCGGAGCGGTCGAAGGTCGCCTGGTTCAGCATCACCGGGGAGCCGAGGTAGCCGTTGCCGGTGTCGAAGGAGTCGCCGAACACGTAGCCCCAGGTGTTGTCGTGCTCCCGGTAGTACGGGATGCCCAGGTCGCCGCTGCCCAGCCCGTACCGGCTCGCCGAGTCACCGGGCAGCTGGCACAGGGGCGCGCCGGTCTGGCCGACGCCGTTGGTCGCGGCGGCGGGCCCGGCGGCGGCGACCCCGGCGCCCACGGCCAGGCCGGTGCCCAGGGCGAGCCCCGTCCCGGTCCGCAGGAGCGAGCGCCGGGTGAGGGCCTGCCCCGGCTGCGGTGAAGTGGACATGGATCTCCTTCGGTTGCTGGGAGGGGTGGGGTGCCGCCGGCCGGGGCACCGGACACCGGCCCCCGGGAGCGTGCGGCCCCGGCGCCCATGCTGGGCTCCGGCCGACCGGCCGGGACAGGCCACGGACCGGCCAAAGGCGGCCGGTGCCGGCGGCGGCGCGGCCTACCGGTACCGGGCCACCACGGTCACCACGGCCACCACGACGATCAGCAGGACGAACGCGGCCGCGGCCGGCGCGAGCCAGCCGCGGCCGGCGTCGAGTCCTCTGCCGACCTCGACCTGGCCGCCGGGCGGGATGCCGGGATGCCGTTTCGCGTAGTGCTCGACCTGCTGCCGCTCCCCCTCGGACTCGCCGAGCCAGGCCGTCCTGGAACTGCACTCACCGCACCAGTAGCGGTAGGCCACGTCGACTCCTCGCTTCTCGCCGCACAGCGCCTGCACGAAGGCAGCGATTGTGGCGTTCGTCATGTTCGGTGGACAGGCCAACCGGCCGGACATCGCTGACCGGTCGTCACCGGTAGGCTCACCGGCGATTACCGGCGAGTAGAGAGGCGCCCCCTTGACGGATCAGCTCGGCACGCTGTTACGCCGGCTGCGCGGCCAGGCGGGCCTGACGCAGGAACAGGTGGCGGAGCGCTCCGGCGTGAGCGTGCGCACCATCCGCCGGCTGGAGAGCGGCAGGTCCAGCGACCATCGGCTGGGTACGGTCAATCTGCTGGCCGACGCCCTCGACATCAGCGCGGAGGACCGCCGGCAGCTGGCGAGCACGCTCGCCGAGGCGCGCGGCGCGTCGGCTCCCGCGGTGCCCCGGCCGGCTCCCGCGCCGCTCGAACCGGCGCCCGCTCCACCCGCCGGCCCGGCCGCCGAGACCCCGGCCCCCGGCCCGTCGGCGCCACCCGAGACCCCCGCGCCACCCGCGCCCCGCCCGGTGCCCGGCGCGCTGGCCGACGCCGCGCAGGAGCTGGCCGGCGAGGTCAGACGCCGCTGGCGCCGCGAGGAGGCGCAGCGCCGGGTCCACGACCCGTTCCCGCTCCCGGTCCGGTGGCAGCGGGCCCCGGCCGGGCTGACCGACCGGTCGGAGAACATCCAGCGGCTCGGCCCGGGGGACGCCCCCCGCCCGATGGACCTCAGCGGTGACCTGCGGAGCGTGGCGGAGGTCTACCGGCGGATCTCCTCCGGGCGGCTGGTGATCCTCGGCCGGGCCGGCTCGGGCAAGTCGATCCTCACGATCAGGTTCGTCCTGGACCAGTTGGAGGCCCCGGGCGCCGCCGCCCGGGTCCCGGTCATCTTCAGTCTCGGCTCCTGGGACCCGACCACCACCGCGCTGCGGGACTGGCTGGTCGGGCGGCTGCTGCGCGACCACCCGCACCTGGCCCGCCGGGGCCCGCACGGGTCGACGCTGGCCGCCGCGCTGGTCGACGCCGACCTCGTCCTCCCCGTCCTCGACGGGTTCGACGAGATCGCGGAGGGCCTGCGGCGGGAGGCCCTCGACGCCCTCAACGCCACCACCCTGCCGCTCGTCCTCACCAGCCGGCACGACGAGTTCGCCGAGGCCGTCCAGGAGGCGCACGCGCCGCTGCTCTGGGCGGCCGGCATCACGCTCGCCGACCTCACCCTCGACGACCTCGGCCACTACCTGCCCCGGACGGCCCGGTCGGTCGGCCGCGGCGACGCCGCCGCCGACCGGAGCGAGGACGGGAGCGCGGACGGGAGCGCGGACGGGTCGCTGTGGGACACGGTGCTCGACGAGCTGCGCGCCGGGGAGAGCAGGGCCGGCGCCGCCCTCGCCGCGGTCCTGACCACGCCGCTCATGGTGATCCTGGCGCGCACCGCCTACAGCGAGACACCCGGCCGCGACCCCGCGGAACTGCTCGACACCGCCCGCTTCCCCACCGCGAAGTCCCTGGAGGAGCACCTGCTGGCGGGCTTCGTCCCCGCGGTGTACCGCCGCCGCGCCCCGGAGCGGGACGCCGCCGGCCGGCCGGACCGGCCGACGGACTGGGACACCGGTCGCGCCCAGCACTGGCTCGGCCACCTCGCGCACCACCTGGTCCGGCTCGACCACGACCGGCAGGACCTCGCCTGGTGGCAGCTCGGCGACACGCTGCCGCGCGCGACCCGGGTCCTGGCCGTGGTCGTGGCCACCTCGCTGAGCGTCGCCCTCGCCGACTGGTTCGTCGGACTGTTCGTCAGCCTGCTCGGCATCGGCTTCGGCACCGGGGCCGGCGAGGTGCTGCTGCAGGGCAGCCTGATGGGGCCGGTGGCCGGGCTCGCCTTCGGGTCGGTGTACGCGATCCTGATCACCTTCGGCGGCGGGGAGGTCTTCGAGCCGTCCCGGGTGCGGCTGCGGCTGCCCGGCACCCACGACAGCCTCGGCCGGCGGCCGGTCCGCACCTTCCTCGCCCGGTTCGGGGACGGTCTGCTCGGCGGGTCCCTGATGGGCGTCGGCTGCGCCTGCGCGCTCGCGCTGGAACGCGCGCTGTACGCGGGCTCCCCGCTGACCGACCCGGACGTCCTCGAAGGCACCCTGATCAACATGCTCTGCCTCGGGCTGACCTTCGGGTCGGCGGCCGGCCTGGTCTTCGGGCTCTCGGCCGCGCTGGAGGCGCCGGTGGACGTCACCTCCTCGGCCACCCCGGTCAGCCTGCTCAGCGCCAACCGCGCCACGGTGGCCCGGCAGTTCCTCGTCCTGGCGCCGGCCCTCACCCTCACCATCGCCGGCGGCGGGCGGCTGGTCGTCGACCTGTTCCAGGGCGTCCTGGGTCCGCTGAACTGGGGGCTGGCGGACGGCCTGTTCATCGGGGCGGTCGGCGGGATCGGCGGGACGGTCGCCTATCTGCTCGCCTTCACCGCCTGGGGCCAGTGGCTGGTGCTGGCCCGGGTCTGGCTGCCGCTGACCGGCCGGCTGCCCTGGCGCCCGGTCGCGTTCCTGGACGACGCCTACCAGCGCGGCGTGCTGCGCCAGACCGGCGCGGTCTACCAGTTCCGGCACGAGCGGCTCCAGCACCACCTCGGCCGCACCTTCCGCCAGCAGCACGGCAAGTACGCACCGGCCACCTTCCCGCCCGCACCGGCCGGTACGCCGTGACCGCCGGCGCCCGGCCCGCCGGCGCCGTCCGGGTGGGGCGCGGGAATCCGCAGGCCGGGGGCGGGAATCCGCAGGCCGGAGCGGGGCCGGTCACATGTGGCCGGTGCGATGGCCTGTCCGCCGGGGCGGCCGGCCCGCAGGATCACGGGTACCAGGTCGGCGCCGCGCCGACGGTCCGGGCCCACCGGACCGGTCGCGAGCACCGCGCGCCGCCATGACCACCCGCAGCCCGAGGAGTCCGATGAAACCCCTACGTCTGACCGCCGCCGGCGCGGCGCTGGCGCTCGCCGCCCTCGCCGGTGCCGGGCCGGCGCACGCCGACACCCCGACCGCCGCCGGCCTCCTCCAGGCCGGCGCCCAGCAGGGGGTCGCCGACGGATACCCCGGCGTGATCGGCCTGGTCCGCCAGGGCGACACCACCCAGTACGTGCACGCGGGCGTCGGCGACCTGTCCACCAGGGTGCCCGCCGATCCGAAGGCCAGGTTCCGGATCGGCAGCAACACCAAGGCGTTCACCGCCACCGTGCTGCTCCAGCTGGAGGGCGAGCAGCGGCTGTCCCTCGACGACACCGTCGCGAAGTGGCTGCCCGGCGCGGTCGCCGCGAACGGCTACGACGGCAGCACGATCACGATCCGCCAGTTGCTGAACCACACCTCCGGCCTGCCCGACTACGCCAAGGACACCGGGTTCTCGCTGTCCTACGCGCTGAACACCGAGCCCACCAAGGCCTGGCCGGCGCAGACCCTGGTGAACCTCGGCCTCGCCCAGCACCGGCCCACCGGCACTCCGGGCGGGCAGTGGAGCTACTCCAACACCAACTACGTCCTGGCCGGCATGGTGATCAAGGCCGTCACCGGCAACGACGCCGCCGCCGAGATCCGGCAGCGGATCATCGAACCGCTCGGCCTGTCCGACACGACCTTCCCGACCAGCGATCCGACCATCTCCGGCAACCACCTGCACGGCTACGAGTACCCGGTGATCGGCATCGGCATCAGGGACGTCACCGTCTCCGACGTCCAGACCTTCGGGCCCGCCGGGGCGATCGTGTCGACCCTGGACGACCTGACGGCCTTCTCCCGGGCCCTCGTCACCGGGCGGCTCCTGGCACCCGCGCAGGAGGCCGAGCTCAAGACCACCGTCCCGGTGACCGCCGACGGCACCGTGGGCTACGGCCTGGGCATCATCCACGTGCAGCTGCCGTGCGGCCAGTGGGCCTGGAGCCACAACGGCGCCGTACTGGGCTACTTCAGCGACTGGTACACCAGCGACGACGGCGCCAAGCAGGTCGCGCGCGCCAACAACGAGTTCCACCTGCTCGCCGGGACGAAGGGCCAGCAGGACACCGGCAAGGCGACGGTCGACGCCTACTGCGCGCTGTAGCACCGCGCCCCGCCCCCGTCCGTCGCCGGCCGCGGGGCCCGCTCCCCCTGCACCCACCCCGAGAGGACCTTCGATGACCTCCTTCCCGCCCGCCTGGCGCCGGCACGCCAGGGCGGCCGTCGTCGCCGCGGCGATGGCCGTGTCCGCGCTGCTCGTCGGTGCGCCCGCGCACGCGGCCGACCCGGCCCCGCCGACCTTCACCGACGGGTTCGGCCTGACCCAGGTCGGCGCCCCCGACGTGCACTCGGACACCGACTTCACGCTGACCGTGACCACCGGTCAGCTCTCCGGCACGCACAAGATCCGGATCCTCCTCCCCCGGGGCTACGCCGCCGACCCCGGTCGGCGCTGGCCGGTGACGTACTTCCTGCACGGCGGGGCCGGCACCGTGGACGACGTCGCGGCCGCGCCCGCCCTGCACTCCGACGCGATGATCACCGTCGTCCCGGACGGCGGCCTCAAGGGCTGGTACGCCGACTGGGTCATGCAGAACACCGTGCTCGGCGCGGCCAACTGGCAGACCTTCCACACCAGCCAGGTCGTCCCCTTCATCGACGCCAACCTGCGCACCCTCGGCGACCGGTCGCACCGGGCCGTCGTCGGCCTGTCGATGGGCGGCTACGGCGCGCTGCGCTACGCCGAGTTCCGGCCCGACCTGTTCGGCCACGTCGCCTCGCTGTCCGGCGGCATCGACCTCGGCATGACCGAGATCCGCGCCACGGTCCTGGCCACCGAGCTCAACCTCCCGGGCGCGTGGTGCGCCGTGAGCACCTCCGGCAGCGGCCAGTGCGTCGGCTACGGGCCCTACGTCGACAGCGACGCGATCTTCGGCTCGCCCTACCCGGTCTTCGGCGCCGACCACGTCTGGAACGAGGTCAACCCGGCCGCGGGCGCCAACCTGGCCAAGCTGGCCGCCACCGACGTCGCCCTCTACACCGGCGACCGGGGGCCCATCGACCACTTCACGGCGATCGCGACCGACACCGTCCGGACCCGGCTGAACCAGCTCGGCATCGCCAACCGCTACGTCGACTACGGCGACGGCTCGACCCTGTCGCCCACCTGCGACGGCGGCCACAACTACGGCTGCTGGGCGCCGGCGCTCGCCGACTACGTCCCCCGGCTCCAGGCCGCCTTCGACCGGGCGGGCTGAGCCCCGGCCGACCGGTGGGCCCGCACCGCCGGGGCGGGCCCACCGGTCACCGCGAACACCACGGACGCGACGAACACCCCGAACACGAGGCAGAGGACAGGGCATGACCGGACAGGACGGCCTCGCGGACGGCCGGAGCGAGCTTCTGACGCTGATCGACGAGGCGGCGGTCCGCAACCGGCTGGGTGACCGGGTGGCGGTCTACCCGGGCACCCGGTCGCAGGCGAGTTCGCTCGGCTGCGCGGTGACCGGGGCGGTGGTCTTCGGGGGGCTGGCGCTGGTGCTCTCGCTCACCGAGGCGGCGGCGCTGGCGGTCGTCCCGCTCGGACTGCTGCTGCTGGTCCCGCTGGGCATCTGGAAGGAACGGTCCACGACGGCGAAGAACCAGGGCGTCCGGCTCGACCTCCACGAGCGCGGTCTCACCGCCGTGGTGAAGGGCCGGGTCCACGCCGTCCGCTACGAGAGCACGTCCGTCCTCCAGAACACCGTCCGGCACACCGGCGTCGGCGGCTACACGTCCTACGAGTACACGCTCACCGACGTGGACGGCGCGAAGGTCGTGCTGCGCGGCCGGGCGGACGGGTCGGGCGAGGTCGCCGAGAAGGGCAGATTCAGCAACCCGCGGGAGTGGGGGCCGGCGCTCCAGCAGGCCGTCACCCGGGCCCAGCTCCCCGGGGCGGTCGCCGCCCTGGACTCGGGCGGGCGACTGGAGTTCGGCCGGCTCTGGCTGACCGTGGACGCCGTCGGCTCGGCGCGCGAGTCCGCGCAGTGGCAGGAGATCCAGGAGATCAAGGTCTTCGACGGCTTCGTCAAGCTCAGGGTCGCCGGCCGGTGGCGGGCCCTGACCCACGCCGCCGTGAGCACGATCCCGAACTTCTTCGTCTTCCTCGCCCTCGCCGAACACCTGCGGCGCTCCGCCGGCCGGCCGGCGGGCTGACGATTGCGGCGGGCGCCGGTCCCACGGGGGTGGGCCGGCGCCCGTCGGTCGTCGATCCGCTCCCAGCCGCGTACGAGGCGCCGCCCCGCTAGCTGCTCCGGGCCGCGGCCGCGGCGGGTCAGCCGGAGTCCGGGGGCGGCGCCGGCGGGTGACGTCCGGGACGCCGCGAACTGACCGGGGTACCGGCGCGGGACCGGGCGCCCCGCCGTTTCGGGGCCCGACATCGTCACCGTGGGTAGCAGCCCTCCGGGCGTCGGGTGAGGGCTGTGGTGCGCGCCACCCGACCCCGGACCCCCACCCCCCACGATCCGCACCCCCCGCCGACACCCCGTCACCCACCGTCGAC
>NZ_JBVHVO010000016.1:96572-150764 GCF_055564815.1 Kitasatospora sp. NPDC028961 | reverse complement strand
TTGACTTTTGGCACGCTGTTGAGTTCTCAAGGAACGGACACTTCCTTCGGACCGCCTTCCAGCGGGCCCTCCGGGCGCTTCGTTCTTTCGTGTTTGAAGCTTATCAGATGTTTTCCGCTCCGTTTTCCGGAGTTTCATTCATCGGATTCGCATTCCGCCGCCCCTCTCGGTGCGACTCCGGAACTGTACGGGGACCGGCCCGCCACATGCAAATCGCCCCCGTCCGGGCATCCGGGCGGGGGCGATCGAAGAGCGGTCGGCCGGCTCGGCGCCGGCTCAGCGCCTGCTCAGCGGACCTCGGTGATCTCCGGGCCGCGGGCGAACGGGTCGAGCGCGGCGCCGCCGAAGCGGTTGCTGTCGCTCTCTCCGGCAGCGGCGGCTGCCCCGCCACCGTCGGCCACCATCTGCGCGTCCTCGGGAAGCTTCAGCACGATCGGGTCGCGCGGCGCCATCGGGGTCTCGCCACGGACGACGACGGTCTGCTGGAAGACCTGCTCCAGGATCCCGGCCATCTCCGGCTGCACCGCGGCCTGGCCCGAGATCACACCGCGCAGGAACCAGCGCGGCCCGTCGCAGCCGACGAAGCGCACCAGCTGGACACCCTGCGTGCCGTCCGGCAGCTGCACGGGGACCTGGGCCCGGAGGTGCCAGCCGAGCGGGCCCTCCTCCTCCTCGATGAGGCCGCCCTGCGAGGTGATGCCGTTGGCGATCTCCTCACGGACCTCGCCCCAGATGCCCTCGGACTTGGGAGCCGCGAAGGCCTGGAGCTGGATGGCGCTGTTGCCGAGGACCAGCGTCGCGGCCACGATCGCGTCCCCGGCCACCTCGACGCGCAGTTCCATGCCCTCGACACCGGGGACCAGCAGGCCTCCGAGATCGACCCGGCCTTCCTCCGGCTGCTCCAGCTCGGAGTGGTCCCACGGACCGTCCGGACGCGGAGCCGGCGGCAGGCCGACCCGCTCCGCCGGGTCCAGTTCGGTCACGTTCTCGCTCTCGGCGGAACCTTCGACGTCATCGGCCGGCTCGTCGGCGCTGATGGCGTCGTCGGCGAGCTGCTCGACAGCGTCCTCGCTCTTCTGGCGACGACGGAACACGGTCACTGTCCTTCCCGGTCCAAGACCGATGCGAATACCTGCTCGGCTTCCTACGAGGCCGCGGGCAGCCTAGACCGCGGCGTGGCCGCCGGTCGACCCGAACCCGCCCTCGGCTCGTGCCGACCCGGGCAGTTCGGCCACCTCGTGGAAGCGGGCCTTCTCGACCTGCTGGATCACCAGCTGGGCGATCCGGTCCCCTCGGCGGAAGCTGACGGCTTCGCGCGGGTCCAAGTTGACGACGATCACCTTGATCTCTCCACGGTACCCGGCATCGACCGTCCCTGGGGCGTTCACCAGAGCAACTCCGCAACGAGCTGCGAGCCCGGAGCGCGGGTGGACGAACGCCGCGTAGCCGTCCGGCAGCGCGATGGCAATGCCGGTGGGCAGGACGATCCGCTCACCGGGGGCCAGTTCGGCGTCGACGGCGGTCCGCAGATCGGCGCCCGCGTCACCGGGCTGCGCGTACGCGGGCAGCGGCAGCTCGGTGTCGATTCGCCTGATCAGGACGTCTACCGGCGGACGGGGGGTGCTGCTCAAGGGTTCACCTCAAAGGCTCGGGCGCGCTTCATCAGATCAGGGTCGTCGAGGACCTTCTCGATGTCCTCGGGACGACCGTGCTTGGTGAAGTGTTCCAGCTTCACCTGGATGAAGAGTGCCTGGGCGCGGAGCGCGACCGGGCCGTCGGGCCCGCCGATCCGCGCCTCGCCGGCGCTGTAGATCTTCCGGCCGTGCACGCCGGTGATCCAGGCGCGCAGGTGCAGCACGGAGTCGACCGGCACCGGGCGGACGAAGTCGGTCTCCA
Source organism: Kitasatospora sp. NPDC028961 (assembly GCF_055564815.1). Taxonomy (NCBI): domain Bacteria; kingdom Bacillati; phylum Actinomycetota; class Actinomycetes; order Kitasatosporales; family Streptomycetaceae; genus Kitasatospora; species Kitasatospora sp. NPDC028961. The sequence goes on along the minus strand of NZ_JBVHVO010000016.1, from coordinate 148,868 downwards.
GCCGGCCGGTGACGGCCGGGGCGTGCAGCAGCCAGTTCAGCGTGCCGAGCGTCTCGTCCATCGCGGTGGTCAGCAGCCCGCCGTGGGCCAGGCCGGGGCCGCCCTGGTGGGCGGAGCGGACGGCGAACTCGGCGGTGACGTCGAGGCCCTGGCCCGCCACCGCGTCGATCCGCAGCCCGCCCGGGTGCTCCGGGCCGCAGCCGAAGCAGTGCTCGTAGTGCGAGCCGAGCCGGGTGCCCGGGGCCGGAGCCTCGGGGGCGCGCGGCGGCAGGACGGCGCCCGGCGGGGGCGTGGTGGGCGAGAGCGGCAGGGGCGGCGCCGGCCGCTCGGACGGGGAGGCTGGGGCTACGGAACCGGTCACGGCTCCCAACCCTACCGACCGGTAGCCGGTCCGGGCCCGGGGGTGCCGTCCGCCGCCGGCCGTCACGGCGACCACAATGGGGGCATGTACGACGAACGCCTCACCGTGCCGCGCTCCTGGTGGTTGCTCCCGGTCGCGATCGGGCTCACGCTCGCATTGATCCTGCTGCGTCTCAGCGCGGTGGGCGCGCTGGTCGGGCTGGTGGTCGGGATCGCCGCCGGCGCCGCCGCGATCAGCAGCTACGGCTCCGCCCGGATCCGGGTGGTGCAGGGTTCCCTGGTGGCCGGCCAGGCCCGGATCCCGGTCGACGCGCTCGGCGCCGCGCACCCGCTGAGCCCCGCCGAGGCGATGGCCTGGCGCGGCCCGAAGTCGGACCCGCGCGCTTTCATGCTGCTGCGCAGCTACGTCCCGACCGCCCTGCGCGTCGAGGTCAGCGACCCGGCCGACCCGACCCCGTACCTCTACCTGTCGACGCGCTCGCCGATGAAGCTGGCCGAGGCGCTGGACGAGGCCCGGCGCGGCGCCCGCGCCTGACTCGGCTCCGTTCTCCGGACCGGATCCGGCCCGGAGAACGGAGAGGGACGGTTCCGCGATGCGGGACCGTCCCAGATGTCTCCGTACTGCACGAGCTGCTGCCACGCCGCGCAGTCCGCGGTACCGCGCCGGTACGAATCGACGCGGTACTGCCGGTACGCCCGCCTCGACGGCCGTCGCCGGTACTGCCGTCCGGCCCCGCTGCCCGGGGCCGGAAGGGGCGGTGTGCCGGTCTCACGAGGTTCCGCGAGCCCGGGCCCATGGCCGCCCTGATACTCAGGCGCCGCAGTCCCGGCAGATCGGGTTGCCGTTCTTCTCGCTGTACAGCTGGCTGCGGTGGTGGACCAGGAAGCAGCTCATGCAGGTGAACTCGTCGGCCTGGCGCGGCAGCACCCGGACCGAGAGCTCCTCGTTCGAGAGGTCCGCGCCGGGGAGCTCAAGGCCCTCCGCCGCTTCGAACTCGTCGACGTCGACCGAGCTGGTGCTCTTCTCGTTCCGCCGGGCCTTGAGTTCCTCGATGCTGTCCTCGTTGAGGTCGTCATCGGTCTTGCGTGGGGTGTCGTAGTCAGTTGCCATGTTTTCGCTCTCCCCCTCCGGGTTGTGCGGTGTGTGCGGTATCTCCAGCGCACGTAACGCATGGGGGGCCGGTCTTGTGCCCGACCCGAGGCGGAGATTTTGCCTTACTTCAAGCCCTGTTACTCAATCGACACTCACCCAGGGGTCCGTTGGAGTGATCCGATCGGGCGCGGGAGGCCTCACGCTGGGCCATCACCGACCGGCGGCCGGGCCCGCCCACCGGACACGCTCAGTCATCAGAGGCCTTGCGACCACTCGATCGTTCCCTTGCCCACCAGGGATCCCGGCCGATCCGCCCGGACCGCATCGACCCCGAACCCGGTCACGGAACGCAACCGGAGCGGCCTCGACCATGATCACGCTCCGAGACCGCCCCACCCCGTGGAGCGACACGGTGTGACCTTGCTCACGTTCCGAATCTTCCGGGGCAAACCACGGAAAATCCACCCAACAGGAACGGCCGGGTCCACGGCCCGGCGCGTCCTGCGGTTCGTGTCCGGCTGCTACTGGGCGGCCTTGCGGGCGGCCCGGCGGGCCAGCAGGGCGGCCTGCCGCTCGTCGAACTTGGTCGCCTGCGCGTCCAGCCCCCCGAGGAAGACGCCGAGCTCGTCCTGGGCCCGCAGACCGACCGGACCGAGGCCGCCGACCTCCATCACCTTGAGGTGGCGCAGCACCGGCTGCAGCACGTCGTCGTGGTGGATGCGCAGGTTGTAGACGCCGCCGATGGCGATCTGGGCGGCGGCCCGCTCGAAGCCGGGGATGCCGTGGCCGGGCATCCGGAAGTCGGTGACCACGTCGGCGATCGCGCGCATGGCCTGGTCGGGGGCGATCTCCAGGGCGGCCTTCAGCAGGTTGCGGTAGAAGACCATGTGCAGGTTCTCGTCGTTGGCGATCTTCGCGAGCAGCTGGTCGCAGAGCGGGTCGCCGGCGGAGTGGCCGGTGTTGCGGTGCGAGATCCGGGTGGCCAGCTCCTGGAAGGCCACGTAGGCGACCGAGTGCAGCATGCTGTGCGAGTTGTCGGACTCGAAGCCCTCCGACATGTGGCTCATCCGGGCCCGCTCGAGCTCGTTCGGGTCCACGGCCCGGGTGGCGAGCAGGTAGTCGCGGATGGCTATGCCGTGCCGGCCCTCCTCGGCCGTCCAGCGGTGCACCCAGGTGCCCCAGGCGCCCTCGCGGCCGAACATGGTGGCGATCTCGTGGTGGTAGCTGGGGAGGTTGTCCTCGGTCAGCAGGTTGACCACCAGCGCCACCCGGCCGAGCGGGGTCACCTGCGACTGCTCCAGCGACCAGGGCTCCCCGCCCAGCACACCGTCGAAGTCGCGGCCCTGGCTCCACGGGACGAACTCGTGGGGCATCCAGTCCTTGGCGACCTTCAGGTGGCGGTTGAGCTCGGTCTCCACCACCTCTTCGAGGGCCATGATCAGCCGCGCATCGGTCCAGGCGCTGGAACCGGTCGGGGCGGTGCGCTGCACGGGGGCGATGGTCACGAGTGTTGCTCCAGGGGGACGGGCACGCGCGGGACGGGCGCGTTGGGCGGGCACGTCGGGGACACCGAAGTCGGGACGCACTTACGGTTGCGTAGGTTACGACACCGTAAGTTGCTCGGACCGGAAATGACAAGCCGCCCCCGCCAGGCCTTATGTCGTCTTGACGGGCCTGGCGGGGGCGGCGGGATCGGTCAGCGCACGGAGCGCGGGCGGGACGGGCGGCGCAGCGGGGGCGAGACGGGCCTGTGGGGGTGCTCAGGCCGCCGGGATCCGGACCCGCATGGTCAGGCCGCCCCCGGAGCGCGGGGTGGCCTCGATGGTGCCTCCGTGCGCCCGGACCACCGAGCGGACGATGGACAGGCCGAGTCCGACACCCTTGTCGCTGCGGGTGCGGTCGGCGCCCTTGACCCGGCGGAACGGCTCGAAGATGTGCTCCAGCTCGTAGCCGGGGACCACCGGGCCGGTGTTGGACACCACCAGCTCGCCGCCGCCGGGCACCTCGGCGGTGGCGATCTCGACCCAGCCGTCGGCGGAGTTGTAGCGCACGGCGTTCTGCAGCAGGTTGAGCGCGATCCGCTCCAGCAGCACGCCGTTGCCGGAGACCACGGCCGGGTTCAGGGTGGCGCGCAGCTCGACCTCGCGCCGGTCGGCCTCGGCGCGGGTCTGCACCAGGGCGCGGGTGGCGACCTCGGAGAGCTCCACCGGCCGGCGGTCGGTGAGCTCGTTGTCGCTGCGGGCGAGCAGCAGCAGGCCCTCCACCAGTTGCTCGCTGCGCTCGTTGGTGGCCAGCAGGGTCTTGCCGAGCTGCTGGAGGTCGGCCGAGGCGGCCGGGTCGGAGAGCTGGACCTCCAGCAGGGTCCGGTTGATCGCCAGCGGGGTGCGCAGCTCGTGCGAGGCGTTGGCGACGAAGCGGCGCTGGGAGTCGAAGGAGCGGTCCAGCCGGTCGAGCATGTCGTCGAAGGTGTCGGCGAGCTCCTTGAGCTCGTCGTCCGGCCCGTCGAGCTCGATCCGCCGGTGCAGGTCGGACGAGGCCACCTCGCGCGCGGTGCGGGTGATCCGCCCGAGCGGGCGCAGCACCCGGCCGGCCATCGCGTAGCCGGCGGCGAAGGCGATCACGGCGAGGCAGACCAGCACCGTGAGGGCCTTGCGCAGCAGCGTGTTGAGGGCCGCGTTGGAGGCGACCTCGTGCCGGCTGGCGAGGTACTGGTTGAACTGCTCGCTGCTCATCGGCACGCCGTTGACGGTGATGTCCTTGCCGAACAGGAAGGGCGGCGGCTGGACGTCGTGCAGGGCCTGCCGGACGAAGAAGTACATCAGCAGCAGCAGGACGACGCCGGCCATCAGGAACATGCCGCCGTAGAGCAGGGTGAGGCGGATCCGGATGGTCGGGCGGAACGGCAGCCAGGCGAGCATCCCGTCGCCGGGCACGTAGGTGTCGCGCGACGCGTGGTGGAGCAGGGGCGCCCGCGGTGCGTGCGCGGGCTTCGGCGGCACGGGCCCGGGCGGTACGGCGCGCGGGCCGCCGGCGGGCGCGCCGGAGGGCCCGCCGGCCGGGGGCGGGGTGGTCATGATCGTCCTCTCGGGGCGTCCGCCGGGGCGGTCGCGTGGTGGGGGTGGGGCCCGCGGGTGTCCGGCCGGAGCCGGTCAGATCCGGTAGCCGGAGCCCGGCACGGTGACGATCACCGGCGGGTCGCCGAGCTTGCGGCGCAGCGTCATCACGGTGACGCGCACGACGTTGGTGAACGGGTCGGTGTGCTCGTCCCAGGCCTTCTCCAGGAGCTGCTCGGCGGAGACCACGGCGCCGCCGGCCCGCATCAGCACCTCCAGGACGGCGAACTCCTTGGGAGCGAGCTGGACGGGCCGCCCGTCGCGGATCACCTCGCGGCGGCCGGGGTCGACGGAGATGCCGGCGCGCTCCAGCACCGGCGGCAGCGGGACGGTCGCGCGGCGGCCCAGCGCCCTTACCCGGGCGACGAGTTCACTGAAGGCGAAGGGCTTGGGGAGGTAGTCGTCCGCACCGATCTCCAGACCCTCGACCCGGTCGCTGATGTCGCCCGAGGCGGTCAGCATGATCACCCGGGTGGCCAGGCCCTGGTCGACCACGCTGCGGCAGACGTCGTCGCCGTGGACCAGTGGCAGGTCCCGGTCGAGCACCACCACGTCGTAGTCGTTGACCGCGATGCGCTGGAGCGCGGCCTCCCCGTCGTACACCACGTCGACGGCCATCGCCTCGCGGCGCAAGCCGGTGGCGACGGCCTCGGCGAGCAGCTGCTCGTCCTCGACGACGAGAACCCGCACGGTCGTTGTCCCTTCTCCAGGCCGGCCCCGGAAGCGGACGCGCGGCTCCGACGGTGCCTCCATCCTGCCTGGTCGTGCGGTAAAGCAGCGATAAGCTGCCCCGGAGGCAGGAGCGCCCGGGGGCGCGACCGCCGCCGCGACGACGGCCTCCGTCCCGATTCGTGCCGGGAACACTCCGCTTGGACTGTGACACGGGCAACTTTCTCGCCCGGGGAGGTTTCCCCGACCAGGGGCTGGGGAGGACAGCTGCACACCCGCGATCCGGCTGACGGCCGATCGCACCCACCCGCCGTGCGTTCATCCGCGCCGGCCCTGGGGCTGGGGCGTCACCGGGAGCGGCCGAGGGGCCGTCTCCGCGCCCGACCGGAGATCACGACCTACCGGATCGGACGCTTCCGCTGGCTACCACGATCCTGGGGCGGGGGACGCACGAACGTGCACGTCCGACACAGTAAGGGGGCCCGTATGGACGCCTTCACCGCCGGAATCCTGCAGCGCATAGCCAACGCCGAGCAGGACCTGCACCGCGCGATCGAGGCCGGGGACGAGTTCCTCGCCGAGGTGGAGCAGTCCGAGCTGGACGACCTCCGCCGACTCGCCGCCGAACACGGCGTCGACACGGTGCTGGAGCGCCACCGCAGCGCTGCCTGACCGACCTGCCGACCCGACGCCGGACTCCGGCACCAGCGGCCCTGTGGGGGCCGTGCGAAACCTCAAGCCCTGGCATTCCCCGTATGCCAGGGCTCTTCGCTGCCCGCCCCCCGGCCGGGGCGGGTCAGTCGGCCCAGGCGCGCAGCCGCGCCAGCCGCTCCTGGAGCGGCTCGTAGACCCCCGGCGCGGCCGCGACGGTCAGCTCGCCGTCCGGCCCCTCGCCGGGGCGGCCGCCGACCAGGGCGCCGGCCTCGGTGGCGATCAGACAGCCGGCCGCGCGGTCCCAGGGGGCCAGTCCGCGCTCGTAGTAGCCGTCCAGGCGCCCGGCCGCGACGTCGCACAGGTCAACGGCGGCGGCGCCGCCGCGCCGGATGTCACGGACTTCCGGCATCAGCGCGAGCAGCACCTCGGCCTGCCGGACGCGCACCGCCTGCACGTAGTTGAAGCCGGTGCCGATCAGCGCCTGCCCCCACGGCGGGGCCGGGCGGGCCGACACCGGCCGGCCGTCCAGCCGGGAGCCCCGGCCCAGCACCGCCTCGAAGAGCTCCCCGCGCGCGGGGGCGTAGACCACGCCGACGACCGCCCGGCCGTCCAGCTCGGCGGCCACGCTGACGGCCCAGGAGGGCAGCCCGTAGAGGTAGTTGACGGTGCCGTCGAGCGGGTCGACGACCCACCGGACCCCGCTGGTGCCGGGCCGCTCGGACCCCTCCTCTCCGAGGTAGCCGTCGTCCGGGCGGCGGGCGGCGATCAGCTCCAGGAGGAGCTTCTCGGAGGCGAGGTCCATCTCGGTCACCACGTCGACCGGGCTGCTCTTGGTGCCCGCGACCCCCAGGTCGGCGGGCCGGCTGTCGCGCAGCAGGGCGCCGGCCCGGCGGGCGGCGTCCAGGGCGACGTCGAGCAGTTCGTCCAGCAGGGCGGCGGGCGGGGCGGCGGGTCCGGGGCTGGGCACGGGGTCTCCTCGGTGCGGGGTCAGCGCTCGGCGGCGGCCGGGCGGGGGGCGCGCGGGTTCGGGCAGCAGGCCACCGCGCACACGTCGTGGCTGGGGCCGAGCGCGCCGAGGGCGCAGCGGCTCACGGGCGCGCCGCGTTCGGCGGCGGCCCGCTCCAGGACCAGTTCCCGCACGGCGGCGGTGAACCGGGGGTCGGCACCGACGGTGGCCGCCCGGGCGACCGGCAGGCCGAGCTCGGCGGCCTTCGCCACCGCCTCGGTGTCCAGGTCGTACTTGACCTCCATGTGGTCGGAGACGAAGCCGATCGGGACCATCACGACGGCGGGCGCGCCCTGCGCGTGCTGCGCCTCCAGGTGGTCGCAGATGTCGGGCTCCAGCCACGGGGTCTGCGGGGCGCCGCTGCGGCTCTGGAAGACCAGCTCCCAGGGGCGGTCGGCGACCCCGGTCCGCTCGGCGACGGCCGCCGCGATCAGCCCGGCGACGTCCAGGTGCTGGGCGACGTACGCGCCGCCCGGCCGGCCCCGGGCCGGGTCGTCCGGCGCGCCGGAGGTCTGCGCCATGGTGTCGGGGACGGAGTGCGTGGTGAACGCCAGCCGGGCGCCGGCCCGCACCGCCTCGGGCAGCCGCGCCAGCGCGGCCAGCGTGGCGTCGATCATCGGCTCGACGAAGCCGGGGTGGTTGTAGAAGTGCCGGAGCTTGTCGACCCGGAGTCCGGACAGCCCCTCCTCGGCGAGCCGGGCCAGCGCGTCGGCGAGGTTCTCCCGGTACTGGCGGCAGCCGGAGTAGCCGGCGTAGGCGCTGGTGGCGAGGACGGCGACACGGCGGTGCCCGTCGGCGGCGAGCTCGCGCAGGGTGTCGGTCAGGTAGGGCGCCCAGTTGCGGTTGCCCCAGTAGACCGGGAGGTCCAGCCCGTGCTCGGCGAAGTCCTTGCGCAGCGCGGCGAGCAGCTCGCGGTTCTGCTCGTTGATCGGGCTCACGCCGCCGAACATGAAGTAGTGCTTGCCCACCTCCTTGAGCCGCTCCTTGGGGATGCCGCGTCCCCTGGTGACGTTCTCCAGGAAGGGGACGACGTCCTCGGGGGCCTCGGGCCCGCCGAAAGAGAGCAGGAGCAGGGCGTCGTAGGGAGCGGCCCCGGTGGGTGAGGGATTGCGCACGTCGGACATGGGACCGATCCTGCCATTGAGGGGCCGGACCGCGACGCCGGGATCGCACCGGTGTCCGGAAAATACGGTTTGCCAAGGTACGTAAGCTGTGTAGTCCAGCCTCGTTCCTTACTCCTGCGGAGCTCCCGTGCTGTCCAGCTACCGCCAGATATTCGCCGCCCCCGGCACTCTGGCCTTTTCCACCACCGGCTTCGTCTCCCGGCTCCCGATCTCGATGACCGGCATCGGCATCGTGACCATGCTCTCCCAGCTGAGAGGCTCCTACGGGGTGGCGGGCCTGGTCTCGGCGACGCTGGCGGTGTCCGCGGCCGTGCTCGGGCCGCAGGTCTCCCGACTGGTGGACCGCCACGGACAGCGCCGGATCGTCCTGCCGGCCACCGCGGTCACCGTGCTGGCCGCCGTCGGCCTGCTGCTCTGCGCCCGGCTGGAGGCACCGGACTGGACGCTGTTCCTCTTCGCCGCGGGGATGGGCGTGATGCCGAGCACCGGCGCGATGGTCCGCGCCCGCTGGGCCCACCTCTACCGGGACGACGCGCCCAAGCTGCACACCGCGTACTCCTTCGAGGCCGTGGTCGACGAGATCTGTTTCATCGTCGGCCCGATCCTCTCGATCGGCCTGGCCACCGCCGTCTTCCCGGAGGCCGGGGTCCTGCTCGCCGGGCTCTTCCTCATGGTCGGCGTGGTGCTGTTCGCCGGGCAGCGCTCCACCGAGCCCCCGGTCCACCCGGCCGCCCGGCACGCCGGCAGCTCGGTGATCCGCAACCGCGGCCTCCAGGTACTGATCCTGACCTTCGTCGCGACCGGGGCGATCTTCGGCTCGGTCGAGGTCGTCACCGTCGCCTTCTCCGAGGCCCAGGGCCACAAGTCCGTCGCCAGCGTGATCCTGGCCCTGTGGGCGTTCGGCTCCTGCCTGGCCGGCGTGGTGTTCGGCACCCTCCGGCTCAAGGGCTCGATGGCCGCCCGGTTCTTCGGCGGCGTCCTGTTCATGGCCGTCAGCATGGTGCCGCTGCTGCTGGCCGCCGAGTCCGTGCGGGGCGTGGGCGGACTGATCGCGGTCGGCGCCGCCCTGCTGGTCGCCGGCATCGCCATCTCCCCCACCCTGATCACCGCGATGGCCCTGGTCGAACGGCTCGTCCCGGCCTCCCAGCTCACCGAGGGCATGACCTGGACCACCACCGGGCTCGCCCTCGGCGTCGCCCTCGGCTCCTCGGCCGGCGGCTGGGTGGTGGACGCCTCCGGCGCCGCCGCCGGATACTGGGTGCCGGTGACCGCCGGGGTGTTCGGCGTACTGACCGCCCTGGTCGGCCTGCGGCGCCTCGGAACGGGCCTGGCCGCCGCCTCGGCCGGGCAGCCGGCCGCCGAGACCGTAGACCTCGAACGGTGAACTGACTACTCTCCTGCCTACTCGCGGGTCCTACCCGCGGGTAGGGACACCCGGGCGGCCCCCACCGCCCGGGAGCGCGCCGACACCGTTCGGCCACGGAGCAGGAGGCACCGCATGCCCCAGGCCAGTACCGCACCCCGTACCCGCTGGACCAACTGGGCCGGGAACCAGAGCGCGCACCCCGCCAAGGTGGTCACGCCCGGCACGGCGGAGGAACTGGCCAAGGAGATCACCCGGGCCGCGGACCAGGGGCAGGGCGTCAAGGCGGTCGGCTCCGGCCACTCCTTCACCGCGATCGCCTCGGCCGAGGGCGGCGTCCTGGTCCGCCCCTACGCGATGACCGCCGTCCGCGCCATCGACCGCGAGGCCGGGACCGTCACCGTCGAGGCCGGCCTCCCGCTCGCCCGGCTCAACCGCGTGCTGGCCGCCGCCGGGCTCTCGCTCACCAACATGGGCGACATCGAGGTGCAGACGGTGGCCGGCGCGACCAGCACCGGCACCCACGGCACCGGCCGGGACTCCGGCTCGCTCGCCGCCCAGATCCGCGCCCTGGAGATCGTCCTCGCCGACGGCAGCGTCCGGCACTGCTCGCCCACCGAGGACCCGCGGCTCTTCCACGGCGCCCGGCTCGGCCTCGGCGCCCTCGGCGTGATCACCGCGGTGACCCTCGCCGTCGAACCGGCCTTCCTGCTCACCGCCCACGAGCAGCCGATGCGCTTCGACGAGGTGCTCGACCGGCTCGACGACCTCACCGCGGTGAACGAGCACTTCGAGTTCTACTGGTTCCCGCACACCGACCGCTGCTCCACCAAGCGCAACAACCGCAGCCAGGGTCCGGCCGCCCCGCTGCCCCGCTTCAAGAGCTGGCTGGAGGACGACTTCCTCTCCAACACGGTCTGGGAGGGCGCCTGCCGGGTCGGCCGGCGCTTCCCCCGCAGCGTCCCGACCATCGCCTCGCTGGCCAGCCGCGCCTGGTCGGACCGCAGCTACACCGACACCGCCCACAAGGTGTTCACCAGCCCGCGCAAGGTCCGCTTCACCGAGATGGAGTACGCGGTGCCGCGCGAGGAGCTGGCCGGGGTGCTGCGCGAGCTCAAGGCCATGATCGAGCGCTCCGACTGGCGGATCAGCTTCCCCGTCGAGGTCCGGTTCGCCCCCGCCGACGACCTCTGGCTCTCCACCGCGAGCGGCCGGGACACCGCCTACATCGCCGTCCACCTCTACCGGGGCACCGCCGAGCAGGGCTACTTCACCGAGGTGGAGAAGCTGATGACCGCCCACCGGGGCCGGCCGCACTGGGGCAAGCTGCACACCCGCGACGCCGGCTACCTCGCCGAGGTCTACCCGCACTTCGCCGACTTCACCGCGCTGCGCGACGAGGTCGACCCGCGGCGGGTCTTCGGCAACGACTACCTGCGGCGGGTCCTGGGCGCCTGACCGCCCTCAGCCGGCGGCCGGCCCGGTCGGCGCGGACGACCCGCCGGACGGACCTCCGGACGGACCGGTGGACGGACTGGCGGACGGACCGGTGGAGGGCGACCCGGACGGCGTCCCGCTCGGGCCCGCCGAGGGCGAGGCCGTGCCGCCGCTCCCCCTACTCGGGCTGCCGCCCGGGGCCGCCGGTTCCGAGGCCGCACCACCGCTCCCGGCCGACGGCGAGGGCGAAGCACCACCGGTGCCCCGCGACGGCCCGCCCGACGGCCCGCCCGAGTGATCGCCCGCCGGCGGGTCGGCCGGCTTGGGGGCGACCGTCCCGCCCAGCGAGGTGCCGCTGCCCGACTCCCCCTTCACCGTCGCCGAGACCGGCTGCCCGGTCGCCAGCTCGAAGGCGAGTATCGGCGTCATCGCCAGCACGAAGACCAACGCGGACACCGCCCCGTACGACTTCCAGGTCCAGCGCCGGCGCGCCCGCACCACCCGGGGTCCGTTCCACGCCGGGGAGATCACCGGCCCCCGCGTGTCGGAATCCGGCACCTGGCGCAACCCGTTCACCACCGGCCCCGGGCCGGTGCGGTCCACCGCCCCGCGCAGTTGCTCACCGGTGCGCCGGAAGACGTGCTGGAACACCGCACCGCCGGTGGTCGCGCCGATGCTGACCACGGCCGCGCCCAGAATGGTTCCGTAGACGCCGAGTTCGGAGGCGAGCAGGGCGCCCACCACGGTGGCCAGCGCACTCGCCGCGACCTGAGCCACACTCAGGTCAATTCGCCTGCGACCTTCCTTGCCGCCCTCCTCGGCGGGCTTCTGCTCCGGCATCGACATCCCTCGGTCAGTACGACTGGTCTTCGAACAAGTCACTCCATCTTGCCCAAAGAAGGACACAAGGGTCGAAAATGCGGTTCTGTGCGGGGGATATATGTGAAGATGATCACCGTGCATCGGTCGGCCGTCGGCCATTGGGGGTGCGCGCTCTTGAGATTCCCGTGAATCGCGGGAGACTTGAGCGGCGAGCCGCCCCTTTGGATGCCACGAATGGAGTACTGTTCGTAAAGCCTGAGCCTTGGGTCGACTTGTCGACTGCCTATCAACCGGCAGATTGACGAAGAGCCACGGAACAGGCACGCACGGCGACGCCCGTCCCGGATCGTCGCGTCACTGCGCGTGCGAGGACGGCCGGGACACCCAGGCGCGACGTCGACGGATGACGTGGCAAAAAGGCAACCGTGCCACAGCGGTGTGACCGGGCGTAAGCCCGACACGCCGGGGAACTCAGCAAGGTTGTGGCCAGTCGCGAGCGGGCAGGCCACACTCAGTACGGGAGCAGCGACGCAGGTGACGTCGGCAGGCACCACCCGGGAGGTAACCGTGCCCGAACTGCGGGTTGTGGCCGTCAGCAACGACGGCACACGGCTGGTGCTCAAGGCCGCCGACAGCACGGAGTACACCCTCCCCATCGACGAGCGGCTGCGCGCCGCCATCCGTGGTGACCGTCCACGCCTCGGCCAGATCGAGATCGAGGTCGAGAGCCACCTCCGCCCCAGAGACATCCAGGCGCGGATACGAGCCGGTGCCTCCGCCGAGGAGGTCGCGCAGGCGGCCGGTATCTCCGTGGACCGGGTCCGCCGCTTCGAAGGGCCGGTGCTCGCGGAGCGCGCCTTCATGGCCGAGCGGGCCCGCAAGACCGCGATCCGCCGCCACGGCGAGTCCTCCGGCCCCCAGTTGGGCGAGGCCGTCGCCGAGCGGCTCGCGCTGCGCGGCGCCGAGAAGGACACCGAGCGCTGGGACTCCTGGCGGCGCGACGACGGCACGTGGGAGGTCATCCTCTACTACCGGGCCGACGGCGAGGGCCGCAGCGCGTCCTGGACGTACGACCCGCCGCGGCGCCTGGTCCAGCCGAACGACGACGAGGCCCGCGCGCTGATCGGCGAGAACGTCGAGCGCGAGGAGGAGTCGGTCTTCCCGTTCATCCCGCGGATCGCCCGGCTCCCCCAGGAGCGGCCGCCCCGCCCGATGATCGACCGGCCCTCGGCCGACCGGATCATGTCCTCCCGCGAGGTGCGGGAGTCCCGGGAGGCCACCGCCGAGTCCCGTGACTCGCTGACCAGCCTGCTCGACGTGGTCCCCGCCTTCCGGGGCGACCTCGCCGTCGGCGCCGCTCCGATCGAACCGGCGCCGCCCGTCGAGGTCGCCGAGGAGACCGAGGAGCCCGCCGCCGCGGCCGCACCCGCGGTCGGCGCGGGCTCGGCGTACGCCGACATCCTGATGCCGCGTGCGGTCGCCCCGCACCGGGAGCGGCTGGTCGGCACCACGGACCGGCAGGCCGAGGCGGACGGTGTCCGGCCCGGGCGCCGGGCCACCGTGCCGAGCTGGGACGAGATCGTCTTCGGCAGCCGGCGCAAGAAGCAGGAGTAGGCAGACGTGGAACGAGGGGTGGGGGGGGGGGGGGGGGGCCCCCCCCCCCCCCCCCCACCCCTCTCCCGTTCCGTCGATCAGCCGGGCTGCCCGGTGACCGCCACCGGGCGGCTCTCGTCGCTCGACCACTCGCTCCACGAGCCCGGGTACAGCGCGGCCGGCAGCCCGGCCACCGCCAGGGCGAGGATCTGGTGGGCCGCCGTCACCCCGGACCCGCAGTACACCGCGGTCTCCCGCTCGGCGGCGCCCAGCGCGCGGAACCGCTCGGCCAGTTCGGCGGCCGGCCGGAACCGCCCGTCCGGGCCGACGTTCTCGGTGGTCGGCGCGGAGAGCGCCCCCGGCACGTGGCCGGCCCGCGGGTCGATCGGCTCGGTCTCGCCCCGGTAGCGCTCGCCCGCCCGCGCGTCCAGCAGCAGACCGGTCCGGGCCAGCGCGGCCGCGCCGTCCCCGTCGACCGTCGGCAACTGCCCGGGCACCGGCTTGAAGTCACCCGGCTCCGGGCTCTCCACCTCGGTGGTCACCGGCAGCCCGGCCGCCTGCCACGCGGCGAACCCGCCGTCCAGCACCCGCACGTCCGGGTGACCGGCCCAGCGCAGCAGCCACCAGGCACGCGCCGCCGCCAGCGAGGTCGCACCGTCGTACACCACCACCGGACGGTCGGCGCGGACCCCGAGGCGACGCAGCGCGGCGCCCAACTCCTCCGGGTCGGGCAGCGGGTGACGGCCACCGCGCCCGGGCGGCCCGGCCGGAGCGGCGAGGTCGGTGTCCAGCGCGACGAAGCCCGCACCGGGCAGATGGCCCGCCGCGTAGTCCTCGATGCCGGGAGGGCCGCCGAGCTGCCAGCGCACATCGAGCAGGACGGGCGGGCGCGCCGAGGCGAGCGCCTCCCGCAGGCCGGCCACCGACACCAGCGGGGAGTCATCGTGAGAGGTCGTCATGGCGGTCATTCTCGCGCAGCACCACCAACTCAACGCTCTTTGTGCGGTCTTTGCCGGACTTTCCGCGCGGCCCGAGGGTTCGGCGCGCGCCAGGGTGGAACCATCACCCTCACGTGCGCAGGTCCGTGCGCCGACCGCCCCGTGAGGAGGCCCGCATGCCCGCGGTGACACTCCGGCTGGCCCAGGGCACGCCGTGCTGGGTCAGCCTGATGACCGACGACCTGGCCGGCGCCCGCGCGTTCTACGGCGAGCTGCTCGACTGGACGTACACCCCCGGCCCCACCGAGCTCGGTGACTACGTCCGGGCCGAGTCAGGAGGTGCGCCGGTCGCCGGCCTCGGCGTCTCCGCGGTGCCCGGCTTCCCGGTGCAGTGGACCACCTACTTCGCGGTGGACAGCGCCGACCGGACGGCCCAACTGGTGCACGAGTGCGGCGGAACGGTGGCGGTCGGGCCGCTCCAGGCCGAGCGGGCCGGGCGGCTGGCGATCGCGGCCGACGTCTCCGGCGCGGTCTTCGGCCTCTGGCAGGGCGAGGAGCACATCGGCCGCGAGGCCGGACCCGAGCCCGGCGGACCGGCCTGGGCCGAGCTGCTCACGCCGGACGAGGAGGGCGCCGCGGTGTTCTACGGCGCGGTGCTCGGGCGGCCGGTGGCACCCGCCGGCGGCGAGTCGGCGCTGCTGGTGGACGGCCGGCCGGTGGCGGGCATCCGGCACGGCGCCGAGCTGCGCGGCCACCCGCCGCGCTGGCGAGTCCACTTCGCCGTCCAGGACGTCGAACTGACGGTCCGTCGGGCCATCCGGCTGGGCGGCCGGGTGTTGCTGGAGCCGCACGAGAGCGGGCGCGGACCGGTGGCGCGACTGGCGGACCCGCAGGGCGGGCACTTCTCGGTGCTGCAGGCGGGACTCCGGTAGGAGCGGGTCAGGCCTGCTGCTCCTCGAAGGGCAGCACGTCCGGGGAGAGCACCGAGACACGGGCGGTGGCGGCGGTCAGCCGGCGGCGGTGGTGCCGGCGGCAGAGCACCTCGTAGCCGACCTCGTCCTCGCGCACCGTGATGTCGCCGATCACGACCTGGGCGCCCTCGACCACCATCACGCCGCCCACCGTACGGGCGTTGTGGGTGGCCCGCGCGCCGCACCAGCAGAGCGCCTCGACCTGGAGGACCTCCACCCGGTCGGCCAGTTCGATCAGCCGCTGGGAACCGGGGAACAGCCGGGTGCGGAAGTCCGTGGTGATGCCGAAGGTGAAGACGTCGATGCCGAGTTCGTCCACCACCCGGGCCAGTTGGTCGACCTGCTCGGCGGCGAAGAACTGGGCCTCGTCGCAGATCAGGTAGTCCACCCGGCCGCCGGCCGAGAGCCGGTGCACGACGTGGGCGTGGAAGTCGAACTCGTCCGCCACCTCGACCGCCTCGGCCTGCAGGCCGAGCCGGCTGGAGATGGTGGCCGCGCCGGCCCGGTCGTTGCGGGTGAGGATGATCCCCTGCCGGCCGCGCGCGGCGTGGTTGTGGTCCATCTGCAACGCGAGCGTCGACTTCCCGCAGTCCATCGTGCCCGAGAAGAACACCAGTTCAGCCATGGGTGGTGCGAAGGCCTTTCACTTCAAGGGGGTTCACGTGCGGACTTCGAGCAGGGGCACGAACTGCTCGACCGGGGTCATCGAGCCGTGCAGACCGATCATCGCGGACTCGCCGGGCTCGTTGCGGGAGGCGGTCACCGCGACGTCGTCCCGGGCGGCGGCGACCACGTCGCCGATCCGCAGGTAGACCCGCTCGTCCACGGAGGGTCCGAACCAGCCTGCCGCGATCGCGTCGTCCCGGGTGGCCACCCACATCCGGTCGCCCAGCACCTCGCTCCAGACCGTGTACACGTCGGCGGCCGCGCCGGGCACCGCGTAGACGTGCCGGGCCCGGCCCTCGCCGCCGAGCAGGGCGACGCCGGCGCCCAGCTCCCAGTCCTCGTCGAAGTCGATCCGGTCCTCCGGAGCGATGTCGATCATGCCGTGGTCGGCGGTGACGTACATCGCCGACCGCGGCGGCAGCTGCTCGGCCAGGCGGCGGGCCAGGCGGTCCACCGCGTCCAGCGTCATCCGCCAGTCGTCGGAGTCCACCCCGAACCGGTGCCCCGCGCCGTCCAGCTCGCTCACGTAGGTGTAGACGAGGGCGCGGTCGTGCTCGGCCAGCCAGCGGGCGGCCTGGTCCATCCGCTCCTCGCCGGTGGTGCGGCCGAGGAAGCTGCCGCCGGAGAGCGCCACCCGGGTCAGCGGGGTCTGGGCGAACAGCGGCGAGGAGACCTGGGCGGTCGCCACCCCGGCGGCGTGCGTCTGCTCGAACACCGTCGGGTACGGCTGCCAGGTGTGCGGGGCGACCGGCGGCTGCCAGCGCAGCTGGTTCATCAGGTGGCCGGCGCCCGGCACCGCGACCGTGTAGCCCACCAGGCCGTGCAGGCCGGGCGGGGTCCCGGTGCCGACCGAGGCCAGCGAGGTGGCGGTGGTGGACGGGAAGCCGGCGGTCAGCGGGCGGCCGGTACCGGCGAGCGAGCTGCCGATCAGCGAGGAGAGGAACGGCGCGTACTCGGGGTGGCGCAGCAGCAGCTCCCAGCCGAGTCCGTCGACCAGGAAGACCACCACCCGGTCGGCCGGGGCGATCGGCAGTGCGGCGGTGAAGCCGGGCACGCCGAGTCCGGCCGCCACCGAGGGCAGCAGGTCACAGAGCGAGCCGCCGCCGTACAGGGGGGCCGGGGCGGCGGCGGGGTCGAGGATCTCGAAGGCGTCGTGGGCGTCGGGTGCGAAGGACATGGGTGAGAGGCTGACTTCCTGGCTTCCGGTGCGTCGGCTCAGACCCGCGGACCGTTGCTGATCGTGGCGTCGGAGAGCGCCCGGGCGAACACCAGGGCCTGGGCGACCGTCTCCGGGCCGTCACCCGCCTCGCTGACCCGCAGTGACAGGTCGTCAGCGGTGGCCGATCCGGTGTAGCCGTGGTCGGCCTCGCAGTTCGGGTCCGAGCAGCCGGCCGGCTCCAGGTCCAGGCGCTGCACGGCACCCCAGCCGATGGTCAGCACGACCTCGCGGGGCAGCGTGCCGGGGGTGTAGGTCTCCGGGTTGGCGACCATCCGGCTCACCACGACCGAGCCGATCCGGTCCAGCCGGACGCTCTCGGTGGAGGTGGTGGCGTAGGGCACCGCGGGGCCGGCCTCGCCGCCGGACTGCTCGTCGGTGTGGCTCACCACGAAACGGGTCGGGGTCAGCACCAGCACGGTGACGTGCCGGCGCACCTCGTTGGCGTCGAAGGTGGTCTCCTGGTGCACCAGGTAGGAGCTGATCGGCTCGGGACCCACCGCGGACTCGACCGCCTCGGACACCAGGGCCGGGTAGTAGCCGCTGCGCTCGATCGCCGAGCGCAGGTCCTGAGTGGTGGTGGTACCGGTCTTCGCCATAACTCCATCCTGGCATGGTCCGCCGACGAAGCGGGCGGCGCGGCGCCGAGCTTCCGGACGACAGCGCCCCCGGACAGGGCGCAACCAAGGAAGGTTACAGCGTGCTCATCGCGCGCGGGCCCAGATCGCTGCGGACGGGCAGGGGCGCGATCCGCACCCGCGCCCCCAGGATCGCCAGTCCGTGCGGGGCGACGACCACGGGTTCGAGGTCCACCGAGGCGACCTCCGGGAGATCGTCGACCAGCCGCGACACCCTCAGCAGCAGTTCCTCCAGCGCGGCGGTGTCCACCGCCTCGGCGCCGCGCCAGCCGAACAGCAGCGGGGCCGCCCGGACCTCGCGGATCAGACCGGCGACGTCCTGGTCGGTGGCGGGGACCAGACGGTGGGCAACATCACCGAGCAGCTCGGCCGGGGCGCCGGCCAGACCGAAGGAGAGGATCGCGCCCACCGCCGGGTCGACGGTGGCCCCGATCACGGTGTCCACACCGCGCGGGGCCAGGCGCTGCACGACGAGTTCGGCCTGGGCGGCCCCGCCGAGCAGCGCGTCCAGCTCGCGGTGGGCGCGGCGCAGCCCCGGCTCGCCGGTCAGGTCGAGGCGGACGCTGCCGAGGTCGGGGCGGTGGCGCAGGTGCGGGGCGGTCGCCTTGAGCGCCACCGGGTAGCCGAGCGTCGCGGCGGCGCGGACGGCGGACTCCTCGTCGGGCGCGGGCAGGGTCGGGGAGACGTCGATGCCGTAGTGCGCGAGCAGCGCGGTGGTGCCGGCCTCCGGCAGGGTGATCCGCGCACCGCCGGGCTGGGTGCGGGCGGCGATCGCGGTCCGGGTGCTGAGCGCCGCCTCGACCAGGTCGCGGGCGCCGCCCTCGTCGATCCGGTCCAGCTCCGGGACGCGGGCGGTCTCCTCCGCCTCGGCCGTCCGGCGCCGCCACTCGGCGTGGTGGACGGCGTGCGCGAGGGCGCGGACGGCGCGCTCCGGTGCCGGGTAGGCGGGGATGCCGCCCGGGCGGAGCCGGCTCGGCAGGTCGGTCAGCGCCAGGTGGGCGAGCACCAGCGGCTTGCCCAACTCCCTCGCGCGCTCGCCCGCTTCGAGCAGGGCGGCGGCGATCTCGGGGTCGTCGGAGCCCATCTCGGGATCGTCCGGGCCGGTCAGCCGGCCGCCCATGAAGGCGTGCGCGGAGGTGCCGATGGGCGGGATCGCGACGGCGATCACCGCGTCCACGGCCGGGTCCGCGAGTGCGACGTCCAGCGCGATCCGGAAGTTCTCGCCGGTGGCGGCCGTGGTGAGGTCGACCGGGGTGCGGGGGCGCAGACCGGCGCTGAGGCAGGCGTCGTGGGTGAGCAGGCCGAGCGAGTCGGAGTTGCCGACCACGGCGACCCGGTCGCCGGGCGGCAGCGGCTGGAGCGCGAGCAGCTCCCCGGTGTCGTACAGCTCGGTGATGGTCTCCACCCGGGTGACGCCGGCCTGCTCGAACAGGGCGTCGACGGTGGCGTCGCGCAGCCCGCTGGCGGTGACCGGGATGGCGTGGCCGGGCGGCAGGCTGCCGGTGTGGCGGGCGCCCTTGACGACCACGATCGGCTTGACGGCGGCGAGCCGGCGGGCGATCCGGGTGAACTTGCGGGGGTTGCCGAAGGACTCCAGGTAGAGCAGCACGACGTCGGTGGCCGGGTCCTCCGCCCAGTACTGGAGGAAGTCGTTGCCCGAGACGTCGGAGCGGTTGCCGACCGAGGCGAAGGAGGAGACGCCGAGGCCCCGGCGGTGGGCGGCCTCCAGCAGGGCGACGCCGATCGCGCCGGACTGGCAGAAGATGCCGAAGCCGCCCCGGCGCGGCAGGACGGGTGCGAGCGAGGCGTTGAGCGGGAGCGCGGGGTCGGTGTTGATCAGGCCGAAGGCGTTCGGGCCGATCACCCGCATGCCGGCCGCCCGGGCCTGGCGGACCAGGGCGCGCTGGCGGTCGCGGCCCTCCGGGCCGGTCTCGGCGTAGCCGGCGGTGACCACCACCAGGCCCTGCACGCCGTGCGCGCCGCAGTCGGCGACGGCGGCGGGGACGGCGGCGGCCGGGACGGCGATCACGGCGAGGTCCACCGGGCCGGGGATCTCCAGCACCGAGCGGTGCACCGGGACGCCGTCCAGCGTGGTGCCGGGCGGGGCGTTGCGGTTCACCGCGTAGACGCGGCGGTCGTCACCGTGCGGCAGCCCGCCGAGCAGGTCCCGCAGGATCGCCCGGCCGACGGTCTGCGGGTGGCGGGAGACGCCCACCACCGCGACCGAGCGCGGGGTGAGCAGCCGCTGCACGGACCGCGCCTCGGCCCGGTGCTCGCGCGCCCGCATCACGGCCAGCGAGGCGGCGGTCGGCTCCAGGTCGAACTCCAGGTGGACCACACCGTCCGCGAAGCTGCGGTGCTGGGTGTAGCCGGCGTCGGTGAAGACCTTCACCATCTTGCGGTTCTCCGGCAGCACCTCGGCCTGGAAGCGGCGGATGCCGCGCTCCTGGGCCACCGCGGCGATGTGTTCCAGCAGCGCGGAGGCGACCCCGCGGCCCTGGTGGGCGTCCTGCACCAGGAACGCCACCTCGGCGTCGGTGCCGGTCTCCGAGGGGCGGCCGTCGGCGTCGATCCGGTCGTAGCGGACGGTGGCGATGAACCGGTCGCGGACCACCACGGCGAGGCCGACCCGGTTCACGAAGTCGTGGTGGGTGAAGCGGCGGACGTCCTTGTCGGAGAGCCGCGGGTAGGGCGCGAAGAAGCGGAAGTACTTGGACTGGTCCGACACCTGCTCGTAGAACTCGACCAGCCGGCCGGCGTCGGCGGGCGTGATCGGCCGGATCCGGGCCGTGCCGCCGTCACGCAGCAGGACGTCGGCCTCCCAGTGCTGCGGGTAGTCCGCGTCCTGGGACTGCCGGGGCTGGGGAGCCGGCCGGTTCTGCGGATCCTGCGGGGTCTGCTCGGGGTGCGGTACCGCGGAGTCGTCCACATTCGTCAGGTTATCCGGCGGCGAGCCGAATGGCGCCGGACGTGTCGTCGCGGCAGGGTGGAGACGGCCACTGGCCGGGGGTTATGCCCCCGAAAGAAACAATCACAAGTCCTGAACGCGGCGGCTCGCAGGGGTTGCCTGCGTGCAACACTGGTCTAGACAACATGGTCGAAGGAACCCCCCTGCCCCGGCCATGACCAGCTTCACCGGAAAGGCACGTCTCATGGCTGAGCGCCGCGTCACCATCGGTTGGGCCGAGGGCCTGCACGCCCGTCCCGCCTCCGTCTTCGTCCGGGCCGTCACGGCCACCGGCGTGCCGATCACCATCGCCAAGCCCGGCGGCACCCCGATCAACGCCGCCTCCATGCTCGGCCTGCTCGGCCTCGGCGCCCAGGGCGGCGAGGAGGTCATCCTCGCCTCCGACGCCGAGGGCGCGGACGAGGCCCTGGACCGCCTCGCCCAGCTGGTCCAGGAAGGCCTCGACGAGCTGCCGGCCGCCGCCTGAGCGAGTAGTCGAATACAGAACCGCCCGGCAGTCATAGCACCGCCGGGCGTTTCTGTTCGCGTATTCGATCGCGTCGATACCATCGAGCGAACTTCGGGCCGTTCGACCCGCTCGAACGGCAGGCCGCACAGATGCTCGCCGCATGACGTTCCTCGACCTTGAGCGCCCCGACCACGCCTACATGTTCGCCTTCCTCCAGGCGGACGGACACCTCAGCCGGCAGTCCCGCAACCGGGGCCGGCTCAGTGTCGAACTCTCCGCCTGCGACGCCCCGGTCCTTGAGGAGTTCCAGCGGCTCTGCCCGTACAACAGCAGCATCCGCCACCGGACGCGCAGCACGAACTTCAAGGCGGACCACACCTCGGTGACGTGGACGGTCTGCGCTCGCGAGTTCCGGGAGGAACTGCAGGTACTCGGACTGCCGGTGGGCCGGAAGTCCGACATCGTCGGACCCCCGGGTGCGCTGTTCTCCGAGCGGGACTACCTCCGAGGCCTGATCGACGCCGACGGTTCGGTGGGCGTCACGGCCAAGGGACTCCCCTTCATCAGCTTCACCACCCGGAGTGACGATCTTGCCGCGTTCTGCTCCGGCTACGTCGAGCGGCTCTGTGGCGCGCGGCGAACGCTCAACCGGAACAAGCGGGACGCGGTCTACAACATCCTCTACACCAAGGAGAACGCACTGGCGGTCTCCGCCGACCTCTACTATTCCGGGTGCCTGGCGATTCCCCGCAAACTGGCGAGCGCCGAACGGGCGGCCGCCTGGATCCGCCCTGCCGACATGGCGGTGGCACCGCCGAGACGACGGTGGACACCGCAGGAGGACGACGTGCTCTTGCGGGCGCCGAGCCTCGACGCCGTCGCCGTCCAGCTCGGACGCACCCGCACGAGCTGCAGCCTTCGCAAGTGGCGGCTCGTCGGTCCTGAGCGGGCGCGAGCACGAATCCGGTAGCCCGGACAACGAGGCGGGCCCGGCTCATGTCCGGGCCCGCCTCGTACCGGGTCAGCCCTTGATGCAGATGACCTGCTTGATCTGGGCGACGATCTCGACCAGGTCGCGCTGCTGCTCCATGACCTTTTCGATCGACTTGTACGCACCGGGAATCTCGTCGACGACGCCACTGTCCTTGCGGCACTCCACTCCCCGGGTCTGCTCTTCCAGATCCCGGACGGTGAATCGCTTCTTCGCCGCCGAGCGGCTCATCTTGCGACCGGCCCCGTGGGAGGCCGAGTTGAACGCCGCCGTGTTCCCGAGGCCACGGACGATGAAGGAACTCGTCCCCATCGAGCCGGGGATGATCCCGTACTCGCCGCTCCCGGCGCGGATCGCCCCCTTACGGGTGACCAGCAGATCGACACCGTCGTACCGCTCCTCCGCCACGTAGTTGTGGTGGCAGCTGATCACCCCGTCGAAAGCGACCTTCTTCCGGGCGAACTCTCGGCGCAGCACGTCCTGGAACATCGCCATCATGACGGCGCGGTTGTTCTTCGCGTACTCCTGCGCCCAGTACAGGTCCTGCCGGTAGGCCGCCATCTGCGGGGTGTCCGCGATGAACACCGCAAGGTCTCGATCGACCAGACCCTGGTTGTGCGGGAGCGAACGGGCCACACCCATGTGGTACTCGGCCAGCTCCTTGCCGATGTTTCGCGATCCGGAGTGCAGCATCAGCCACACCGCGCCCGTCGTATCGAGGCACAGCTCGATCATGTGGTTGCCGGACCCCAGCGTCCCCATCTGCTGCATGGCCCGCTCGCGGCGCCACTTGACCTCGTGGGCCACGCCGTCGAACCGCTCCCAGAAGTCGTCCCAGCCCGCCGTGGCGAAGCCGTGGAGCTTCGTCGGGTCGACCGGGTCGGTGTGCAGGCCGCGGCCGACCGGGATGGCCTGCTCGATCTTGGAGCGCAGTCGCGAGAGGTCGTCGGGCAGGTCCCCGGCCGTGAGCGAGGTCTTGACGGCGCTCATCCCGCAGCCGATGTCGACGCCGACGGCCGCCGGGCAGACGGCGCCCTTCATCGCGATCACGGAGCCGACCGTCGCGCCCTTGCCCAGGTGGACGTCGGGCATCACGGCGAGGCCGTGCAGCCAGGGCAGCGAGCTGATGTTGCGCAGCTGCTGCATGGCCTGGCCCTCGACGGTGGCCGGGTCGGTCCACATCCGGATCGGCACGCGGACGCCGGGTACCTCGGTGTACGACATGGTTGAACGACCTCCAAAGGTCGGCTGGTTCAAGCCTAGGTGGGGTGCCGCGCGAAGAGTCCCGGCGCGGCTCGGGGAAGTTCCGGGGGTGGGGCTCAGACGCCCTGGGCACAGCGGGAGAACGGCCTTGGGGAGCGTCGTGCAGTTCGCTCGACCCGCATGGTGACCGCCTCCTCCCGTTCGTGTGTGCCGGGGAACATCTACCCACGCGGCGCCCGGGGCCCGCAACGGGATAAAACGCGGGGGCCCGGTGGAGCGGAGTGCTCCACCGGGCCCCAGCCCGTACCGGGGGGATCAGGCGCTGATCAGGCGGTGATCACGGTGACCTCGCCGATGCCCAGCTCGCGCACCGGGTCGGCGATCGTGGCGGCGTCGCCGACCAGGACGGTGACCAGGCGGTCCGCCGGGAACGCCGCGACGACGGCCTCGGTGGCCTCCGCCGTCGGCAGCTCGGCGAGCCTGCGATAGACCTCGGCCTGGTAGTCGTCCGGCAGGTCCTGCTCGACCTGGTCGGCCAGCGTGCCGGCGACGGAGCCCGCGGTCTCGTACTTCAGCGGGGCCACGCCGACCAGGAACTGCACGGCCTCGTCGCGCTCCGCGTCGGTGAGGCCCTCGGCGGCGAGGGTCCGCAGGATGGTCCAGGTGTCGGCGAGCGCCGGCGCGGTGGACGCGGTGTCCACCGAGCCGCTGATCGCGATCAGCGCACGGCCGGAGCCGTCGGCGGCGGAGCGCAGCGGCTGGGCGAACGCCCGGACGCCGTAGGTGTAGCCCTTCTCCTCGCGCAGGACGCGGTCCAGGCGGGAGGTGAGGGTGCCGCCGAGGCAGTAGGTGCCGAGGATCTGGGCGGCCCAGGCCGGGTCGTGGCGGTCCGGGCCGACGCGCCCGATGAGCAGTTGGGTCTGGACCGAGCCGGGGCGGTCGACGATGACGACGCGGCCGGTGTCGTCGCCGGTCACCGGGGCGTGCACGGTGGGCTCCGCGGTGGTGCCGGTCCAGGTGCCGAGGGTGGCCTCCAGGAGCGCGGGCAGGTCGGTGCCGGTGAGGTCGCCGACCACCACGACGGTGGTGGTGGAGGGGCGGACGTGGGCGTCGTAGAAGGCCTTGACGGCCGCCCGGTCGATGGACTTGACCGTGTCGGCGGTGCCGCCGCGGGGGCGGGAGAGCCGGTCGGCGCCGTCGAAGAGCTCGGCGTAGAGGGCCTTGGCGGC
The DNA here is from genome assembly GCF_055564815.1 of Kitasatospora sp. NPDC028961. Taxonomy (NCBI): domain Bacteria; kingdom Bacillati; phylum Actinomycetota; class Actinomycetes; order Kitasatosporales; family Streptomycetaceae; genus Kitasatospora; species Kitasatospora sp. NPDC028961. The sequence goes on along the minus strand of NZ_JBVHVO010000016.1, from coordinate 124,366 downwards.
GCGGCGGGCGGGGTTGGCCGCCTCGTGGACGAGCTCGTCGAGCCGGTTGGCGACCAGGCGCTCGATCTCGTCCTCGGGCAGCGCGGGCGCGCGCAGCGCGTCGGCGAGCAGGCCGAGGCCGCGCTGGAGCCGGGAGGCCGGCACCTCCAGGGAGACCCGGAGGCCGGGGTGGTCGGCGTGCGCGTCGAGGGTGGCGCCGGCCCGCTCCAGTTCGGCGGCGAACTCCTCGGCGGTGAGGGTGTCGGTGCCCTCGTTGAAGGCGCGGGCCAGGATGGTGGCGATGCCGTCGAGGCCCTCCGGCTCGGCCGCGAGCGGGACGTCGAGCTGGACCTCGACGGCGACGAGCTGCTGGCCGGGGCGGTCGCAGTGCAGGACGGTGATGCCGTTGCCGAGGGCGGCGCGCTCGGGGGCGGGGAACGCCCACGGCTCCGCGGTGCCGGGCTCGGGCTTGGGGTGGAACGTCATGGCGGGGACGTAGTCGGTGCTCATGCGGCAGCGCCCTCCTCTTCGGTGGCGTCGGTGGCGGTCTCGTCGGCGTCGGTGTCGTCGCCGGTGGTGGGCTCGTAGACCAGGACGGCCCGGTTGCGCGGGTGCAGGCGGGCCTGGGCGACGGCCTGGACCTCCTCCGCGGTGACGTCGAGCACCTTGGCCAGGGCGCTGCCCAGCAGCTTCGGGTCGCCGAACAGGACGGCGTAGCGGCAGAGTTCGTCGGCGCGGCCGGAGACGGTGGTGAGCCGGTCGAGCCACTCGCGCTCGATCTGGGCCTGGGCGCGCTCCAGTTCGGCGGCGGTGGGCCCCTCCGCGGCGAAGCGGGCGAGCTCCTCGTCGACGGCGGCGTCGATCTGCTCGATGGTGGCGTCGCCGGAGGTCTTGACGTCGAGCCAGCCGAGGCTGGGGGCGCCGGCGAGGCGGAGCAGGCCGAAGCCGGCGGCGACGGCGGTGCGGTCGCGGCGCACGAGGCGGTTGTAGAGGCGGCTGGACTCGCCGCTGCCGAGGATGGTGAGGGCCAGGTCGGCCGCGTCGGCCTCGCGGGTGCCGTCGTGCGGGAGCCGGTAGGCGGCCATCAGGGCGCGGGACGGGACGTCCTCGTGGATGTGCTCGCGGATCTCCCGGCCGAAGGTGTCGGGCAGGGTGCCGTCGCGCGGGGGCTGCTTGCCGTCGTGGCCGGGGATGGAGCCGAAGTACTTCTCCACCCAGGCGATGGTCTGCTCGGGGTCGATGTCGCCGACGACGGAGAGGACGGCGTTGTTCGGCGCGTAGTACGTGCTGAAGAACGCGCGGGCGTCCTCCAGGGTGGCGGCGTCGAGGTCGGCCATGGAGCCGATGGGGGTGTGGTGGTACGGGTGGCCGTCGGGGAAGGAGAGCGCGGTGAGCTTCTCGAAGGCGGTGCCGTAGGGCACGTTGTCGTAGCGCTGGCGGCGCTCGTTCTTGACGACGTCGCGCTGGTTCTCCATGGACGTGTCGTCCAGGGCGGCGAGCAGCGAGCCCATCCGGTCGGCCTCCAGCCAGAGGGCGAGCTCCAGCTGGTGGGCGGGCATGGTCTCGAAGTAGTTGGTGCGCTCGAAGCTGGTGGTGCCGTTGAGCGATCCGCCGGCGCCCTGCACGAGCTCGAAGTGGCCGTTGTTCGAGACGCTGGCGGAGCCCTGGAACATGAGGTGCTCGAACAGGTGGGCCAGACCGGTACGGCCCTTCACCTCGTGGCGGGAGCCCACGTCGTACCAGAGGCAGACGGCGGCAACCGGGGTGAGGTGGTCCTCGGAGAGGACGACGCGCAGGCCGTTGGCCAGGCGGTGCTCGGTGATGGCGATGGCAGCGCCAGTTCCTCCGGTGGAGGCGGATGCGGGGGCCGGGTTGGCCATGCGCTCGGGTCCTTCCCGTCGTCGATGTCGGGGGTTCGTGTGGCGTCCCCCATTGTGGTGCAACGCGGGGAGGGCTCGGATGTGTCCGCGCGGACCGGGCGTTCGCCAGGGGCGGAAGAGGGGCGCTGGCTCGGAGTGTCGGCGCGAGGGTCCACAATGGGGGCGCTGGGCCCTGTTGACGACAGCCGACGAGGACAGCACACGACGGCAGACGCAGACGACGACTGACGACGACGAGACGCAAGCGAGACGTAAGGGAGCCCCGCCGCGATGGCCCGCCGCAGTTCGCAGACCCCGCCGCCCGGAGATTTCGAGGAGCGGATCCTCGACGTCGACGTCGTGGACGAGATGCAGGGCTCCTTCCTGGAGTACGCCTACTCGGTGATCTACTCGCGTGCGCTGCCCGACGCACGGGACGGCCTGAAGCCGGTGCACCGGCGGATCCTGTACCAGGCCAACGAGATGGGCCTGCGGCCGGACCGCGCGCACGTGAAGTGCGCCCGTGTGGTGGGCGAGGTGATGGGCCGGCTGCACCCGCACGGTGACGCGTCGATCTACGACTCGGTCGTCCGGATGGCGCAGCCGTTCTCGATGCGGCTGCCGCTGATCGACGGGCACGGGAACTTCGGTTCGCTGGGCAACGACGACCCGCCGGCCGCGATGCGGTACACCGAGTCGCGGTTGACGGCGGCTTCGATGGCGATGGTGGAGTCGATCCACGAGGACACCGTCGACTTCGGCCCGAACTACGACGGCAGCGAGCAGGAGCCGCTGGCGCTGCCGGCCGCCTTCCCGAACCTGCTGGTGAACGGCGCGACGGGGATCGCGGTCGGGATGGCGACCAACATGCCGCCGCACAACCTGTCCGAGGTGGTGGCGGCGGCCCGGCACCTGATCAAGCACCCGAACGCCGACCTGGACACGCTGATGCGGTTCGTGCCCGGCCCCGACCTCCCGACCGGCGGCCGGATCGTCGGCCTGTCGGGCATCCGGGACGCGTACGAGTCGGGCCGCGGCACCTTCAAGATCCGTGCGACGACGACGATCGAGAGCGTGACGGCCCGCCGCAAGGGCATCGTGGTCACCGAGCTGCCGTACAACGTCGGCCCGGAGAAGGTCATCTCGAAGATCAAGGACCTGGTCAACGCGAAGAAGCTGCAGGGCATCGCGGACGTCAAGGACCTCACCGACCGCGAGCACGGGCTGCGGCTGGTGATCGAGGTGAAGAACGGCTTCGTGCCGGAGGCGCTGCTGGAGCAGCTCTACAAGCTGACGCCGATGGAGGAGACCTTCGGCATCAACAACGTGGCCCTGGTGGACGGCCAGCCGCTGACGCTGGGTCTGAAGGAGCTGCTGGAGGTCTACGTCGACCACCGCTTCGAGGTGGTGCGCCGGCGCAGCGAGTTCCGTCGGCGCAAGCGCCAGGAGCGGCTGCACCTGGTCGAGGGCCTGCTGGTGGCCCTGATCGACATCGACGAGGTCATCGCGATCATCCGGTCGAGCGACAACGCGGCGCGGGCGAAGGAGCGCCTGATGGAGCGCTTCTCGCTGTCGGAGACGCAGACCGCGTACATCCTGGACACGCCGCTGCGCCGGCTGACCCGGTTCGACCGGGTGGAGCTGGAGGAGGAGCAGGCGAAGCTCAACTCCGAGATCGCGGAGCTGACCGAGATCCTGGAGTCGGACACCCGGCTGCGCAACGTCGTGTCGGGCGAACTGGCCGCGGTGTCGAAGCAGTTCGGCACCGAGCGGCGGACGGTGCTGCTGGAGGCGGGCGCGGCCCCGTCGGCGGCGCTGTCCGTTCCGCTGGAGGTGGCGGACGACCCGTGCCGGGTGCTGCTCTCCTCGACGGGCCTGCTGGCGCGGACGGCGGACGGCGAGCCGTTCGAGGTGTCGGAGAAGCGCTCCAAGCACGATGTGATCGTTTCGGCGGTGCCGGCCACGGCGCGGGCGGACATCGGTGTGGTGACGTCGGCGGGCCGGGTGCTGCGACTGCCGGTGATCGACCTGCCGGCGCTGCCGCCGACGCCGTCGCCGACGCTGGCTGGCGGCGCCGCGGTGGGCGAGTTCCTGCGGCTGGAGACGGGCGAGCGGGCGCTGGCGCTGACCACGCTGGACGAGTCCTCGCCGGGTCTGGCGCTGGGCACGGCGCAGGGTGTGGTGAAGCGGGTGGTGCCGGAGTGGCCGGCGAACAAGGACGAGTTCGAGGTGATCGCCCTCAAGGAGGGTGACGAGGTGGTCGGCGCGGTCGAGCTGCGCACCGGCGAGGAGGACCTGGTCTTCATCGCCTCCGACGCCCAGCTGCTGCGCTACCCGGCGGGCCAGGTGCGTCCGCAGGGCCGACCGGCGGGCGGCATGGCCGGGATCAAGCTGTCGGACGGCGCCCGGGTGCTCTCCTTCACCGCCGTGGACCCGGCCGTGGACGCGGTGGTGGTCTCGGTGGCCGGTGCCTCGGGCACGCTGACGGGCGAGGAGCAGAGCTCCTGGAAGGTCACGCCGTTCGAGCAGTACCCGCGCAAGGGCCGGGCCACCGGTGGCGTGCGCTGCCAGCGGTTCCTGCGCGGCGAGGACGTGCTGTCCTTCGCCTGGGCGGGTGCCGCGCCGGCCCGCGCGGCCGGCGCCAAGGGGGCTCCGGTCGACCTGCCGGAGCGCGACCCGCGTCGTGACGGTTCCGGCACGCCGGTGACGGCGCCGATCGGTGTGGTGGCCGGCCCGGTGTAAGGGCGGAACGGTGTAACGGCGGCCCGGTGTGACAGCGGCCGGCCGCAGGTCGTGGGAGGGGTGCCGGAGTCCGGCGCCCCTCTCTCGCGTCCGGGCCGGGTCGCAGGAGCCGCGAACGGGGAGCCCGGGGAGCCGAGGGGGCCAAGCGGGTGCCAAGCCCCGGTGGCCCGGGGGGCCAAGGGTAGCCTTGCCTGCGTGAGCACCTGTGCGACCGTGTCGCGTGAACTGTCGGAGCCGCTGGCCGCCACGGCGGCCACCGCCACCACCTGGCTGCTGATCGAGCAGACCGGGCCGTGGGGCGCGAAGGCGCTCGCGGAGAGCCATCTGGACGCCGCGGTGGGGCGGGCCCTGGAGGCGGCCGCCGCCGGGACGGGCGTGCGGGTGGCGCTGATCCGGCGGCCGGGCCGGCACGCCGACTGCCTGCCGACCGCGCGGCACGAGGTGTTCCTCGCGCACACTGTGCCGGGTCGCGGCTGGGTGCGCCGGGGGGCGGTCACGGACCCCGCGGAGCTGCTCGGGCTGGACTTCGGGGCGCTGGGGGCGGGCGAGCACGGCGGGTTCGGCGCGGAGCACGTCGGCGGACCGGTGGCCCTGGTGTGCACCAACGGCCGACGGGACCGCTGCTGCGCGCTGCTGGGCCGGCCGCTGGCCGCCCAGCTGACGGCGGCCGGGCACAGCGAGGTGTGGGAGGTGACCCACCTGGGCGGGCACCGCTTCTCCCCCACCATGCTGGTGCTGCCGTACGGCTTCGCCTACGGGCGGCTGACGGCGGAGAGCGCCAAGGAGGTGCTGGCGGCGACGGCGTCCGGGCACATGGTGCCGGAGTGGTCGCGGGGCTGCTCGGGCTGGGAGCGCCCGGGCCAGGCGGCCGACCACGCCGTCCGGCTGGCCACCGGCGAGACCGAGGTGGACGCGCTGACCCTGAGCCAGCGCTCCGCCGGCGCGGGGCGCTGGCTGGTGACCGTGCGGCACCGGGACGGCCGGGCCTGGGAGGTGGACGTGGTCGAGGGCGCGAGCGAGCCGGCCCGCCCGGAGAGCTGCGGTAAGGCGGCGGGCACGCCGTCGCGGATGGACGTGGCGGCGGTCCGGGCGCTGTCGGTCCAGGACCGGTGACGGCCCCGCGCCCGTGGGGGTGGGCGCGGGACCGCCGGCGCGGGGTCAGCCCGTGGCGGCCTTGCCGACGAACTCCGTGGTGTAGGTGCGGGCCAGGTCGATGGAGCCCTCCTTGCCCTTGACGTCCGGGTGGAAGGCGGCGAGCACCGCGAGGACGGTCTTCGGCCCGTCGGCGGGCATCACCCCGTCCGTGGTGAACATCGGCAGGGTCGCCCCGATCGCCGCCGCGTACTGCTCGGCGCCGCCCTGCGCGTAGTCCGCGGGCATCTTCTCGGCGATCTCCGCCGGGGTGTGCGCGGCCATCCACTTCAACGTCCTGACGAAGGCGTTGGCGAGCTTCTGGGTGGTGTCCTTGTTCTTCTCCACCCACTCGGAGCTCATGTAGAGCGAGGACGAGGGGTAGAGCCCGCCGAGTGCGGCGCGCGAGCCCTCGGGGGTCCGCATGTCGTAGAGGATCTTACCGAGGCCCTTGTCGAGAACGGCGGCCACGGTCGGGTCGGTGGTCATGCCGGCGTCGATGCTGCCCTGCTGGAGCGCGGCGATGAAGGTCTGGCCGGCGCCGACCGCGATCGGGCTGAACTCGCTGACCGCGGTGCCGTTCTTGACGGCGAGGTACTTGGTGAGGAAGTCGGTGGAGGAGCCGATGCTGGTGACGCCGAGCTTCCTGCCCTTGAAGTCGGCGCCCGAGGTGATGGCGTCGGCCTGCTTGGCGGAGACGATCTCGACCTCGCCCGGTGCCTGGGAGAACTGCACGACCGACTCGACGTTCTTGCCCTTCGCCTGGAGGTCGATGGTGTGGTCGTAGAAGCCGACCGCGCCCTGGACGTCCCCGGCGAGCAGCGCGGTGGTGGCGTTGACGCCGGCCGGTTCGCTCAGCAGCTCGACGTTGACCCCGGCCTCGGCGAAGAACCCGAGGCGCTGGGTGAGCATGGCGGGCAGGTAGATGACCTTGTCCAGGCCGCCGACCATGATCTTGACCTTGGGGCCGTCGACCTTCTGCCCGGCCGGGGCGGCTCCGCTGTGGGAGACGGAGGCGGCGTCGTTGGCGCAGGCGGCGAGCGGGAACAGCAGGACGGCGGCGAGGGCGGCGGCAGCTCTGCCGGTCGGGTTCGGGCGCATGGGTGGGGGTGCCTCTCTGCGGTGGAACGGGGTGGGGGTCAGCGGCCGTCGCCGGAGTCGGCGGGCTTCCAGCGGAACAGCTTCTTCTCGGCGAAGGTCAGCAGCCCCTCGGTGAACAGCGCGACGACGGCGAGGATGGTCATCGCGGCGTACACACCGGCCGCGTTGAAGGTGCCCTGGGCCGCGGCGACCAGCAGGCCGAGGCCCTTGGTGGCGCCGATGTACTCGCCGACGATGGCGCCGATCAGCGCGAAGCCGAAGCTGACGTGGAGGCTGGTGAAGATCCATGTGGTGGCGGCGGGGATGACCACCTGAAGGGTGACCCGGCGGTTGTCGGCGCCCAGGATGCGGGCGTTGGCGACCAGGTTGCGGTCGACCTCGCGGGCGCCCTGGAAGGCGTTGAAGAAGACCGGGAAGAACACCAGCACCACCGCCGAGGCCACCTTGGAGGCCGGGCCGAGGCCGAACCAGATCAGGAAGATCGGGGCCAGCACGATGCGCGGGATGGCGTTCAGCACCTTGATGTAGGGCCCGAACACGTCGGCCAGGAAGCGGATCCGGCCGAGGGCGATGCCCAGCAGCACGCCTCCGGTGACACCGATCACCCAGCCGGTGAGGGCCTCGTAGAGGGTGTAGCCGATCTGCTCGCCAAGCGAGCCCTGGGCCGTGCCGTGGGTGATCCACTGCCAGATCTGGTCCCAGATCCTCGTCGGCTGGGAGAAGTTGAACGGATCGACGACCTCGGTGCGGGCGCACAGCTCCCAGAGTCCGAGGAAGGCCACCAGCACCGCGATCCGGGCTCCGTAGATGCCCAGCCTTCGCCTCCGGGCGGCCCGTTCGCGGGCTTCCGTCCTGGTGGCGGTGGCCACCGGGGCCTTTCCGGCGACGGCCGGCGCGGTCTCAAGCGGCACGACCCGCTCCTCTCTCCCGGGTGATGCGCACCTCTTCGCCGAGCGACGCCCAGATCTCCCGGTACAACTCGACGAACCTCGGCTCCAGCCGGACCGCCTCCACGGTGCGCGGGCGGGGCAGGTCGACGGTGAAGACCTCCTTGACGGTGGCCGGTCCGGCGGTCATCACCACGACCCGGTCGGCCAGCGCGATCGCCTCGTCCAGGTCGTGGGTCACGAAGACCACGGACGACCCGGTGCCGGCCCACAACTCCAGCAGCTGGTCGGACATCAGGGCGCGGGTCTGCACGTCCAGCGCCGAGAACGGCTCGTCCATCAGCAGGATGCCGGGGTCGTTGACGAAGGTCTGGGCGAGCGCGACGCGCTTGCGCATACCGCCGGACAGCTGGTGCGGGTAGCGGTCCTCGAAGTCGCCGAGGCCCACCCGGGCCAGCCAGTCGCGGGCCCGCTCCCTGGCCTCGGTGGCCGGCACGCCGCGGAAGCGCGGGCCGGCCATGACGTTGGACAGCACGGTCCGCCAGGGGAAGACGGCGTCCTGCTGGAACACGAAGCCGACCTTCCGGTCGATACCGTCGACCGGCCGGCCGTACACCCGGACCTCGCCCTCGGTGGGCTCCTCCAGGCCGCTGACCAGGGTCAGCGTGGTGGACTTGCCGCAGCCGGTGGGGCCGACGACGGCGACGAACTCGCCCTGCGCGACGGTCAGGTCGAGGTCGCGGACGGCGGTGTGCAGGGCGCCGGACGGGGTGCGGAACCGCTTGGTGGCGCCGGTCAACTCGATCGCCGGGGCCGGCGCCGGCCCGGTCGCCGGGGTTGTGCTCATGGAACCTCCCGGGGTGCTCTGTGCTTGCCCCGGGAGGCTAGGAGCGGCGGGGGCGGCGGCGGGAGACTTCTCGGCGAACTGCGGGTTCTCCGCGTTGAGGGCTGTTCTGCTCGTTTTGCTTCCGCTACAACAGCGGGGGCACGGCTGACAGAACCACCCCGGAAACATAGGGTGTGCCGACCACCGACCCGCCACCCACCCGGTTCCGCCCGATCCCCCCGCCCCGCCCGATCCCCCCGACTCCCCGCCCCGCCCTGATCCCCCTCGCCCGTCGACCGCGGCCGGTCGGACGCCCCCGAGAGGAGGCCCGGATGAAACACCCCCACTGGCCCCGCCGGGTCTTCGCCCAGCTGCTGCTGAGCCAGACCGTGGTGACCGTCGGCGTCACCGTCCTCACCGCCGGCCTGTTCCTGGCACCGGTCAGCGCCGAACTGGACCACGACGCGATGCAGCGCGCGCTGTCCATCGCCCAGGCCACCGCCGGCGACGAGACGATCGCCCGGGCCGCCGAGGTCCGCGACGCCGCCACCGCCCAGCGCAACGCCGAGCAGATCCGGACGGCCACCGGCGCCAGCTTCGTCGTGGTCACCGACCTGGACGGCATCCGGCTCTCGCACACCGATCCCGGCCGGATCGGCCAGCGGGTCTCCACCGATCCCGAGCCCGCCCTCGCCGGGCGCAGCGTCACCGCCATCCAGGAGGGCACCCTGGGCCGTACCGCGCGCGGCAAGGTCCCGCTGCGGGTCGCCGACGGGCGGATCGTCGGCGAGGTCTCGGTGGGCATCAGCGACGACTCGATCCGTCGGCGGCTGCTGAAGATGCTCACCGGCATCCTGCTCTGCGCGGGCGCCGGGCTGACCGCCGGCACCGTCGCCACGCTGGCGCTGGCCCGCCGGCTGAAGCGCCGCACCCACAACATCGCACTGGCCGACATCTCGGCGCTGCTGGTGGAGCGGGAGGCGATGCTGCACGGCATCCGGGAGGGCATGGTGGCGCTGGACGAACGGGGCCGGATCCGGCTCGCCAACGACGAGGCGGGGCGGCTGCTCGGCCTCCCCGAGGAGTTCGCCGGGCGGCCGATCGACGAGGTGCTGCCGCCGGGCCGACTGGCCGACGTGCTGGCCGGGCGGATCACCGGCGCCGACCTGCCGGCCGTCCGGGACGACCGGGTGCTGGTGGTGAACCGGATGGCGACGGCCGAGGGCGGCGCGGTGGTGACCCTGCGCGACCGCACCGAGCTGGAGTCCCTGGTCCGTGAGCTGGACACCACCCGCAGCCTCACCGAGGCCCTGCGGGCCCAGGACCACGAGCACGCCAACCGGATGCACACCCTGCTCGGCCTGCTGGAACTCGGCCGCCACGACCAGGCGGTGGCGTTCATCTCCGAGCAGTCGGGCTCGCACGCGGCGGCGGTGGCCCGGATCGGCGAGCGGGTGCGGGACCCGCACGTCGCGGCGTTGCTGGCCGGCAAGGCGGCGGTCGCGGCCGAGCGCGGCGTCCGGCTGGCGGTCGCCCCGGCGGCGCACCTGCCGGACGCGGTGGTGGACACCCGGGCGCTGGTCACGGTGCTCGGCAACCTGATCGACAACGCCGTCGACGCGGTGGCTCCGGGCGGCGGCGGTCAGGTGGCGGTGACCCTGGCGGCGGCCGGGTCCACCCTGCTGGCCGAGGTCGCGGACAGCGGGCCGGGGGTGCCGGCGGCCCTGCGCGAGCGGGTCTTCGAGGAGGGGTGGACCAGCAAGGACGCGCCCGCGCACCGGCCGCGCGGGCTGGGGCTGGCGATGGTGCGGCGGCTGGTCGAACGGACCGGCGGCCGGATCGTGCTCGATACCGGGCCGCTCGGCGGCGCCCGGTTCACCGTCGAGCTCCCCGAGGCCCTGCACGACGACCCCCCGGCCGCGGTCGCCCCCGCACCACCAGTCCCCGCACCGCCCGTCCCCGCACCGCTCGTGGAGGCCCGATGATCGACGTACTCGTGGTGGACGACGACTTCCGGGTCGCCGACGTGCACGCCGCGTACGTGGCCAAGGTGCCCGGCTTCCGGGTCACCGGCACCGCGCACTCGGCCGGCCAGGCGCTCGCCGCGCTGGAACGCCGCCCGGTGGACCTGCTGCTGCTCGACCACCACCTGCCGGACGAGACCGGCCTCGCCCTGGTGCGGCGCCTGCGTGAACGGCAGGTGGCGTGCGACGTGATGATGGTGACGGCCGCCCGGGACGTCTCCACGGTGCACGCCGCGATGCAGCACGGCGCCCTGCAGTACCTGGTCAAGCCGTTCAGCTTCGCGGGGCTGCGGGAGAAGCTGGTCGCCTACGCGCAGCTGCGGCACGCGCTGGCCGGACCGGCCGCGCGCGAGGCGGGCCAGGACGAGGTGGACCGGCTCTTCGCCACCCTGCGCGGCACGGCGGCCCCCGCGGCCGCCCTGCCCAAGGGCCACTCGGCGCCCACCACCGACCTGGTGCTCGGTGTGCTCCGCCGCGCGGGCCGCCCGCTCTGCGCCCAGGAGGTCGCGGATGCCACCGGGCTGAGCCGCTCCACCGCGCAGCGCTACCTCAAGCAGCTGGAGCGGGACAGCCGGCTGCGGCTCACCCTGCGTTACGGCGACACCGGGCGGCCCGAGCACCGCTACGTGCTGGCCGTCCGGGCCTGAGGGCCGCCCCGGGCCGAACGCTGCCGTTCACGGCGGAACCCCGACGGGTCCCAGGCCCGTCGGGGTTCCGTGCGCGCCGCGCGGCGCCCGCCGCGGCTCAGGCCGCGCCGGCTCCGGTGAGGGAGCGGACCTCCAGCTCGGCGTAGCGGTCCGGGTCGGCCGGCTCGGGCGAGGTGAGGGTGCCGATCCAGCCCGCCAGGAAGCCCAGCGGGATGGAGACGATGCCCGGGTTCTCCAGCGGGAACCAGTGGAAGTCCACCCCCGGGAAGAGCGCCACCTTGGTGCCGGAGACCACCGGCGAGAAGGTCACCAGGACGATCGCCGGGATCAGCCCGCCGTACACCGACCAGACCGCGCCGCGCGGGGTGAACCGCCGCCAGAACAGCGTGTACAGCAGCACCGGCAGGTTGGCCGAGGCGGCGACGGCGAAGGCCAGGCCGACCAGGAAGGCCACGTTCAGCTGCTGGGCGAAGAGGCTGAGCGCGATCGCGACCGCCCCGATCCCCACCGCCGCGATCCGGGCGACGCCCACCTCCTCGCGCTCGGACGCCTCCCGGCGGGCCCGCCGGGAGGCCGGCACGCCGCCCCGCCGACGGCGCGGGCGCCCCCGCCAGGCGCCCGCCCAGATGTCGTGGGCGAACGCGGCCGAGGAGGCGAGCGTCAGCCCGGCGACCACGGCCAGGATGGTGGCGAAGGCGATCGCCGAGATCAGCGCGAACAGCACCACCCCGCCGGTGCTGCCGTTGCCGCCGCCGAGGACGAGGGCCAGCAGCGGGACGGCCGTGTTCCCCGCCGCGTTGGCGTGCCGGACCTCCGCCGAGCCGACCAGCGCGGTGGCGCCCAGGCCGAGCGCGATGGCCATCAGGTAGAAGCCGCCGACCAGCCCGATCGCCCACATCGTCGAGCGCCGGGCGGCCCGGGCGGTGGGCACCGTGTAGAAGCGGGACAGGATGTGCGGCAGGCCCGCGGTGCCCAGCACCAGGGCGAGGCCGAGGCTGAAGAAGTCCAGCCGGCTGGTGAAGCTCGCCCCGTACTTGAGCCCCGGCTCCAGGTACCGCTGCCCGGCGCCGCTGTGCTGGGCGGCCTGCCGCATCAGCTCACCGACGTCCCCGTGGAAGCGGACCATCAGCAGCACGGTGAGCAGCACCGAGCCCGCGATCAGCAGGAAGGCCTTGACGATCTGGATCCAGGTGGTGGCCCGCATCCCGCCGACCGTGACGTAGACAATCATCAGACCGCCCACCGCCACGATGGTCCAGGTCCGGGCCTGGGTGCTGCTGGTGCCGAGCAGCAGGGCGACCAGGCTGCCCGCGCCGACCATCTGGGCGACCAGGTAGAGCAGGGTAACGACGACGCTGGCGCCGCCGGCCGCCGCCCGGACCTTGCGCCGCCGCAGGCGCAGCGCCAGCACGTCGGCCAGGGTGTACCGGCCGGCGTTGCGGACCAGCTCGGCGACCAGCATCAGCACCACCAGCCAGGCGACCAGGAAGCCGATGCTGTAGAGCACGCCGTCGTAGCCGTAAAGCGCGATCAGCCCGGCGACGCCGAGGAAGGAGGCGGCGGAGAGGTAGTCGCCGGAGAGCGCGAAGCCGTTCTGCAGCGGGGTGAAGTCACGGCCGCCGGCGTAGAAGTCCTCGGCGGCGCTGCCCCGGCGGCCCACCCAGAGGGTGATGCCCAGGGTGACCAGGACGATGACGGCGAAGAGCACGATGGCCAGGTCGTGGTGGTCGCCGGCGGGGGCGACGGGAGGCGGGGTCGCGGTCCTCATCGCAGCTGGTCCTGGGTGTCCCAGCGCAGGCCCAGCGCGGCCCGGTCCCGCTTGGTGCGGGCGTTGCGGGCGTAGAGCCAGGTGAGCAGGAAGGTCGAGGCGAACTGCAGCAGGCCGAGCAGCCAGGCCACGTTGACCGGGCCGGCGACCTGGCTGCGCATCAGCCCGGGCGCGCCTGCCTGGGCGGCGACGTACAGCAGGTACCAGCCGAGGAACGCCCCGCTGACCGGGAGGACGAAGGCCCGGTAGCTGCGCTTGATCTCCTGGAACGCGTCGCTGCCCTGGACGGCGCGGTACACCTCGCTGCTGTCGACGGCCGACGGGGCCTCGACCGGCGGCACGGGAGCCGACGCGAGCGGCCGGGCGGGCGGGGCGGCCTCCATCCGGGCCGCGGGCGGCGCGGACGGCACCGGTGGTGCCGGCGGCGGCACGGCGGGGGCCGGCGGCGCGGGCCGGTCGGGCTGGGGGGCCGCGGCGGGAGCGGCCCACCAGTCGAATCGCTGCCCCTGTCCGGGACTGCTCGTCTGCTGCTGTGGCACTACTGCTCCTGGACCGGCGGGGCTCTGACCGAACCCATGATGGAGGCCCGCGGAGCCCGCCAACTCCCATTGCAGATACGTTCACTCGATGAGGTGATCGATGATCCGACAGGTGCTCATCCGACTACTGCTGCGTACCGGTGAACCCGTGGCGAAAGGCGTACGCGACCGCCTGGGCGCGGTCCCGCACCCCGGTCTTGGCGAACAGATTGTTGATGTGCGTCTTCACGGTGGCCGGGCTGACGAAGAGCCGACGGGCGATCTCGGTGTTGGAGAGGCCCTCCGCGATCAGTGCCAGCACCTCGGCCTCGCGGGCGGTCAACCCGTCCGGCAGCTCCGCCGGGCGCCCCGCTCCGGGCCCGGCCGGACCGGACCGGCCCGCACCACCGCCACCGCCACGCCCGCCGCCGTGCGACGCGTCCCACCCGCCCGGCGCGGTGGCCTGCTGCGCACCGCCCGCCAGCCGCTCCAGCAGGCGCAGCTGCACCTGCGGCGAGAGCCCGGCGGCGCCCGAGCGGACGTCCGCGATGGCCCGGGCGATCTCGTCGCCGCCGGCGTCCTTGGTGAGGTAGCCGCGCGCCCCGGCCTGCAGCGCGGGGAAGAGCGACTCGTCGTCGGCGTAGGTGGTGAGCACGACGACCTCGGTCTCCGGGTGCGCCGCCCGGATCCGGCGGGTGGCCTCGACCCCGTCGCAGCGCGGCATCCGCAGGTCCATCAGGACGACGTCCGGGCGGTGCCGCTCGACCAGCTCGACGGCCTCCTCGCCGTCGGCGGCGGCGCCCACCACCTCGATGCCCGGCAGCAGGCCGAGCAGCATCACGATGCCCTCGCGCACCACCGTCTGGTCGTCCGCGACCAGCACCCTGGTCGGCTCCGCCCCGGTCACACCGGCACCCGCAACAGCACGCGCCACCCTCCCTCGTCCGGGCCCGCCAGCAGGGTGCCACCGAGCAGTTCCGCGCGTTCGCGCATCCCCAGCAGACCGTACCCGCTGCCGGTGGCCGCCAGCCCACCGGCCGATTCGCCGCGGCCCGGGCGGGTGTTGCGCACCTCCAGCTCCACCGCGTCGGGCAGGTAGCGCAATTCCAGCGCGCAGCGTGCGCCGGGGGCGTGTTTACGCACGTTGGTCAGAGCCTCCTGCGCTGTGCGCCGGACCGCGAGCCCCGCTTCGGCGGGGAGCGGGCGCGGGGTCCCGGTGACGGTGAACGCCGCCCGCTCGCGCCCGGTCAGCTCCACCAGGAACTCGCCGACCGGGGTGAACTCGCCGCGCAGCGCGGAAAGCGCCTGCCGGGTCTCGGCCAGGCCGTCCTGCGCCATCCGCCGCGCCGCCACCACCCGTTCGCGGACCTGCTCCCGGTCGGTGCCCGCGTCCAGCATCAGCCGGGCCGCCTCCAGGTGGACGAGCTGCGCGGAGAGGCTGTGCGCCAGGACGTCGTGGATCTCGCGGGCGATCCTGGCCCGCTCGGCGAGCGCCGCGCTCTCCGCCTCGGCGGCCCGCGCGGCCCGTTCCTGGGCCAGCAGCCGCCGGGCGGTGCCACGTGCCTCGCCGTCCATCCGCAGTAGGTAGCCGAGCAGGGTGAGGCCGCCCACCGTGGCGAGGATCCCCAGCCGGCTCTCCCAGCTGGCGGCCGTGTAACTGCCGAACGCGGCCGCCGCCGTCGCCAGCGCGGCACCGGCGGGCAGCCGGACCAGCGCGGTCAGGGCCAGCCCGCCCCAGACGAAGTCGGCCAGCAGGTGGGCCCTCCCCCACTCGGCGACCCAGGCGGTGCCGATCAGGGCGGCGGCCAGGGCGAGCGCGGGCCGCAGCAGCTGCGCGCGGGCGGCCCGCAGGAAGGCGGCCGTCAGCAGGACCACCGCGGCCAGCCCGGCCGCCGCCGCGGCCACCGCCCAGCCGGTGTACCCGCCGCGGGAGAAAGTCCCCCAGCCCAGGGTGACGAGCAGGACCGTCCGGCCGATCAGCGTCAGGACCCGCCGGGCCGGACTCTCCGCGTCCCTCTCCAGCCCCTCGCGGGCCGGCCAGCCGGTCCAGCTCCACCCGGGCACGGGCCTCCCTCTCCTCGGTGTGGTCACGTGCGGGCCGGCCGGTCAGCCGGCCACGCCGGCGCGGTACGGCGTCGCCAGCTCCCGCGCCCTCCAGTTCACCACGACGGTCCGAACCACCAGCAGCGCGGCGAGCCCGAGCATCAGCGCGCTACCGCTCTGGTGGACGTGCAGCGCCGCGCCCAGTCCGTACAGACCGATCCGGACGGCGATCATGCCGGCCCAGGCCGCCCCGGTGGCCCTGGTGGCGCGGGTCCAGAGCGCGCCGTCCTCGCCGCGCCAGATCCGGACGGTCCAGCCCCAGACGCAGCCCATCGCCAGCACCACCAGCAGCGAGGCGGCGGTCAGCCCGATCGAGAGGGCCCGGTGGGCGCCGTCGACCAGGCCCGGGTCGCGGAGCGCGAGCACGGCGAGGACCAGCGGCAGCACCCAGAACCGGCGCTCGGTGTCGAGGCGCTGCGGGCTCAGCTGGCGGCGGAGCACCAGGGCGACCACCGCGATGATCACGAGGACGTTGACGAGGCCGGTCATCGGATTCTCCGTTCCGACAGGAGGGCTTGCTGACCTCTCCGACGCTACGGATCCGGCGCCCCCCGCTGATCGGCGCCGGGGTGGACCGGGGGTGGAGCCGGCACGGCAGGGGCCCTCCACCCGAGGGTGGAGGGCCCCTGCCGTGCGGCGGTGCGCTCAGGCGTCGATGCGCGAGCGGTCCAGGGTGGCCGCCGAGTCGACGATGAACTCCTTGCGGGGGGCGACGTCGTTGCCCATCAGCAGGTCGAAGATCTTCTCGGCCTGCTCCAGGTCGCCCAGGTTGATCCGGCGCAGGGTGCGGTGGCGCGGGTCCATGGTGGTCTCGGCCAGCTGGTCGGCGTCCATCTCACCGAGGCCCTTGTACCGCTGGACCGGGTCCTTCCAGCGCATGTTCTTGCGCTGGAACTCCAGCAGGGTGGAGCGCAGCTCGGCGTCGGAGTAGGTGTAGTGGTACTTGTCCTGGCCGCGCTTGGGGTTGGTGAGCTCGATCCGGTGCAGCGGCGGGACGGCGGCGAAGACCCGGCCCTGCTCGACCATGGGCCGCATGTAGCGCTGAAAGAGCGTCAGCAGCAGGCAGCGGATGTGCGAGCCGTCGACATCGGCGTCGGCCATGAAGATGACCCGGCCGTAACGGGCCTGGTCGATGTCGAAGGTGCGGCCCGAACCGGCCCCTATCACCTGGATGATCGCGGCGCACTCGGTGTTCTTGAGCATGTCGCTCACGGACGCCTTCTGCACGTTGAGGATCTTGCCGCGGATCGGCAGCAGCGCCTGGAACTCGGAGTTGCGGGCCAGCTTGGCGGTCCCGAGCGCGGAGTCCCCCTCGACGATGAAGAGTTCGCTGCGCTCGACGTCGTCACTGCGGCAGTCGGCCAGCTTGGCCGGCAGCGAGCTGGTCTCCAGCGCGGTCTTCCGGCGCTGGGCCTCCTTGTGCTGGCGGGCGGCGACCCGGGTGCGGGCGGCCGCGACGACCTTGTCCAGGACGGCCCTGGCCTGGAGCTTCTCGTCCTTCTTGGCGGACGTCAGGAAGGCCTTGAGCTCCTTGGCGACCACCGCGGCGACGATCCGGTTGGCCGCCGAGGTGCCCAGCACCTCCTTGGTCTGCCCCTCGAACTGCGGCTCCGCGAGCCGGACGGTGACCACGGCGGTGAGGCCCTCGGTGGCGTCGTCCTTGGTGATGTCGTCCTCGGCGACGCGCAGCAGCTTGGCGGCGCGCAGCGCCTCGTTGACGGTCTTGGCGAGCGAGCGCTCGAAGCCGGTGACGTGGGTGCCGCCCTTGGGGGTGGCGATGATGTTGACGAAGGAGCGCAGGGTGGTGTCGTAGCCGGCGCCCCAGCGCAGCGCGATGTCCACGCCGAGGTGGCGGGTGACCTCGGTGGGCGTCATGTGGCCGACCTCGTCCAGGACGGGGACGGTCTCCTTGAAGGTGCCCTCGCCGTGCAGCCGCAGCACGTCGCAGACCGGCTTGTCCGGCGCGAGGAACTCGCAGAACTCGGCGATGCCGCCGTCGTAGTGGAAGGTCGACTCCTCGACCACGTCGCTCTCGGTCAGCCGCTCGTCACGGACGACGATGGTGAGGCCGGGGACGAGGAAGGCGGTCTGCCGGGCCCGGTTGTGCAGGTGCTCCAGGGAGAGCCGGGCGTCCTTGAGGAAGATCTGCCGGTCGGCCCAGTAGCGGATCCGAGTGCCGGTGCGGGCCTTCGGCACCTTGCGGGCCTTGCTGAGGCCGTTGGCGGGCTCGAAGGGGGCGTCCGGGCCGCCCTCGGTGAAGATGCCCGGGGTGCCCCGGCGGAAGCTGACCGCGTGGGTGTGGCCGCCGCGGTCCACCTCCACGTCCAGCCGGGCCGAGAGGGCGTTGACGACGGACGCGCCCACGCCGTGCAGGCCGCCCGAGGCCGCGTAGGAGCCGCCGCCGAACTTGCCGCCGGCGTGCAGCTTGGTCATCACGACCTCGACACCGGAGAGCCCGGTCTTGGGCTCGACGTCCACCGGGATGCCGCGGCCGTTGTCGCGCACCTCCACCGAGGAGTCGTCGTGCAGGACGACGTCGATGCGGTCGCAGTGGCCGCCGAGGGCCTCGTCGACCGAGTTGTCGATGATCTCCCAGAGGCAGTGCATCAGGCCCCGGCTGTCGGTGGAGCCGATGTACATGCCGGGGCGCTTGCGAACCGCCTCCAGGCCCTCCAGGACGAGCAGGTGCCGAGCGGTGTAGTTGGAGCCGTCGTCCCCGGCCAGCAGTGCGGACGGCACGGTCGATTCGGCACTCACGCGGCACTCTCCTCGGTGAAGTTCTGTCTCATCGGTCACATCCGGGCACAGCCGGAACGTCCGCCAGTGCAGCACACCGCACCGACAACAGCTCCGCCACGTGTGCACGCCCCTGCGCTGGGTCACAGCACGACGAGCCGGTCCCGCGCAGCTTGTACGCGCTGCGCGAACACGCACCGCGCCGGATTCCGCGCACCGGAGCGCCATCTCCTCCCGGTACCACCGGTCCTGGCGGATCGTGGGACCGGGCACAGGCTCCGGAACTGCCGTTATGCAGGCTACCGGGGCCCAGGACGGGGCTTATGCTCCAACCCAGCAGAGGATTATGCTACGCGGACCTCGCACCCCGTCCCGATCGGGCGTTCGAGGGACAGGCGGATCCTGGGATTCGGTACGCATGAACCACCGGCCCCCGGGGCACGTCCTCATCAACACAGCAGAATCCTCAAAGAAGAAAAGCCACGAGCGGGAACGTTTTCGGCCTGGTTGGATGTTGACCCTGGTACGACAGCTCGTCGAGCTAGAGAAGAGGCGACGTGACTACTGTTCTGACCCCTGCGAGCCCGCTCACCGCGGCTGACCGCTGCGACCGCTGCGGCGCCCAGGCTTACCTGCGCGTCGTACTCGCCAGCGGCGGAGAGCTGCTCTTCTGTGCCCACCACGGCCGGAAGTTCGAGCCCGAGCTCAAGAAGATCGCCGTGGAGATACAGGACGAGAGCGGCCGGCTCAGCACCAACGCCACGGCCGCCGACGAAGAGCGCTGATACCGGGCGCCCCAGCAACAGCAGGCCAACGAGCTGTGTCCGGCCGCGCACCGCGCGCGACCGGCGAGCCGGGCGGCGGGTCCCCTGACGGGGGCCGGTCGTCCGGCTCTGCTGTTTCCGGCCGCGATCGGGCCGGCTGCGATCCGGCCGGGCCCACCGCGGTTTCGGTACGGGCCGTCGCGCCGCCCGACGGTCCGGGCGACGCGACGTCAGAACGTGATCGTGCGACTACAGGACGGAGCGTACCGCGTCGGCGACCGCGGCGACGCGGGTGTAGACACCCGGGTGGGCCGCCTCCGCGCAGCCCGTCCCCCAGGAGACCAGCCCGGCGAGGCGTCCGGCGACGACCAGCGGGCCACCGCTGTCCCCCTGGCAGGCGTCCTTCCCGCCCTTCTCCGCCCCGGCGCAGACCATGCCGCGGGCGTCGAAGTGCCCGTCCGACCCACCCGGGTAGGCCTGGGCACAGGTCCGGTCGGGGATGACCGACACGTCGACGCCACGGAGCGTGGGCGAGTAGTCGCCCTTGCCCGAGGTGTCCCCCCAGCCGTAGACCTGCGCCCGGTTCCCCTCCCGGTACGGCTCGGTGTCCCCCTGGCCGACCAGGTCGATCACCGGGCGGGCACCCTGCGACTCGGTGAGCGTGAGCACCGCCACATCGTTCATGTTGGCCGCGAAGGCGTAGTCGGGGTGGATCCAGACCGCCTCGACGGGCACCTCACGGCCGGCCGAGCCGCGCAGGTCGTCCCGGCCCACCACGACCTTCAGCCCCGGCCGCTCCACCCGCCGGCCCTTGGCCTCGTCGTAGAAGCAGTGCGCCGCCGTCACGACCTTGGTCGGAGTGACGAGCGCACCGCCGCAGAACTGCCCCGAGCGACCGTTGCCGAACTGCTGGCGGCTGGCGACCGCCACCATCCACGGATGGTCGGCGGTGCTCACGACGGCGCCGCCGATCACCCGCCGCTGGGCCTCGGCCGGTGCGGCCGGGCCGAACGCGACCAGCGTCGCGGGCAGCGCGGCGAGCAGGCCCAGGACGGCCGCCCGGTAGCGGCGACGCACCGGCCGGGTGGCCGGGCAGGCCGAGGGCGAGGCGACGGTCGGCAGGTCCGCGCGATCCGGGTTGGGCAGCACCGTGTCTCCAGTTGGCTCGGTAGCGGGCAACCGGCACAGCGTAGGTGATCGGCTACGTTCCGCGACCGGTTACCGCCGCACCGCCACCCGGACGAGCGACAACAGCCACCCGGACGCTGACGCGCCCTATCGCCCTGTCGCTCTATCGCCCCCCCCCCCCCCGAGTCACGCCGGACACGGAGAAGGCCCGGAGCGCAGTGCTCCGGGCCTTCTCACGGTGCGGATCGCCGGACCGGGCCGGACCGGGTGGTCCGGCGGCGGTCCCGCCGGTCGCGGATCAGTCCAGGTAATCGCGCAGCACCTGGGAGCGCGACGGGTGGCGCAGCTTCGACATGGTCTTGGACTCGATCTGGCGGATGCGCTCACGGGTGACCCCGTACACCTTGCCGATCTCGTCCAGCGTCTTCGGCTGACCGTCCGTCAGGCCGAAGCGCATCGAGACGACGCCCGCCTCGCGCTCGGACAGGGTGTCCAGCACCGAGTGCAGCTGCTCCTGGAGCAGGGTGAAGGAGACCGCGTCGGCCGGCACGACCGCCTCGGAGTCCTCGATCAGGTCACCGAACTCGCTGTCGCCGTCCTCACCCAGCGGGGTGTGCAGCGAAATGGGCTCGCGACCGTACTTCTGGACCTCGATGACCTTCTCGGGGGTCATGTCGAGTTCCTTGGCCAGCTCCTCCGGGGTGGGCTCGCGGCCCAGGTCCTGGAGCATCTGGCGCTGGACGCGGGCCAGCTTGTTGATGACCTCGACCATGTGCACCGGGATACGGATGGTGCGTGCCTGGTCGGCCATCGCGCGGGTGATCGCCTGGCGGATCCACCACGTGGCGTAGGTGGAGAACTTGTAGCCCTTGGTGTAGTCGAACTTCTCGACCGCACGGATCAGGCCCAGGTTGCCCTCCTGGATGAGGTCCAGGAAGAGCATGCCGCGACCGGTGTAGCGCTTGGCCAGCGAGACCACCAGGCGGAGGTTGGCCTCCAGCAGGTGGTTCTTGGCGCGGCGGCCGTCCTCGGCGATGATCTCCAGCTCGCGCTTGAGCTTCGGCGCCAGCTTGTCGGCGGCCGAGAGCTTGTCCTCGGCGAACAGGCCGGCCTCGATGCGCTTGGCGAGCTCGACCTCCTGCTCGGCGTTGAGCAGCGGGACCTTGCCGATCTGCTTCAGGTAGTCCTTGACCGGGTCGGCGGTGGCACCGGCGACGGCGACCTGCTGGGCAGGCGCGTCGTCCTCGTCGTCGTCGGAGAGGACGAACCCCTGCGACTCCTCCTCGGGCTCCGCCTCCTCGCCCGCCTTGTCGCCGGGCAGCGCGACGTCCTCGATCAGCTCTTCCTCGCCGCCGACCTCCTCGTCGCCCTTGCCCGCCTTACCGGCGGCGGTCTTCTTGGCAGCGGTCTTCTTGGCCGGCGCGGCGGTCTTCTTGGCGGCCGCCTTCTTCGCCGGGGCGGCCTTCTTCGCCGCAGGCGCCTTCGCCTCGGCGGAGAGCGTGGCTCCCGCCTCGGTGATCTCGGCGGACACCGTGCCGACCGACGCCGCGGCGGCCGCGACCGCCGGAACGGAGATGGTCGCGCCGGGCGCGATGCGCACGGGGGGCTTGGTCGGGGCCGCCGGAGCGGCCGGGTTCCGGGTGGTGACCGCCTTGGTGGCAGTGCGCTTGGTGGGGCTCTTGGCAGCGACGCTCTTGCGCTTGGCACCGGCCGGCTCGGCCGCGCTGACCATAAGGTCCACCCCCTCCTCAATCAGAACCTGGTTGAGGCTGCGCATGACGTTCTTCCACTTGGTGACCGGGATCTGGTCCGCCTCGAACGCCTGGCGCACGTCGTCACCGGCGATCTGCCCCTGGGCCTTGCCCCGCTCGATGAGCGCCAGCAGAGCCGCGGACTCGGCGATCTCGGGGGGAAGCGAACGGGATGTGCTGGCCGACACGAACAACCTCTCGGACGATGAGTGGACTCGAACCCGTACCGGCCGCCCGAGCGGGCGGGGAAGGAAATCGCGCGTCGGACGCGCGGTGTCGATTCCGACCGACTCGGGCTTGAGGACTGGGTTTGCAGGACGGCAGCAGCGCCGCAGACCAACACAGCATTCTGACATGTTGGGGTATTCCGGAGCTGCTTCCGCTCAGGACACATCGCTGCTACTCGTCAAGTGTTACGCATGGCCTTCGTGTCGCGGGTCACACCACTCGGCGCCCGCGGCCCGGGGCCGACTTCCATCATCCCTCACTCGCGACCGAGCTCTTGGCATGGGCAGACCACCGCGGCCGGGGCAGCTGCCGCAGGGCGTGCGGATGCCGGATCACGGCGGTTCACGGCGAAACACAGCGGTTCACGGCGGGGCGGGCGTCCGACGGCCGGGCCCGGGCGTGAAGAAGCCCTCCGGCTGCGCCGTGCGGTGCAGCCGGAGGGCCGGGAGTTCGCGGGGCCGCTCGATCGCCGGGTGGGCGACTCAGTGCTCCCGGGGAGCGGGGACGGACGGCTCGATCTCCGGGTGGACGGTGAGCAGCGCCCGCACCGCGGCCTCGCCCGCCGTGCCGTCGCCGGTGCCGAGGGCGTCCACCAGCCGGGCGTGCAGGCTGACCGAGGCCTCCGAGGGGCGCTCGCAGGAGGTGGGCGGGCCGCCCGACACCTGGAGGGAGCAGGAGACGATCCCGGAGAGGTGCTCCAGCATCCGGTTCCCCGCCATCTGCAGGACCAGGGCGTGCAGCTCGGCGTCGGCCCGCGAGAACGTGGAGAGGTCGGCCTGGGCGGCGGCGTGGCCCATGATCTCGATCAGTTCGACCAGGCGCTGCTGGACGTCCTCCCGGCCGTGACCCGCGGCGAGCCTGGCGGCCAGCGGCTCGATCGCCCAGCGGAGCTCGAACAGCTCCCGGCGCTGCTCGTCGCGCTGCGGGCCGAAGGCGCGCCACTCGATGATGTCCGGGTCGAGCAGGTTCCAGTCGCCGACCGGCCGGACCCGGGTGCCGACGTTCGGCCGGGCACTGACCAGGCCCTTCGCCTCCAGCACGCGCAGCGACTCGCGGACGACGGTGCGGGAGACCTCGAAGCGCTGGCCGATCTCCTCGGGGACGAGCGGGCGGTCGGCACCGAGGTCGCCCGAGACGATCATCTGACCGAGCTGCTGCACGAGCTGGCCGTGCAGGCCTCGGCCACGACTGCTGGTGGTCTTGCGGCCGACCCGGCCCAGATCCGACTCGGCGCCCTCCCAGCGGGGCGCCGGCGGGGTCGGCCGGTCGGCGTACGAGAAGCGGTCCAGGTCGCCGGCGCCGGGGATGGCACCTTCGGCGGAACGGGCGGGGGTCATGGTGGGGTGCGCAAGGGTACTCACAAGTCCTTTGTCGGCGATCGGCGGGCGCAGCTTGAGAATTCTCGTGAAAAGCACACGAAAGGGTGATCGACCGTGACTGGATAATTGACTTCTTATCAGGAAGAACCGCACATTACGGCCACTGCTGGTCGATCTTGGCAGACCGTCAGCGACGGTCCGGGCCTTGCGAGGGGCTTCCCGGTGGCTTCCCGGTGGCTTCCCGGCCCTCGGCGAGGCTTTCGACCGGGCTCCGCCGGGAGCCGCGCGGGCGGGCTCCCGACCGGTCCGCACGCCCGCCCGTCGCCTCAGAGCGCCCGCCGCCGGGCCTGGACCAGGAGCGAGACGAGCAGCAGCACCAGCGCCGGCGCCGCGACCGCTGCCAGCAGCGCCGGGTCGGTCAGCACCGAACCGCCCTCCGCAACCCGGTCGTCCCCGCCGTACACCCATCCGTACGCCCACTCGACGCCGGACTGGAACGGCAGCAGTTCGGTCGCGCGGGCCGGCCAGGCGGTGCCGGTCTGCCGGAGCACCAGGGCCACCCCGGACTCCAGCAGCGGCGGCAACGCGCAGAGCAGCAGCACCCCCGCGGCGGCACTGCGGGTCAGCGAGGCCGTCAGCACCCCCGTCCAGCCCGCCACGACCACCAGCAGGACGAAGGCCAGCAGGGCGGCGGGCACCCCCTGGCCGGCCGCGAGGGCGGCGGGGGCGAAAGCCCCGGGCAGGTCCGCGAGCCCGCTGAAGCCGGCCGAGGCGAGCGCCTCGGACACCCGGCCCGACAGGGCGGCCGGCTCCGACCAGGCGGCCACCGCCACCCCGTCCGGGAGCGCGAAGTGCACGACCACGATGTCGATCAGCAGGGTGACCAGCGCCAGCAGCCCGGCCACCGGGGCGATCACCACCAGCTTGGCCAGCAGCAGCCGCACCCGGCGCGGATACGACACCTGCGAGGCCGCCAGCCCCGGGTGGCGCACCTCGTGGCCGTAGGAGAGCGCGCCCAGCAACCCGGCGCCGAGCGCCGCGAACGGCAGCGGGATCAGCGGCACGGTCGCCGTCAGCAGCCGCACGCCGGCCGACCCGGCCAGCGGCCCGGCGGGAGTCTGGGCGGCCAGCACCGCGGCCACCGCGGCGTCGCAGAGCAGCACGGCGGTGAGGAGCAGCCAGGTGGAGCGCAGGCCGCGCAGCCGGCGCAGCTCGTAGGCCAGTACACGCACGGTTCACTCGCTCCGGTGGTCGGGGGTGGTGGGGGTGGTGGGGGTGGTGGGGGTGTCCGGGGCGGTGCCCGGGAGTGGTCGGCCGAGCCGGACGGTGTCGGCGGTCATCAGGTCGCCGACACCGGCGTCCTCGCGCCGGGCGCGGGCACCGGGGTCCGGGGCGCTGCCGGACCGGGCCAGTCCGCGGAGGCCGTCCCGGAAGAGGCGGTCCACGACGACCGTCGGCGCGGTGTCGGCGCTCTCGATGACCCCACCGGTGTCGGGGGTCTCGGCGGTTGCGGGGGTGCCGGCGGTGTTGGGGGTACCGGCGGTCGCGGGGGTGTCGGCGCCCTCGGGAGTGCGGCCGGTGTTCGGAGCTTCGGCGGTTGTCGGCTCGGGTCGGCGGGGCGGGTGGGGGTCCCGGGGCGACCGTGACTTCCCGTCCTGCCGGCCTTCCCGGCCCTGCCGGGTTTCCTGGCCCTGCTGGCCCTGCTGGCCCTGCTGGGGCGTGCGCCGGGTGGCCCGCGCGGCGACCGCCGACAGGGCCGTCGCGGCGGCGACCGCGACGGTACCGGCGGCCGCGGCCGCGGCGGACGACGAAGGCAGCGCGAGGACCGGCAGCGCGCCGGTGCCCGCCGCGCTCGCGGCCGGCCTGGGCACCTGCGCCGACTCGCTCGGGGAGGCCTCGGGCTCCGCCGCCGCCTCCGCCGGGCGGGGCTCCGCCAGGCGCCCGGACCTGGGATCGGTCGGGCGGTCCTCGGCCTGCGCCGACCTGACCCGGAGCCGACCCGACCGCCCCGAGGCCGTGGGCAGGGTGGCGCGGGGAGCGGGCTGCTCGACCACCTGGTCGGCGAGCTCGTGCAGCAGGATGCCGTGCCGGTAGGCGAGTTCACCGATCTCGGTACGATCGATCCCCGCCACCGCGAGGCCCGCCCCGCCGTCCCGGCGCACCGCCGCGCCCTGGGCCGCCAGCAGATCGGCGAGCCGGGCCATCTGCGGCCCGCGCACGGCGACCTCGGGGCTGAGCCGGGTGCGGCAGAACTCCTCCACCGGCTGATCGGCCACCAGGCGGCCCTGGTCGAGCGTGACCACCCGGTCCGCGAGCCGGGAGGCCTCCTGCGGCGTGCGGGTGGTGACCAGGACCGTGCCGCCGGCGACCCCGAACGAGCGGAGGAAGGAGTGGAACCACTCCACATTGCGCGGCGAGAGCCCCTCGGTGGGCGCGTCGAGGATCAGGGTGCCCGGGTCGCCGAGAAGCGCCGCGGCGAGGGCGAGCCGCCGGTGCATGCCGGGCGAGAAGCTGCGCAGCCGCTGCCCGGCCACGGCCGCCAGCCGGGTCTGCTCCAGCAGTTCGTCGGCCCGCCGGGCGGGGACTCCGACCGCCGCCGCCAGCATCCGGAGGTGGCTGACGGCCTTTCGGCCGGGGTGCCCGGCGACCGCGCCGCCGGCACCGCCCGGGCCCGGCAGCAGTACGCCGACCTCGCGCTCCGGGCGGCGGAGCCGACGGTAGGTGCGGCCGTCGAAGAGCGTGACGCCCTGGCCGCGTTCGAGTTCGAGCATCAGCCGCAACGCGGTTGACTTGCCCGCGTCCTCGGGGCCCAGCAGTGCCGTCACGGAGCCGGGGCGGGCGTCGAAGGTCAGGTCGAGCACCGCCGGCGGGACACCCCTGCGGTAGACCTTGGTCAGTCCGGTGATCTGGATCATCGCTGGCTGCTCCCGTGCCCTCGGCCGACCTGGTCTGCGCGACACGGGGCCGTGCCCGCACGGCCCCGCGCCAGCACATTAGGGGGCCGGAGCGGCGATTCCGGGCATTACGGGAGCGGCACGGGCCTGCCGCCCACGCACCTCACCCGATCAGGGGACAATCCGATCCTGCGACGGAGTCACCGTCGCGCCGATCGGGCGAGCGGTTCCGGGCGTTGCGGTTGTTCCGGGCACAGCGGATGTCGGGCGCCGCGGATGTCGGGCACTGCAGATGTCGGGCACAGCGGATGTCGGGCGCCGCGAGCACCGGTAGCCCGGCGGCCGGGATGGCGGGCGTGGGCGCGGGCGCGGGGCTGGACGGGATGCCCGCTCAGGACTCCGGACGCAGCATGGGCGGGTTGAGCACGGTGGCGCCGCCGGGGGTGAACAGCTGCGCGGGGCGGCCGCCCTGGCGCGTGGTGGTGCCGCCGGAGGGCAGCAGGAAGCCGGGCGTGCCGGTGACCTTGCGGTGGAAGTTCCGCGGGTCGAGCACCACGCCCCAGACCGCCTCGTAGACCCGGCGCAGCTCGCCTACGGTGAACTCGGGCGGACAGAACGCCGTGGCCAGTGAGGAGTACTCGATCTTGGACCGGGCCCGCTCCACGCCGTCGGCCAGGATCAGCCCGTGGTCGAAAGCGAGCGGGACGCCGTCGACCGGGCTCGGTCCGAGCAGTTCGGCGACCGGGGCCCAGCGGGCGCCGCTGGCATCGCCGCCGGCCCGCGGGGTCGGCAGGTCGGGCGCCAGGACGAGGTAGGCCACGCTGACCACCCGCATCCGGGGGTCGCGCTGTGGGTGGCCGTAGGTCGCGAGCTGCTCCAGGTGGGCGCCGGCCGCACCGGGGCCCGCCGCGTCCTGGCCGGGAGCGGAGTAGGCGCGCAGACCGGTCTCCTCGGCCAGCTCCCGGGACGCCGCCTCGGCCAGGCCCTCGTCCAGGCGGACGAAGCCGCCCGGCAGGGCCCAGTAGCCCTGGAAGGGGGGCTCGCCCCGTCGGACCAGCAGGGCGCACAGCGCGTGGTCCCGCACCGTCAGGACCACCAGGTCAACCGTGACAGCGAACGGGGGGAAGGCCGACGGGTCATAACGCGACATGGCGACGATCATAGTCGTCTCTCTGACGATAAGCACAGGCCCGCGCACGAAGCGTGCCCGACCGTCCGCGCCTCCGACCCGTCGTCCCTGCCCCGTGCCCGGCTCTGGGCGGCCGGCCGGTCGGGGGGGGGGGGGGGGGGGAGCCCCCCCCCCCCCCCCCCGGGGGGGGGGGGGGGGGGGGGGGGGGAAAGGTCCACAATACCCCAGAACCCCGCCCCCCCCCCCCCCCCCTCTTCCTT
>NZ_JBVHVO010000016.1:42268-96562 GCF_055564815.1 Kitasatospora sp. NPDC028961 | reverse complement strand
ATTGGCAAGGTCGTCTGTTTCGAGCAGGCCCTTCCTTTTAATTACCCCTCTCCCCCCCCTTCCCGCCATCCCCCCCCCCCCCCCCCCCCCCCCCCCCCCCCCCCCCCCCCCCCCCGGGGCGCGGTTCGGGGGTCAGCGGGCGACCAGCTGGAGCTCCGCGGACGCCTCCTCGACCATCGCCACGCCGATCCGGCTCACCCGCACCGAGAACGGCTCGCCCGCCACCCGCAGCCCGGTCAGCTGCAACTCGCCCAGCGGAGCGGTGCTGGCCGGCCGGACCAGCACCCGCCCGCCCGGTACGTCGGGGCGCACCCCGGCGAGGGCGAACACCGCGTGCACGGCCCCGGCCGCCGAGACCGCCGCCGGGTGGCACGCGGCCGGGTGCGGCACCGGCGGGCAACCGGGGACGCGCTGCTCCCCCGCGTACATCTCGGGCAGCCGGCCCTCGAAGTGGGCGGCCGCGCCGAGCAGGCCCTCCAGCAGCGCGCCGGCCTCGTTCTCGTGGCCGGCCTCGGCCAGCCCGGCGATCGCGAGGGCGGTCTCATGGACCCGCACCGCCCCGCTGCGGTGGCCGAGCGGATTGAACCGGGGCGACTTGGAGCTGAGCGTGCGCAGGCCCCAGCCGCTGTCCAGCTCGGGCGCGGCCAGCCGTTGGGCCAGCACCCTGGTCTGCTCGCGGTCGAGCAGGCTCTCGTGCCGGCCGCCGTCGGCGCAGAGCCCCGGGTCGAGGAGGTGGACGAAGGAGGAGGCGACGGCGGGGAGCTGCTGCCCGCCCGGGACGAGGCCCGCCGCCGGACGGCCGCCGGAGAGGTCGTCGATCCAGAACCGCTCACGGAAGCGCCCCCGCAGACCGGCCGCCCAGGAGCGCCACTCCTCGGCGCCGGGGCGGCCGAAGGCGTCCAGCAGCTCGGCCCCGTGCAGCGCGGCCCGGTGCGCCTGGGCCTGGACCTCGGCGCGGGCCGCCACCGGATGGGCGGCGCGCTCCTCCACCGGACGGCTCAGGTCGGTGACGAAGCCGTCGACCAGGCCGTCGCGGAGCGCCCCGAGCGCCCGCTCGGCGGCCGGCAGCAGCTCGGCCACCTCGTGCCGGGGCAGGCCCCAGCGCCAGGCCTCGGCGAGCACCGTGACGAACAGCAGGGTCGCCTCGGTGGCCGTGCAGGTGGGCGGCAGCTCCGGACCGCCGTGCCGCAGCGCCCCGGGCAGCAGCCCCTCGGGGCGTTGGCCGGGGCCGCCCTGGCCGGCCGGGGGCGCGAGCTGCTGACGGCGGGCGAGTGCCCGCAGGGTGCCGGCCGCCAGCCGGGTGCCCAGCGGGAGCATCAGCCGGGCCGCCCAGAGCGCGTCGGCCGGGGCGAGTCCGAAGCGCCAGGGCGCGCCGGAGGCCGGGTAGAGGTCGGTCGGGCGGTCCGGGTCGGCGAACAGCAGGCCGCCGAGGGCGTCCAGTGCCCGCGGCACCAGCGACTGGACCCGGGGGTCGTCACTGCGGACCTCCGGCTCCGCCCACGGCAGCGGGACCCCGGTGCCGCGGCCGCCCGGCGGCCGGGGACCGGGGGTGGTGCTCTCCAGCTCGGTGCGCAGCTCGACCGACCACCGGGCGCCGGGCTGCACCTCCAGATCCCAGCGCAGTACTCCGGCGCCGGCCAGCACGGCGTGCGGCGAGGGCTTGGCGCTGACGACGGCGCTGTGGGTCGGCCCGGCCCAGCGCAGCCCGGCGGACTGCACCTGTCCGGGCAGGTCCGGCGGCCGGTGCCCGGCGGCGATCTCGCCGACCGGGCCGAGGTCCGTGCCGAGCGCGATCTCCAGCGGCAGCCGGGCCGGCCTGCTGCCGGTGTTCCGGACGGTGACGGTCTCGATCCCGTCGGCATGGCGCAGCCGTTCGACGGTGAGCGCCGGATCGGGGTCGAGGTCGCCGGGGATCCGGACGGCGCCGAGGAAGCGGGCCTGCGCCGCCGAGGTCAGGGTGCCCTGGAGCGGCAGCGGCTCCATACCGCCGATCCGCAGCTCCATCCGGGCCAGGACCCGGACTCCGGAGCGGTAGAAGCCGTGGAGGCCGTGACCGCGCAGCTGTCCGTCCGGACCGGAGGCGGCCATCGAGGGGGCGTTGACGCAGAGCACCGCGTGGTGGACGGCGGCGGGCTGCGGACGCGGCGGCGCCGCTGACCGGGCCGGGCCGGCGGGTGCGCCGCCGGGCATGCCCGGCGGTACCTGGTCGGGGCGCCCGACCGGTCTCGGCGCACCGACCACGCTCTCGGCCGGCATGGCCTGTGGTGGCCTCATGGCGGTCACCGGACTCTCCTCCCCTCGGCGGTCCGGTGGCCGGTGGGGCCGGTGGGCCGCGAGCACGCTCGATCGCGTGCTGATGATGCCTGGCCGGCGGGGGTTCCCGCCGGCGTGTCTGCCGTGTCTGGCCGTACCCGTCGCCGGGCCGTGCCATGCGGTGCCCGGTGCCGCCGGGGTACCGGGTTCGCCTTTCCCGGGCACCCGCTGGTGCCCGGCACTTCGTCACGGCCTTTGCCCGGTCGCACCGGTGACGCCGTGTCCCGATCGGCGCCCCGGTCCCGCCGTGGACGGGCGCGGGGCGGCCACCTTCTGCCGGCCGCCCGTCGGCCGGGCGGTGCGCCGGGCACCGTCGGCGGGCCGCACCCCGGTACTCGGCGCGGCGCGGCGTCGTCCGGCTACGGGAGCCCGGTGTCCGTCCGGGCACAGTGCCCCCGGGGTGAACGCCGCGGACCGGCCGCAGGTAACGCCCGAACCGTCACTTCGGCCTGCCGCACCGGGGTACCGGGCAGTCGTGCCGCCGCCGGGCCGCCGGCGCTCCGGGCCGGTGCCGTGACGGGCCCGCACCCACGGGTGCCGCGGCTGTCGTACAGCCTCGCGCGGCTCCTCGGGCGGACGGTCGTGAACGGCAACCGTCGAACCCGTGTCCGACCGCCGTCAGGATACGGTGCGGGGGTTGCGGCGCCCGCACCGGCAACACCGTGAGCGGCGGCGTGACGGCTGTGAACCAGACACATACCGAGGAGTTGTATGTCCACCGCCAGCCGGCTGCCCGGGATTGTCACGACCGACCACGTCTTCCGCGTGCCCCTCGACCACTCCGCCCCCCAGGGCGAGCAGATCGAGGTGTACGCCCGCGAGGTGGTGGCCGCGCGCCGTGAGAAGGACGACCTGCCCTGGCTGCTCTTCCTCCAGGGCGGACCGGGCGGCAAGGCGGGGCGCCCGCTCGGCCGCGACGGCTGGCTGGAGCGCGCCCTGGACGACTACCGGGTGCTCCTGCTCGACCAGCGCGGCACCGGGCGGTCCACGCCCGCGAACCGGCAGACCCTCGCCCGGCGCGGCGGCGCCCAGGAGCAGGCCGACTACCTGGCGTGCTTCCGCGCGGACTCGATCGTGCGGGACGCCGAGCTGATCCGGCGCCGACTGCTCGGCGACGACCGGCGCTGGAGCGTGCTCGGCCAGAGCTTCGGCGGCTTCTGCCTCCTCACCTACCTGTCGATCGCGCCCGAGGGGCTGCACGAGGCCTTCGTCACGGGCGGCCTCGCGGGCCTGCGCAGCTCGGCCGACGACGTGTACCGGGCGGCCTACCCCCGGGTGGTCCGCAAGAACGAGGAGCACTACGCCCGCTTCCCGCAGGACGTCGAAGCGGTCCGGCGGATCGCCGCCCACCTCGCCGACTCCCCCGCCACGCTGCCCGACGGCGGGCTGCTCACCGTCCAGGCGTTCCAGGGCCTCGGCATGATGCTCGGCGGCGGCAGCGGCTCCGGGAGCCTGCACTACCTGCTGGAGGAGGCTTGGGTGGAAGGCGTCGCCGGGCCCGAGCTGTCCGACACCTTCCTGGCCGGCGTCCAGGCGAAGGTCTCCTTCGCCGAGGGGCCGCTGTACGCCGTGCTGCACGAATCGATCTACGGTCAGCGGTCGGTGGACGGGGCGGGCACCGGCTGGGCGGCCGAGCGCGTCCGCAAGGAGTTCCCCGAGTTCGACGCCGGGGCTGCGCTGGAATCGGGGGCCCCGGTGCTGTTCACCGGGGAGATGATCTACCCCTGGCTGTTCGACACCGACCCGGCGCTCCGCCCGCTGAAGGAGACGGCGGAGCTGCTCGCCGCCCGCACCGACTGGGCCGACCTGTACGACCCGGCCCGACTGGCCGTCAACGAGGTGCCCGTCGTGGCGGCGGTCTACCACGACGACATGTACGTCGACACCGCGGACTCGCTGGAGACCGCCCGGGCCGTACGCGGCCTGCGGACGTGGGTCACCAACGAGTGGGAGCACGACGGGCTCCGGGTCAGCGGCGGCAAGGTGCTGGACCGTCTGATCGCGATGGCCCGCGGCGAGGTGTAGCCGCCTAGGGCCGCCGGCTCGGGTCGGCGGCCCGAGCCGGCCGACGGAGGAACCGGGGCCCCCGACCGCCGGGGTGTCACGGCGCATGCCGGGACCTGCCCGTCGCACCGCGGGCGCCGCGACTCCGGCCGCGCCCACCCGCCGTCGCCCCCGCCTCCACCGACGCCCAGGGCGAGGCGCGGCCTGACCCCACCCTCCGGGCGGAGCGCACCCGGGAGGACGGCCGTCGCGCCTCGCGGTCAGACGCCCGAACCGGCGGCCCTGCCCTCGGGCCCTCGTCGGGCCGACCGCCCTCGCGGGCCTTCGCCGTGCCCCTGGCCGGACGGTCGGGGCGCCGCCCCGGCGTACCGGCGACACCTGGCACACCTGCCTCGCCGGGCACCGCCCCCGGGCTCGCGGCACCCGACTCACCCGACGGCTCCGCCTCGGCCTCCCCCTTGCGGGCGCGCCGACGGCGAGGCTTCGCCGGGACCGGGGGCGACGGCTCCTCCGGCGACCGCTCGGGGTCCGGACCCCGCTCAGGAGCAGGGCGGCCCGGGCCGCCCGCCGGCGCTCCCCGCTCTCCGGCGGAGCGGCGGCTGCGCTCGGCCGCCACGCTCGCCAACAGCTCCTCGGGCGAGAGCCCGCCGTTCAACGACTCGTAGAGCAGCTGGGCCAGCAGGTAGGTGGGGGCGAGCCGGAGCGTGTGGGCGAGCACCACGCGGGCCGTCGCGGTGTCACCCGCGACCCAGGAGGCCCAGGCCAGCAGAGTGAGCGGCGGCGGGGCGTAGCCGGTGTAGGGCGGCACGCACCGCCTGGCGAGGAAGCGCCAGAGCCGCTGGGTGGGCGCGAGCTCCTCGGGCCGGATGTACTCGGCAGCCCGGTCCCGGGTGCGCCGGTCCTGGAGGGCGACGAGCAGCCGGGCCGTCCGGTGGTCGTCGAGTACGCGCGCGCCGGCCATGAACTCGGCCACCGCCTGGTCGAGCAGCGCGCCGCCCTGCTCCCGGGAGGGCGACGGCGCCCGGCTGTCCAGTACCCGGGCCAGTGCCAGGCGCTGGGCGTCCGCCTCGGGCGGACCGATCGGGCCCACCGCCGCCACGATCGCCTTGCGACTGCCCCGCGGCGCGAGTCCCGCGAACGTGGCCGCCGCGGCCACCGGCCCGGGGGCGGGGCTGTGCCGGACCGGGTGGCCGGCCGGATCGCAGCACCCCTCCCGACGGCAGAGGAAGGACCACCAGCGGCCGGCGGACACGCAGAGTGACTCCTTCACCCGCACTCCCCTGGCCTCGAAGGCCGCCCGCAGCTCCTCCGCGAGCGGTTCGAGCCGGTCGAGCACCGGCGGACCGTGCTCCCGGTCGGGGTCCTGACAGAGGTAGAGGAGGACCTGGACCGGTCGGCGGTCCCGGCGCTCGGAGAGGCCGACGAGCAGCGAGGCCGTCTCGTCGGCGGCCGCCGACCACTGCTGCGGCGCCTCGGGGATGTCCAGCCGGATCACCCCGCCCTGGTGGAGGTCCGGCCCCTGGAGGCCGACGGCGACGATGCTGTCGTCGGGGAAGAAGCCCAGCAGGTAGGGCAGCAGCTCGGCCATGTCGGCCGGGCCGCGCATGGTGACCGGACGCCCGCCGGAGGCCGGGTGGAAGGGGAGTGCGACGCGTTCGTTGTTCATGACCGGAAGACTGCCGCAATCCACGAGCCGCCCCCGGATTTTCCTTTTCCCTGTGGATAAAGCCCGCCTGTGGATAAAACGTCCTTCGTTCGGGCCATTCGGAGCCACTCTCCCGGGGGACATTCGACACCCGTTCAGCGGAAGAGCTGATGAATTGCACCCGCCGGCCACCCACCCGTGAGCAGCGCCGTTCGCCCATTGTCGGCAGCTCGGGGTTACATGGACGGCATGCAGCAGCCGCAGAACCACACCACCGCCACCGACGCCACCACCACGGCCGGCACCGGCAGCGCGACAGCCGCCGACCGCGCCGAGGTCCGGGCGCGGGCCGAGGCCGTCCTGCGCGAACTCGCCGGGCCCGCCGCCACCCTCCGCGAGGACCAGTGGACGGCCATCGAGGCCCTGGTCGTCGACCACCGCCGGGCCCTCGTGGTGCAACGCACCGGCTGGGGAAAGTCCGCCGTCTACTTCATCGCCACCGCCCTGCTGCGGGCCCGCGGCGCCGGTCCGACGGTGATCGTCTCCCCCCTGCTCGCCCTGATGCGCAACCAGGTCGAGTCGGCCGCCCGGGCCGGCATCAACGCCCGCACCATCAACTCGGCCAACACCGACGAGTGGGACGCCGTCCAGGCCGAGGTCGCGGCGGGCGCGGTGGACATCCTGCTGGTCAGCCCCGAGCGCCTGAACAACCCCGACTTCCGGGACCAGGTACTCCCCAAGCTCGCCGCCTCCACCGGCCTGCTGGTGGTGGACGAGGCGCACTGCATCTCCGACTGGGGCCACGACTTCCGCCCCGACTACCGCCGGCTGCGCACCATGCTCGCCGACCTCTCGCCGGGCGTCCCGGTGCTGGCCACCACCGCCACGGCCAACGCCCGCGTCACCGCCGACGTCGCCGAGCAGCTCGGCACCGGCACCACCGACGAGCACGCCCTGGTGCTGCGCGGCCCGCTGGACCGCAAGAGCCTCACCCTGGGGGTGCTCGCCCTGCCCGACCCGGCGCACCGGCTGGCCTGGCTGGCCGACCACCTCGACCGGCTGCCCGGCTCCGGCATCATCTACACCCTCACGGTCGCCGCCACCGACGAGGTGACGGCCTTCCTGCGCGAGCGGGGCTTCCCGGTGGCCTCGTACTCCGGCCGCACCGAGGACGCCGAGCGCCGCACCGCCGAGGCGGACCTGCTGGCCAACCGGGTCAAGGCGCTGGTCGCCACCTCGGCGCTCGGCATGGGCTTCGACAAGCCGGACCTCGGATTCGTGGTGCACCTGGGCTCGCCCAGCTCGCCGATCGCCTACTACCAGCAGGTCGGCCGGGCCGGCCGTGGCGTCGACCGGGCCGAGGTGCTGCTGCTGCCCGGGCGCGAGGACGAGGCGATCTGGCGCTACTTCGCCTCCCTGGCCTTCCCGCCCGAGGAGCAGGTCCGCCGCACCATCGACGCCCTCGCCGAGGCCGGCCGGCCGCTCTCCACCGCCGCCCTGGAGCCCCGGGTGGACCTGCGCCGCGCCCGGCTGGAGACCATGCTCAAGGTGCTCGACGTGGACGGCGCGGTGCACCGGGTCAAGGGCGGCTGGACGGCCACCGGGCAGAGCTGGGCGTACGACACCGCCCGGTACGCCAAGGTCGCCGCCTCGCGCGAGGCGGAGCAGGCGGCGATGCGCGAGTACGCGGCGTCGACCGGTTGCCGGATGGAGTTCCTGCGGCGGCAGCTGGACGACGAGCAGGCCGAGCCGTGCGGCCGCTGCGACAACTGCGCCGGACCGCTGCACACCCCGGAGGTCTCCGCCGCGGCGCTGGACGCGGCGCGGGCCGCGCTCGGCCGGCCCGGCGTCAGCTTCGAGCCTCGCCGGCTCTGGCCGACCGGGATGGACGCGCTGGGCGTGCCGCTCAAGGGCCGCATCCCGGCGGGCGAGCAGGCCGAGACGGGCCGGGCGCTGGGCCGGCTCTCCGACATCGGCTGGGGCAACCGGCTGCGGACGCTGCTGGCCGACCAGGCGCCCGACGTTCCGGTGCCCGGGGAGGCGGTGGACGCCCTGGTGGCGGTGCTGAGCGACTGGGCGCGCGGCCCCGGCGGCTGGGCCGGGCCCGCGACGACCGAGGGAGTCCGGCTCGACCGGCCGGTCGGCGTGGTGACCATGGCCTCGTCGCGCCGACCGCAGCTCGTCGGCAGCCTCGGGGCCCGGATCGCCGAGATCGGCCGGCTGCCCCTGCTCGGGCACATCGAGTACGCGGCCGGACGGTCGCCGCAGGGCGGGCGCAGCAACAGTGCCCAGCGCCTGCACGCACTGGCCGGAGCGCTCGCGCTGCCGCCGGAGGTGGAGGCGGCGGTGGCCGCGGCGGGCGGGCCGGTGCTGCTGGTCGACGACCTGGTCGACTCCGGGTGGACGGTCACCGTCGCCGCCCGCCTGCTGCGCAAGGCCGGGGCGAGCGCCGTCCTGCCGCTGGTCCTGGCCGTACAGGGCTGAGCCGGCGGTACGCGGGGCTCCGGCGAGCGGGGAGCCGGGGCCAACCGGGAGGTGCGAAGCGGGCCGGAACGAGCGGAGGGAGGTGGGACTGCGCTCGTGATCGGCGGGAAGACGGTGACGGAGCCTGGGGTTCCGGCACTGACCTACACCCGAATGGAGTAATGCGGCCGCAGTGCGGACGATCTGCGGGAACCGGCGGCACCGACCGGGCAAAGGGAGGGGCGACCATGCGAAAAGTACTCCGCACCGGCCTTCGGGTGCTCCGGATCACCGCCTCGCGAGCCGTGGGTGACGGTCACGCCGAGGGGGAATATATCCGGCAGAACGTTGGCTTTCGGGCGGCGTTCATCATTTCATCATTGCCGCTCCACCCCCGCTGCCCTGAGAATTGGACCGTACCCGGAACCCGGTCCGCTGGACCAGGGCTTCGACGTACACACGTACCCGCGCATCCGTGGGTCGGGAAGGAGGATCGTGATCAACGGTATCGGCCGAGGTCAGTATCCCCTCGCCCGGGGTTCGGAGCCCAGACGGGTGTGCGACCTGGAGACGTGGGCTGCCTCGGGGATCCCGTCGCTGCGCGACCCGCGCGAGTTCGTCCTGGAACTGCACCGGCGCCACCTGCCGCAGCCCGGCACGGTCGTGGTCACCGTGCTGGACGCCTCGCACCGGCTGAACGCCTCGGCGTCCTTCGTTCCCCGGCCGCGCCACACCGACGGCTGGGAGCACCGCAACGCCCTCCTGGCGCACCTGCGGCAGGTCACCCCGCACGACCTGCGCCGGACCACTCCGGCCAGAACGGCCGTGCTGCTGCGCTGCCGGGAGGGCTCGGCGGGCTGGACGGCCCAGGACGGCGCCTGGATGTGGGCCCTGCAGGACGCGGCCGCCCTGCACGGACTGCGCTGCGGTTCGTACCTCACGCTGACCCCGGCGGGCTGGCAGATCCTCGCCGACGGCCGGAGCGGACGCAATCCGCACTCGGGCTCGTGGGCGGACGGGCCGGTCCGCACCGTGACCGAGCTGCCGCCCCGCCCGGCACTGGAGAGCGCGCGGGGGCAGCGCCCCCTGCGCCAGTCCGAGCGCCCGTGGACCGGCGCACGGGTCAGCGCGATCGAGCCCGGCCGGCGCACCGGCACCTACTGAGGCCACGCCCTCGGGCAACGGGCCGCCGCCCACCCGTGCTTCGGGGCCCGGGCACCACGGGCACGCCCACAGGTGGCGGCACGGGTCGGAACGGCACGGGTCGGGCCCGGCACCTGGTGGTGCCGGGCCCGAGGGTCGACGGGTGTCAGGCGGACACGGGGCGGCCGGCCGGTACACCGGCGGCCTCGGCGGCGGGGCCGGCGTCACCGCAGACCACCAGGAGCTCGGCCGCCCGGCCGCGCGCCTCGGTGAACGCCTTGGCGGCACGGTCGGCGCTGCCGCCGTTGACCACCAGCACGACCACGGCACGGCGGGCCGGCCGGGTCAGCGCGGCGTCCGCGTAGAACACGTCTCCCCCCTCGGCGAGTTGCGCCCAGTAGCGCTCCTCGCCGAAGGAGAGTTCGTGCCGCTGCCAGGGGTGCGGTTCGCCGACCGTCAGCACCAGGACGGCGCCCGGGTCGCGGCCGGAGTCCAGCAGCCGGTCGACCGCCTCGTCGGCGCGCTCCAGCGCCTGCGCGGCGGTGGCGGACAGGAGTTGGACCGCGACCTGCGGTGCCGCGGGCGCCGGACGGCGCGGACCGGGCTTGGGGATCCCACCCGGCCGGGGCTGCGGCCCCGGGCGCCCGGCACCCGGCGGCGCCGGGCGCGCGGGTGCGGGTCGTTGGCCCGGCACCGGGGCCGGGGCTGCGGTGACGGTCGACGGTGCGGAAGGAGTCGCGCTGCCGGAGGCAGGCGTACGGGGGGCTTGTGCGTCCGACTCGCGGGGGAAGGGAACGCCGGGGCCCGGGAGGCTCTCGTGAATCTCCGGCTCCTCGGGGAAGACAGGCATACCCGGATATCTATCAAATGCCGGTCGGGCGCGCACGGGCGCCCCACCCATTGGGCACGGAAGCCCTCCGCCCCCACCCGGGTCAAGGGACGACGAAACGTCAGAAACCGAGCGTCAACTGCTCGTCCGCGGGACCCGCCGAGCCCGGTGCGCCGACACCGACGGCGGCCCTGGTCCGCTTCAGGTGGCGCCATCGGGGCAGCCCGTCCAGGTAGGCCCAGGAGAGCCGGTGCTGTTCGGTCGGGCCGAACTCCGCCAGCGCGGTGCGGTGCACCGGGGAGGGGTAGCCGGCGTTGTCGGCGAAACCGTACTCGGGGCAGGTCTCGCCGAGTTCGGCCATCAGGCCGTCGCGGTGGACCTTGGCGAGCACCGAGGCCGCCGACACGCAGATGCAGGACTGATCGCCCTTGATGACCGTGCGTACCCGCCACGGGCCGCCCAGGTAGTCGTGCTTGCCGTCGAGTATCACCGCGTCCGGTTCGACCGGCAGCGCCTCCAGGGCGCGCACGGCGGCCAGCCGCAGCGCCGCGGTCATCCCCAGCTCGTCGCACTCCAGCGCGGAGGCGTGACCGAGCGCGTACGCGGTGACCCAGTCGGCGAGGACGGGGGCCAGCGCCTCGCGGCGCAGCTCGGTGAGCAGCTTGGAGTCGGTCAGGCCCTCCGGGGGCTTGCGCAGTCCGGTGACGGCGGCACCCACGGTGACCGGTCCGGCCCAGGCGCCGCGCCCGACCTCGTCGAGACCGACGACGATCTTGGCGCCGGCCCGGCGCAGCGAGCGCTCGACGGAGTGCGTCGGCGGAACGATGGGCATCGCGGAGTCCTTCGGCTGGGGCAACCTCCAGCGTAAGCCCCGCCCGGAACCGCCCCGACCAGCCGGCCCCCGGTGACCTCGCCGCCCGGAACCGCCCCGACCAGCCGCCCCCGGCGACCTGGCGCCCCGGCCGCCAGGCACACCACCCGGACCCGCCCCCCGCCCCCGGCAGCGCGCGTCAGCGGCGGATCAGCGGCACCAGGACCTCGTCCACCAGCTCGACGGCGAATCCGCGCCCGAGCTGCCGGCCGCAGACCTTGACCCGGTACATCAGCATCGCGGGCGCCACGTCGGCGACCAGCGGGCTGACCGCGCCGGGCCGGACGTCGCCGCGCTCCGCTCCCCGCCGCAGGATCTCCAGGATCGTGTCCTTGGTCGGCTCGACCACCCGCTGGACGATGAAGTCCTTGAACAGCTCCGCCTGCTCGTGCTCCAGCTCGGCCATCAACGCGTGCATGGCACCGCCCGACCGGGAGGTCATCGCCTCGGTGAAACCCTGGATGAGCAGCAGCAATTCGGCACGGGCGGACCCGAGGTCGGGGGTGTCGGAGGGCCGTGGCAGAGTGGAGTCCAGGGCGTCGATGACGAGTTCGACCTTGGACGCCCAGCGCCGGTACAACGCGGCCTTCCCGGTCCGCGCGGCCCCGGCGACGCCTTCCATCGTCAGCCGTGCGAATCCGCCGGAGGTGAGCTGGTCGAGCACGGCCTCGAAGATCGCGCGTTCCAGCTCCTTGCCCCGGCGCCGCATCGGCCGGGACAGCACCTCGGCGGCCACCTTCATCGGACAGTGCGACGCCGGCCCGGCCACCGGGACGACGATCCTCGGCACGGGCACGGCCGGACCGCCCTCCGCCGGGCACTCCACGGCTCCCTCCGCAGACCCCGGGAACTGCTCGCCGGCCCGGTCCGCGACCTGGTCGCGCGGCCGCTCGACGGGCCGCTCGGCCGCCCGGCCGCCCGGCCGTTCTGCCGCCTGGCGCCGTACCAACTGATCCATCGTCACCAACCTTAGGGAACGCTTGCGTTCACAATCTCGCCCAGGATATCGTCCAGGCTAGTGAACGATCCCGTTCCTTCATAGCCCGCGGGACGCCGCGGGAACGCACTGGACCTCGGGTCCACAGCATACGAAGCAGTAGCCAGCAGGGGGCACTAACTTGGCTATCTCCGACACGCTCAGCAAGAACTCTCCACCGCAAGGCAGCCAGGGCAGGCGCAAGGGCATCACCCTGACCGTCATCGCCGCGACGCAGCTGATGGTCGTCCTCGACGCCACCATCGTGAACATCGCGCTGCCGCAGATCAGGGACGCGCTGAACTTCTCCACCACCAACCTGTCGTGGGTGATCAACGCCTACACGCTGACCTTCGGTGGCTTGCTGCTGCTCGGCGGCCGCGCGGGCGACATCCTCGGCCGTCGCCGGGTGTTCATCGCCGGCACGCTGCTGTTCGGGCTGGCCTCGCTGCTCGGCGGCTTCGCGCAGGACGGCGGCATGCTGCTCGCCGCCCGCGCGCTCCAGGGCATCGGCGGCGCGATATGTTCGCCGACCGCGTTCGCCCTGATCGCCACCAACTTCGACGAAGGGCCCGAACGCAACAAGGCCTTCGGGGTCTTCTCGGCGGTGGCCGGTTCGGGTGCGGCCATCGGCCTGCTGGCCGGTGGCGTGCTGACCGAGTACCTCGACTGGCGCTGGGTGTTCTTCGTCAACGTGCCGATCGCGATCCTGATCGCCGTCGCCGCGCCGCGCTACATCGCGGAGTCGGAGCGCCGCGCCGGCCGCTTCGACCTGCCCGGTGCGCTCACCTCCACGCTGGGGCTGGTCAGCCTGGTCTACGGATTCATCCGGGCCGCCTCGGACGGCTGGACGGACCCGGTGACGCTCGGCTCCTTCGCGGCCGGCGTGCTGCTGGTGGCCGCGTTCCTGGTGATCGAGAACCGCACCGCGCAGCCGATCACCCCGCTGCACCTGTTCGCCAACCGCAACCGCACCGGCGGCCTGGTGATGATGCTCTGCCTGGCCGCGGCCATGTTCGGCATCTTCTTCTACGTCACGCTCTTCGTGCAGGGACCGCTCGGCTACAGCCCGCTGAAGGCCGGCTTCGCCTTCCTCCCGATCAGCGTGTCGATCATCATCGCCGCGCAGGTCGCCTCCACCCTCCAGGCCAAGTACGGCCCGAAGCCGTTCATGGCCGGGGGTGCGCTGTTCGTCACCATCGGGCTCACCTGGCTGACCCAGATGAACGCGGACAGCGGCTACATCGACGGGGTGCTCGGCCCCACGGTGGTGTTCGGCTTCGGCATGGGTCTGACCTTCGTCCCGGTGATGCTGCTCGCGGTCGCCGGGGTGGCCGGCGAGGACACCGGCGCCGCGTCCGGCCTGCTCAACTCGATGCAGCAGATCGGCGGGTCGCTGGGCCTGTCGATCCTCACCACGGTGTTCGCGCACTACGCCACCGCGGAGGCCAAGGTGCAGCTGCCCGGCTTCATGGCCTCGGCCACGCCGGAGCAGAAGGCGGCGTTCCTGGAGAAGAAGGAGTTCCCCAAGGGCACCGACGCGGCCAACCAGGTACTCGCTCATGGCATTTCGCACGGCTTCATCGTGGGCGCGGTGCTCGCCGGGCTCGCCCTGGTGGTCGCGGTCACCGTGATCAGGGCCAAGGCGGAGGACCTGGCGTCGAACACCTCCGGCATCGCGATGCACTGACGCGACACCGACACCGACGCGACGCCGACGCGACACCGAGCCCGACACCGCAGCGACGCGGCGCCGACGCGACACCGGTCGGAGCGGCCGCCGACGGCGGGACCGTCCGGATGCCGCACCGACCGCGGAACACCACGAGGGCCGGCCGGGAGCTCACCGCTCCCGGCCGGCCCTCGCGCGTCGGGCCACCTCCGCCCCCGCGCCACACGGCGGCACGGCGGCACGGCCCACCGGGCCGGCTCAGTGCCGCTCGGCGGCCTCGCCCTCCCGGTACCCGTCCCACAGGCCCGCCCGGGCGCAGGCGTCGCCCGCCGCCGACACCTCGTCCGCCAGCGGACGCTCGGCGAGGATGTCCCGCGCCCGGGAGGCCCCGAGGTTGGTCGCGTACCAGGGCACGGCCTCCTCGGCCTGGGTCCGCATCAGCTCCAGCGCGCAGGTCCGGTAGTCCTTCGGCAGCCGGTCCAGGGCCGGGACGGCGTCGAGCGAGAGGTCCCGGACGTTGCGCAGGTCGATCTGCTGGGTCCGCTCGAAGCGGGCCACGTTCTGCTCGGCGATGATCGCGTCCGGCCCCATCAGTCCGTACACCGCGGCCGTCAGCATGCCGCTGAGCACCACGGCGCGCGGCAGCCAGGCCGCCGAGCGGACCAGCCCGGCCGTGATCAGCAGCAGGAAGACGACGCCCAGCCAGACCTCGACCACCAGCACCCAGAGCCGGAGCCTGGTCAGCCCGGAGGCGTCGACGTAGAACCACATCCGGCCGAGGGCCGAGGCGACCACGACGAGGGTGAGCAGGCAGAGCGCGCCGAGCAGGATGCGGACCAGCCGGCGGTCCGCCGCGGTGCTGCGCGGCGCCCAGCGCTTGGCGATGCCCACCACGACCAGGGTCAGCACGGTGACGGCGGTCAGCTGCCAGAAGCCCTGCCGGGCGTACTCGGACCGGCTCATCCCGGTGTTCCGCACGATCGAGTCCCGGCCGCCGAGCACCACCACGGCCTGGATCAGCGCGAACGCGCCGAACATCAGGTTGAGCGCGACCAGCGGCAGCGCCCACTCCAGCCGGCCGCGCTCGCGGCCCGGCCGGACCACCGTGCGGTCCCAGCGGCGCGGGCCCGCCGCGATGTGGGCGAAGCCCAGCGCGACGACCGTGCCGAGGACGAACAGCACCGCGCGCAGCGGGAACTCACCCAGGTCCAGGTCCGGGATGAGCGCCTCCAGGACGTCGGCCATGGCGGCGTCGGCACTGGCGAACAGCGAGCCGAAGACGGCCAGCAGCACCCCGGCCACCAGGACCGCCTTCAGGACCGGGGCGACCCTGCCCCGGCCGGCCGGGCTGATGCGGCGCACGGCGGCGGCGGCCCAGCCCAGACCGGGCACCAGCTGCCAGAGGATGCCGGGCAGCGCGAGCAGCACGCCCGCCCAGCGGCGTCCGCCGTGCAGCGCGAGCGAGGCCAGGCCCAGGGCGCAGAGCGTCGACAGCATCGTCGGCCAGCCGGCGTCGGAGAGTGCCGGGACGGCGAGCAGGGCGAGCGCCAGCGCGCTCCAGAGCAGCGTCCAGCCGCGCACCCGGCGACCGGCCGAGCGGGCCGCCAGGCCGGCCCCGACGGCGGCGGCCACGCCGCAGATCAGCAGGTTGACGCCGAGTCCGCGGTTGACCAGCAGGGAGACCAGCAGGCCGGTCACCAGGGCGGCCGCGAGCACCCGGGGCGTGGCCGGGGCCTTGGGGCCCGGGTCGCTGGGGCGCAGCCACGAGAAGGGCGACGGGGCGGGGCGGCCCGGTGCGCGGTAGGGGTTCGTGCCGTCGGCCGCTCCCGGCCACGACGCGCCGGGAGCGGCCGGTCCGGGAGCGGACTCGGCATGCTGGGGGCCCGCCTGCTGCCCCGGGCCGCCGGGAGCGCGGTACGGGTCGGATCCGGACGGTCCGCCGGCCGGGGCGGGTGTGGAGTGACCGGGCATGAGTTCCCCCTCGAAGGGTCTGCGGGCATGCGGAAGCAGCCCACGGGGCAGTCCGCCGGCAGGCGCCTGGGCGCCGCGACTGACGCCGACTGTAGACCATTCTGAACAGGTTCAAAAAACCCCGGGGCGCCTCCGTCACAAGGCTGTGACAGAGGCGCCCCGGGGGCGCCGTGCCGCGGGTGCGGGCGGGTCGGGTCGTCAGTAGGAGCCGTAGAGCGAGTACCGCAGCGTGTCCTTCACCGCCGGTCCGAACTCAGCCGGCCAGGTGCCGAAGGGCACCACCGCGTTGCTGTAGGCGCCCGAGCCGGTCGGGCCGGTGGAGTAGTTCATGTTGTTGACCGAAGCACCCGTCCCGTTGCTGTTGTAGACCAGCCAGTACGCGGTGTTCGCGGTGAGGTCCGCCGTCAGCGGCACGG
This sequence comes from Kitasatospora sp. NPDC028961, assembly GCF_055564815.1. NCBI lineage: Bacteria > Bacillati > Actinomycetota > Actinomycetes > Kitasatosporales > Streptomycetaceae > Kitasatospora > Kitasatospora sp. NPDC028961. The sequence goes on along the minus strand of NZ_JBVHVO010000016.1, from coordinate 80,259 downwards.
TGTTCCAGGCGTTGGCGGTCAGCGTGCCGCTGCCGGTCGCCGCGACCAGGGTGCCCGGTGAGCCGCCCGCGTCGGTGTAGACCGCCAGCTGGTACTGGTTGTTCGGCGCCGCGCTGACCGGGCCGGTGTGCACGCTCAGCGCGGTGAGCGGCACCGGGGACGCCCCGGTGGTGACCCGGCTGCCGTTGAGGTGGTGGGAGTCGGTGTCGTCGATCAGCGAGCCCACGACCGGGTTGCCGAGCGTCCTGGGCGGCGCTCCCCCGGTGGTGAAGGAGATCGCGTACGGGCTCGCCAGCGCGTTGCCGGAGGTGTCCCGCACCCCCTGGACGCTCGCGGTGTAGCCGGTGGTCAGCGCCAGGGGGGCGCTCGGTGTGAAGACCACGCCGTTGGCGGCGCCGTCGTACACCACCGAGCCGGCCACGGCGGCGCCGGCGGCGGTCCGCAGGGTCACCGTGGAGGCCGTCACGCTCGCCTGGTCCAGCGGCTCGCCGAACGAGAAGCGCACCGCCGTCCCCGCCGCCACCCCGGTGGCACCGCCGGCCGGGGTCGTCCCGGTGACGGCGGGCGGGGTGGTGTCCCGGCCGTACGAAGCCGTGTAGGAGCCGACCGCCCCGTCGAAGAACGCGTACGCCACGCCCTTGACCGTCTCGATCCGGTACGGGACGCTCCGGCCGCCCGAGGAGATGCCGGTCAGCGTGCCGGAGGCGGCGGAGACGGGCAGCATCGCCCGCAGCCCGTTGGCCCCGCCGGTGATGTCGAAGGTCAGGCTGCCGCCGTTCCAGGCCAGCTTGGTGAACGCCGAGCCGTTGCGCCCGTCCAGCCAGGTGAGCATCTGCCGCCCGGAGACCACCGGGACGCCGCGCGCCTTCGCGGCGGTGATGATCGCGTCCGAGGCGGCGGAGGCCGCGAAGTCGGTGTGGATGTTGGCGGTCAGCGCCGCGTAGTAGCCCGTGCCGCCGTAGGCGGCGTCGAGCAGCGTGGTGATGGTGCCGGGGTAGGACTGGCCGGACTCGTCGGTCAGCTGGGTGGTGGCCTGGTACTCGTCGATCACGCTGCCGTCGGTGTCGGCGAAGCGCATGATCTGACCGGTGCCGTTGAAGTAACCGGGGCGGTCCTTGGTGAAGTTGGAGGGGTAGAAGTAGTAGTCGGTGTCGAGCCGGATGCCGTTGGCCAGCTTGGTCTTCGCCTGCGTCGCCCAGTCGTCCCACTCCACGCAGTGCGTACGGCTGCTCGAAGGGTTCGGCAGCGAGGGGTACTCGGCCCGCCAGTTGGACAACTGGTCGGCGTAGTAGCCCTGCAGGGCGGAGGCGCTGCCCCAGGGACGGCAGTTGGTGGTGACGTGGACGCCCACCTCGAAGCCCTGGTCGGTGTAGGCCTGCGCCTGCGCCGGGGTCAGCGGATCGTCGGTGTAGATGTACGAGGAGCCGCGCACGCACTCCCAGTCGGCGACGCTGCAGCCGGGCGGGCTCTGCGCCGAGTAGCCGTCCCAGCGGCCCGCCGTGCCGCCGACGCCGTGGTCGTCCCCGGTCATCACCACCACGGCCTTGACGTCGCGCGGGAAGTACCAGAAGCGTGGCAGCGGCTTGCGGGCGGAGTCGAGCAGGGTGATCAGGTTGGCCAGCAGCCGCTGCTGCTCGTCGGCGATCGGGATCAGCGCCTTGTCCAGGTCGTTCCAGTCCGGCCGGCCTCCGGTACCGAAGAACATCTCGGAGGCCTCGTAGCCGTCCGTGCCGTCCCGCTGCTGGCCGGCCCAGGCCGCGTTGCCCTGCCGGGTCTGCACCACCGACCTGGCCAGGTCGTAGCTGAAGGCGGCGGCCCGCCCGCTGCCGGCCGTCCGCAGGGTGACCGCCGGGTTGGCGGTCGCGGTGGCGGCGTCGCTGTACAGGGCGGCGACGGTGGTGGCGCCGTTGAGCGCGTAGAGGTCGGCGGCGCCGTGGTAGCCCATGGTGTCGCCGGTGATCCCGGCGCCGGGGGCCGCGGAGGTGTCCACCTTGAGGTAGGCGTCCGCGCGGGTACCGGCGGTGGGGGTGAGGCCGAACAGCGGCGCGAGCTGCTTGTCGGGGCGCATCGCCACCAGCCGGCCGCCGCCGTCGGTCCAGGTGGTGAACAGCGCGGCCTGCGCCGCGGTGAGCGGCATCTCGCCCAGCAGCACCACGTCGGCGGAGGCCAGCACCGAGCCGGTCACCGCCGAGATGTCCACCGTGCGGTAGTCGTTGAGGCCCTCCGCCTTGAGGATCTCGGCCAGGTAGCGGGTGTACGGGTTGGCCTGGCTGGTGACCAGCAGGATCGGACCCTCGGCGCCCGGGCCGGCGCCCGGCGGCGGGGGCGGCGGGGTCTGCTCCGCGGTGTAGGTCGCGTAGATCGAGAAGCTGAGACCGCTGGACGTCACCGCGCCGAAGTCGGCGGGCCAACTGCCGAACGCCCGGCCGCCGTTGCCGTACACGCTGGTACCGCCGGGGCTGTAGCGCAGGTTGTTGACGGCGGCGCTGCCGCCGTTGCTGTTGTAGGCCAGCCAGTACGCGGTGTTCGCGGTGAGGTCCGCCGTCAGCGGCACGGTGTTCCAGCTGTCGGCGGTGAGCGTCGCCGTGGCGCTGCCGGCCAGCAGTGCGCCCGGGCTGCCCCCGTTGTCGCGGTAGACCGCCACCTGGAACCGGTTGTTCGGCGCCGCGTCCACCGCGCCCACGTAGACGCTGACGCTGCTGACCGTACCGCCGGCCGCGCCGGTGACGTACCGGGACGCGTTGAGGTGGTTCGAGTCTCCGGAATCGGTGGACGGACCGACCGCCGTACTGCCCAGGGTCACCGTGGCGGCCACCGCCGGAGCGGCCGCCGGGCCGGCGACCACCGCCACGGCGGTGGTGAGGGCGGCCAGCAGGCCCCCGAGCCTGCCACGCCGTCCGACGCCCGCCCGAATGCCTGTACCTGCCATGACCGCCCCCCACGCACCTCGGCCAACTGCCCCTATCGGTGTACCGGTTCGGCGCCGACCGTGTCCACGGAACCGCCACATCCCGTGCCGATCGGGACTATCCCTTGACCGAACCGGCCAGCAGGCCGCGGACGAAGTACCGCTGGAGGCCGAAGAAGACCGCCAGGGGGATGACGATCGACAGGAACGCGCCGGCCGTGAGCAGCTCCCAGCGGCCGCCGAAGGAGCCGGAGAGCTGGGCCAACCGGACGGTCATCGGCGCCACTTCGGGCGTTCCCCCGGCGAAGGTCAGCGCGACCAGCAGGTCGTTCCAGACCCAGAGGAACTGGAAGATGGCGAACGAGGCCAGCGCCGGCGTGCAGAGCGGCAGCACGATCGACCGGAAGATCTTGAAGTGCGAGGCGCCGTCCACCACCGCCGCCTCCATCAGGTCCCGCGGCAGCTGGGCGATGAAGTTGTGCAGCAGGAAGATCGCCAGCGGCAGCGCGAACATGGTGTGCGCGAGCCAGACCGGCGCGTAGGTGCCCTTGAAGTCCACCGCCGGGACGACGGTCAGCGAACCCAGGTGCGCGCCGCCGGAGAAGAGCCGCAGCAGCGGGATCAGCGCCATCTGGATCGGCACCACCTGGAGCGCGAACACCACGAAGAACACCGTGTCGCTGCCCCGGAACCGCACCCAGGCCAGGCCGTACGCGGCCATCGCGGCCAGCACCAGCGGGAAGAGCGTCGCCGGGACGCTGATCGCCAGCGAGTTGACCAGGAAGGGCATCAGGCCAGTGGAGACACCGGAGCCGCCCTCGAACAGCACGGTGTGGTAGTTGGAGAGGCCGAGGTCCGGGTGGAGGAAGACGTTCCACCAGCCGTCGGCGGTGACGTCCTGCTTGGGCCGCAGCGAGGTGGCGAGCAGCCCCAGGGTCGGGACGGTCCACAGCACCGTCACCGCGATCACGAAGACCGAGGAGAGCGGGCTGGTGAACGCCTGCCGGACCGGGCCCCGGCGCCCGTCCGGGAGCCGGCGACCGCCGCGCCGGCCCGCGCGCGACGGTCGCCGGTCACCGGCCGGACGCCGGCCGCCCGTGGCCGGACGCTCGCCGGTCGGACGCCGGCCCGTGGTCGGACGGTGCTCGCTCATCGGACTCCGCGCTCCTTCCGCAGCTGGAGGATGTTGTAGGCCACCAGGGGCAGCACCGCGAGGAAGAGGATCACCGCGAGCGCGCTGCCCCGCCCGGTGTTGAACTGCACGAAGGACTGCGAGTACATCTCGTTGGCCAGCACCTGGGTGCCGAAGTTGCCGCCGGTCATGGTGCGGACGATGTCGAAGGCCTTGAGCGTGGTGATCATGACCGTGGTGAGCACGACCACCACCGTGGTGCGGATCATCGGCACCGTGACGTACCAGAACAGCCGCGCCCCGCCCGCCCCGTCCAGCCGGGCCGCCTCGGTGACCTCGTCCGGGATCGCCTTGATCGCCGCCGAGAGGACGACCATCGCGAAGCCGGTCTGCACCCAGACCATCACCGCCATCAGCAGGAAGGTGTTGAGCGGCTGGGAGAGCATCCAGTTCGGCGGGTGCTCCCAGCCCAGCGTGATGGCGAGCTGGCTGAGCAGGCCGATCTGCGACTGGGCGGCGTCGCGGGACTCGTAGACGAACTTGAAGATGATCGAGGCGCCGACCAGCGAGATGGCCATCGGCATGAAGATCAGCGACTTGTAGACCGCCTGACCGCGCATCCGGTCCACCAGCAGCGCCAGCACCAGCCCCAGACCGGTGGCCGCGAGCGGCGCCACCACCAGCCACAGCAGGGTGGTGACCAGGATCTTCTGGACCGAGTCGGTGGTGAACGCCCAGCCGAAGTTCTCGCCGCCCACGAAGCGGCTGCTGTCGTCGTTGTAGAGGCTCAGGTAGACGGTGCGGACCAGCGGGGCGACCAGGCCGACGAGCAGCAGCAGGACGGCCGGGCCGAGGAAGACCCCGACGGCCAGCGGGCGGGCGATCCGGCCGGAGGCCCGACCGGCCACCAGGAAGACCAGCAGCAGGATGCCCAGGAAACCGGCGACGGCGCCGAAGCTGTTGCCGAACTTGACGGCGGCGTCGCCCCAGGCGCCGTCGGCGAGCGCGGTGGCGGTGAGGGACATGGCTGCGCGTCCTTTCCCTGCCACGGGCAGGAAGGAGGGGCGGGCGGTGCGGGTGGGTGGCCCCGCACCGCCCTCGACAGGTGGTCCTTGGCGGTCGGAGACCGCTACCGGGGCCGGGCCGCGGTAGCGGTCGGACCCGTTACTGCGGCCAGGCCGCGTCGATGTCGGCGGCGGTCTTCTGGATGGACTGGCCCTCGGCGAACCAGGCGGTCAGCGACTTCCACTCCTGCCCGGCGCCGACCGCGGCCGGCATCAGGTCCGAGCCGTCGAACCGGAAGGTCGCCGCCGGGTCGGTGAGCGCGTCGGCGGAGAGCCGGTCGATCGGATCGGTGTACAGGCTCTTGTCCACGCCCTGGTTGGCGGAGACCCAGCCGGTGGCGGTCTTCACCCGGCTGCTCGCCCAGTCCGGGCTGGACAGGTAGTTCTGCACGGCCTGCACCTCGGGCCGGCTCGCGAACGCCGTCACGAACTCCCCACCGCCCTCCACCGGGCTGGCCACCTGCGGGTTCACGGCCGGCAGGCGGAAGGCGAAGATGTCGCCGTCCGGGCCGACCTTGGTGTCCTTGGGCCACTGCGCCTTGTAGAAGGACGCCTGCTGGAGCATGAGGCACTTGCCGGTGAGGATCGGGGCCCCCGCGTCCTGGAAGGTCGTGGTGGCGATCGACTTCACGTCACCGTACCCGGCGTTGACCCAGGCGGGGTTCTGCATCCAGTCCGCCACGGTCCGCATCGCGGTGGTGATCTTCTCGTCGGAGAACTTCACCTGGTGGTTCACCCACTGGTCGTACACCTCGCCGCCGTACGAGCCCAGCACCACCTCCTCCAGCCAGTCGGTGGCCGGCCAGCCGGTGGCCGTCCCGGAGGCGATCCCGCCGCACCACGGCTTCGCGGCACCGGCCTTGGCGATCCGGTCGCTGAGCGCCATCAGGTCGGCCCAGGACTGCGGCACCTCGTAGCCGGCCTGCTTGAAGGCCTTGGGCGAGTACCAGACCAGGGACTTCATGTTGGCGCTCATCGGCGCCGCGTAGAAGGTGCCGTTGACCGAGCCGTAGGTCTTCCAGACCGGGCTCCACTTGTCCTGGTTGGTGACGGTCTGCGCGGGGGGCTTGGCCACCTTGCCGCTCTTGACCATCTGGGCCAGCAGGCCGGGCTGCGGGATGATCGCGAAGTCCGGGGCGTTGCCGCCGGTCACCCGGACCGGCAGCTGGGACTCGAAGTCGTTGGAACCCTCGTAACTGATCTTGATGCCCGTGCACTTGGCGAACTCGGCCCAGGACTTCTCCAGGTTGTCCGACTCCGGGCTGAGGATCGACGCGAAGACCGTCACCGTGGTGCCGGAATGCCCGGCGTACGGCTGGTACTTGGCGCAGTCACCGGCCAGGGTCTCGCCCCCGCCGCCCGAACCGCCGCCGGAGCTCGAACTGTTGGAGCAGGCCGCGGTCAGGGCCAGCGCCGCCAGCAGGGCGGGCACGGCGACCAGACGGCGGGACCTCGCGGACGGCGTGGTCGGGGTGGGGGTCAATGCGGTCCTCCTCGCCAGGGCGCACGAGCGCCGGCAGTACGACAGAACGACATTGCGCTGTACCGGAGATCGACATGGACGCGGCGGGCCGCCGGTTTGACGACGTTAACGCAGCAGCCCCCCTCCGCCAAGGTCCGCGTTCGACCTTCATCGGCACGTGCCCCAGTTGTGACCCGGAGATCCGCCCCGGCCGCCGGCCGGTTCCCCGTCCGGGCGGGCGGGGAACCGGCCGGCGCCGGGCGCGCTCAGAAGAGCCGGACCGGCAGCTCCCGCAGCGAGTTGACCACCAGCGAGGGGCTCGGCCGCAGGTCCTCGTCGGGCACCGCCAGGGACAGCTCAGGGAACCGCTCGAACAGCGCCGGCAGCGCGACCCCCGCCTCCAGCCGGGCCAGCGGCGAGCCCGGGCAGACGTGCGGACCGTGGCCGAAGGAGAGATGACGGCTCGGGTCCCTGGTGATGTCGAACAGCTCGGCCGTCACCCCGTGCTGGGCGGGATCCCGGCCGATCGCGTTGTAGGAGATCAGCACCGGCTCGCCGCGCGGGATCACGACCTCGCCGACCTCGATGGACTCGGCGGCGAACCGGAACAGGAAGTTGCTGGTCGGCGGCGTCCACCGGAGCGACTCCTCGACCACCGCGTCCCAGGACACCGTGCCGGCCCGGACCAGCTCCAGCTGGTCCGGGTGGGCGAGCAGCGCCCGGACGGCGTTGCCGATCAGGTTCACCGTGGTCTCGTGGCCCGCCGCGATGATCACCCGCAGGGTGGCCGCCGCCTCCGCGTCGCTCAGCGCCCCGCCCTCGGCGTCCGCCGCCAGCAGCGCACTGGCCAGATCGTCACCGGGCTCCGAACGGCGCTTCGCCACCAACTCGTCGACGAAGGCGTTCAGCCCGGCGATGGTCGCCTGGATGCCGTCGGGGTTGGGCCGGATGCCGAAGAACTCCTCGTAGAGCCCCCGCAGCAGGGCGTGGTCGGACTCCGGAACGCCCAGCAGCGAACAGATCACCGTCATCGGCAGCGGGAAGGCGAAGACCGACTTGAGGTCCACCACCCGCTCCCCCGCGGCCAGGACGTCCAGCAGGCCGTCGGTGATCTCCCGCACCCGGGGACGCATCAGCTCCACCCGGCGCGGCGTGAACGCCTGCGCCACCAGCGTCCGCAGCCGCCGGTGCCGGGCGCCGTCGGTGGTCACCATGCTCGGGCCGGGCACGGCCAGGCCGATCAGCGGCCACGTCTTCGGCACGTCGCCGCGCTGGTAGGCCGCCCAGTGCGCGGCGTCCTTCACCAGCCGGGGGTCGGTCAGCAGGTCGCGCGCGGCCGCGTGCCGCGTCACCGCCCAGGCGGCGACGCCGCCGGGCAGCTCCACCGCCACCGCCGGGCCGGCGGCGCGCAGCAGCGCGCCCTCGGCGGCGTTGTCGCGCGCCAGCGGGTCGAGGGCTATCGGGGCGGTCATCGGCACAACTCTCCTTGGCTTCCTGATTCCTGTCCGGTGTTCTTGCCGGCGGGCTCCGGCGTCTCGCTGCCGGGCTGCGGCGGGGGTCCGGCGTGCGGATTCCGGGGTGCGGGGTCCGGGGTGCGGGTTCCGGCGGGCGCGGCGGGCCCGGGGCCGCGCGGCCCCGGGGGTCAGACCGCGTAGCCCGGGGTGAACGACACCGGCAGTGCCACCAGCCCGCGCACCCACGCCGACGGCCGCCACACCAGCGCGTGCTCGGCCACCGCCAGCCGGAGGTCCGGCAGGCGGTCCAGCAGCACCTCGATCGCCGTGGTGGCGATCACCTCGGCCGCCTCCTGCGCCGGGAACGGGCACCCGTGCTCGCCGTAGGAGTAGCTCATGTGCGCCCGGTTGCCCTCCGCCGGGCTGCCGTCGGCCTGCCGCACCGCCGGGTCCGCGTTCGCCCCCGCGAAGCCGAGCAGCAGCATGTCCCCCGCGGCGATCCGCTGGCCGCCGAGCTGGGTGTCCCGGACCGCCCAGCGCCCGGCGAAGATCTGCGTCGGGGTGTCCTCCCAGAGCGCCTCGTTCAGGGCCTGGTTGATGCTGCGCCGGCCGCCGGAGAGCGAGGCGGCGAACCGCTCGTCGGTGAGCATCAGCCGCAGCGCGTTGGAGATCCAGTACGAGCACGGCTGGTGGCCGGCGATCAGCAGGACGCGCAGGTCGCGCATCACCTCGTCGTGGTCCAGGCCCGCCTCGTGCAGCAGCATCCGCGAGGCCAGGTCGTCGGACGGCCGCTCGGCCTTCTCCCGGACCAGGTCGAGCATCACGCCGAGCAGCCGCTGCGCGCCGGCCGGGGCGTCCGCCCCGCCGTCCAGCATCGCCAGCAGCCCGTCGATCAGGACGGGCGCCTGCTCCTCGCTCAGCCCGAGCAGCCGGCAGAGCACCAGCAGCGGCATCCGGTGCGCGTACTCGGCGACCAGCTCGGCCTCACCGCGCCCGGCGAACCCGTCGATCAGCCGGTCGGCGATCTCCTCGCAGTGCTTGCGCAGCTCGTACGGGTCGACGGCGGCCAGCGCGTCCGTGACGGCCCGCGAGCGGCGGACGTGCTCCTCACCCTCGGCGTACAGGATCGACGGCACCGGCGCCATCATCGGCTTCAGCGGCCAGTCCTCGGGGATGCTCTCCCAGGCGTTCCAGCGGGTCGAGTCGCGGCCGAACAACTGCGGCTGGCCGGTCACCAGTTGCAGCTCCCGGTAGCCGATGACCAGCCAGGCGGGGACACCCCCGGCGAGCTCGACCGGAGCCACCGGACCGTGCGCGGCCCGCAGCTCGCGGTACAGCTGGGACGGGTCGGTCTGGAAGCGCGGCCCGTACAGCGGGGTGGCACCGGCGTGCGCCGGGCAGCCCGGCGGCGGGGTGGCGGCGGGCTCGGTCACGGGGTGCTCTCCTCGTACGGGGACGGGTGGGTGGCGCCGGCGACAGCGACAGCGGACACGGCGACCGGGGCGACCGGGGCGGCCTCCGGACGGGCAGCCGGACCGCTGCCGGCCTCCACCCGGGCGGCCAGGTGCCGGACCAGCTCGATCAGGACCTGCTTGCTCGACTCCCGGTCGCGCGCGTCGCAGTCCACCAGCGGCACCTCGGCGGGCAGGTCGAGCGCCGCGCGCACCTGCTCCAGGCTGTGGCTCGGATCGCCGAAGTTGTTGCGGGCCACGATGAACGGCGTGCCGTGGTGTTCGAGCCGGTCGATGGCGTACCAGGACTCCTCCAGCCGCCGGGTGTCCACCAGGACGACCGCGCCGAGCGCCCCGCTGAACAGGCGGTCCCAGAGGAACCAGAAGCGCTCCTGCCCGGGCGCGCCGAACAGGTACAGCACCTGGCTCGCGGAGAGCGTGATCCGGCCGAAGTCGAACGCGACCGTGGTGGAGCGCTTGCCCCAGGAGCCCGAGGGGTCGTCGATGCCCTCGCCCGCCTTGGTCATGGTCTCCTCGGTGTTCAGCGGACGGATCTCGCTGACCGCACCGACCAGGGTGGTCTTGCCGACGCCGAACCCGCCGACCACGACGATCTTCAGCGCGTTGTCGGCGGTACCGCGCAGCGGGGTGCGCCGGGGCCCGGGGGCCTCAGAGCTGTTGGAGTCCATGCAACACCTGCTTCAGCGTGTCGAGATCGGGCAGCCGGGCCTTGTTGGGAGCGAACCGGGGGTGCCGGGCGGTGACCGCCCCGGACTCCAGCAGGTCCCCGAGGAGGATCTTCACTGCCGAGACCGGCAGCGCCAGCTCGGCGGCGACCTCCACGACGGCGGTCGGGGCCTCGCACATCCGCAGGATGCGGGCGTGCTCCGACTGCATGCCCGGGTCCGGCTCCCGCTCGGCGACGATCAGGGTGACCAGGTCGAAGGCGTTCTCCGGGGAACGGCTGCGGCCGCGGGTGATGGTGTAGAGGCGGTCCGGGTCGTCGTCACGGCCCGGCAGGACCGGCCGCCCGCTCATACCCGGGCGCTCTCTTGGACCACCGCGTCCGTATCCGCCCCGGCACCCGCGTCGTCGCGGGCCGGAGCACTGAGGTGGACGCCGATCTGCTCGATCAGACCGTGCATGTTGTGGCCGACCACGCCCACGTCCGCCTCGTCGTCGGTGACCACGGCGAGGTGGGCGCCCTCGCCGGCCGCCACGATGCAGAGGATGCCGCCGTGGAACTCGGTCATCGACTGCCGCACGCCGCCGCTGCCGTCGCCGAACTCGATCGAGGCGCCGTGCGCCAGGCTCTGCATCCCGGAGGCGATCGCGGCCAGCTGGTCGGCCTGATCGGCGCCGAGCCCGGCGGTGTGGCAGAGCCTGAGGCCGTCGGCCGAGAGCACCAGGGCGTGCCGGGCGCCGGGGGTGGCGGTCAGCAGGTTCTCCAACAGCCAGTCGAGGTCACGGTCGATAACGCTGCTCATCAGGAGTCCTTCTCGGTGACGGGGGAGGCGTCGGGCGTGGTGTCCGTGGTCGGTGCGGTCGGCGTGGTGTCCGTGGTCTTTGCGGGGGTCGCGGCCGGTGCGGGGGGCGTGGCCGGTGTGGGGGTCGCAGCCGGTGCGGGGGGCGTGGCCGGTGCGGGGGGCGTGGCGGGTGCGCTGCCGTTCCCGGCCTGCTGGGCGGCGCGCCGGAAGGCGCCGAACCGGGCGGCGGCGCTCACCGCGTCGGCGCGGACGGGCTTGGCGGCCGGAGCCGGTGCCGCGGTGGTGGTACCGGTGGCGGCGAGCGTCTGCCCGCGGCGGCGCTGCGGCAGACCGCTGTCGGCGACCTCCACCGGTACCGGGGCGGGCGAGGTCGCCGGAGCGGACGCCGGCGCGGCGGCGGGCCTGGCCGGCAGCAGCGCCGGCGGGCCGGCATGCGTGAGCGCCGGGCGCGACGGAGCGGGCGCCGCCGCCCGGGCCGCGGCGGGCACCGGAGCGGGCGCCGGTGCGGCGTGCGTCACCAGCTGCTGCGGGATGAGCATCACCACCCCCGTGCCACCGCGCGCCGACGGCCGGAAGGAGATCTGCAACCCGTACTTGCGGGCCAGCGCGCCGACCACCGCGAGGCCGAGCCGCGTCCCCGCGGTGAGCGTGGTGAGGTCCAGGGGCTCGGCGGAGACGGCCCGCTCGGCCCGGCGCAGCCAGCTCTCGCTCAGCCCGAGGCCACTGTCCTCGACGGTGACCGCCAGTCCGGCCGGCACCTCCTCGACGTAGACGTGCACCTCGGCCGGCGGGGCGGAGAAGTTGGTGGCGTTGTCCAGCAGTTCGGCCAGCGCGTGCATCACGCCCTCGGCGGCGAACCCGGCCACGGCCGCCGTGCTGGCGTTGTGCAGCCGGACCCGCTGGTAGGCGCCGATCCGGCCGAGCGCCCCGCGCAGCACCGACTCCACCGCGATCGGCTTGGCCCAGCGCCGGCCCGAGCGGGCGCCGGTGAGCACGGCGATGCTGTCGGCCATCCGGCCGGCCTGGGCCGTGGAGTGGTCCAGTCGCAGCAGGTCGCCGAGGACCTCCTCGTCGTGCCGGTGCTGCATCTCGCGCAGCTCGGCGTGCATGCTCGTGGCGAGTGCCTGGACCCGCCCGGCGGCGGTCGCGCAGACCGCGAGGGCGGCGGCCCGCAGCCGCTCGCCCCGGCCGATCTCCTCGGCGAGGGCCCGCAGCAGCGCGTACTGGGGGTGCGTGCGGTGCGCCGCGAGCGCGCTGTCCACGGACGCGCCGTCCCGGAGCTTCTTCACCACCTCGGGCAGGACGGACCCGGCCAGCCGGTCCAGTGCGGCTCGCTCCGCCCGCTCGGCCTCCAGTTCGGTCCGCACCCGGGCCAGCTCGGCCTGCGCGGCCAGCACCTCGGCCTCGGCGTCCGCCTGCGCGGTCCGGGCCACCTCCCGCGCCGTCTCGGCGGCGGCGGCCCGCTCGCGGGCGCTCGCCCCGGCGGCGTCGGCCGCGGCGGTCAGCGCGCGGGCCGCCCCGGTCTCCTCCCGCTGCGCGGCGAGCTCCTCCGCCAGTCGGCGGGCGCGCTCGGTGGCGGTCGCCGCCAGTCCGACCGCGATCAGCCAGAGCACCGCGACCGCGCAGACCGCGGCGACGGTCAGCGGCTGGTGCGCCGACAGGGCCCGGCCCGCGGCCACCGGGGCGGCGATGCCCGCCAGCAGTACGGCCGCCGCGGTGAGGGCCGCGGTGCGCGGGGCCGGGCGCCGGAGCGCCGTGCCGTCGGGGCTGGTGCGTTCTCTCATCGATGCGGTCCTCGGCAGCGGCGGGCGTCGACGGGCGGACGCCGACAGCGGGGGCGGGCGAACGCGCGACCGCCCGGCCGACGTAGTGAAACGTCTCCGGGCGGCTGATCGGTTCACGCTTTCGGCCGATCATATCCATTCAGCTCCTGCCCTCAATGGGCAAGTTGACGGCCAGTATCATTCGTTCACGGCTCGTGCACCGATTGGCGACCTCACCGTCGCACCTCGATCAACTCAAGGTGGCATCCACCGCCCGGCGCAGTGCCGCGAAGTCCAGCCCGTGATCGGCGATGATCCTGGCGCCGAGCCCCTCCCCCTCCCGGACCACCCCGAGCAGCAGGTGCCCGACGCCGATGCGGCCGGACTTCAGCCGGAGCGACTCGCGCAGCGACAGCTCCAGCACCTTCTTCGCCCGGGGCGTGAACGGCACCCGCCCGCCCTTGGCGTCGGCCCGGAACCAGCCCCGCCGCCTCGCCTCCGGGCCCTCCGCCGGAGCGTCCAGCGCCCCCTCCCCGAACGCCGACTCGACGGCCTCCCGGACGGCGTCCAGGTCGACCCCGATCGCCGCCAGCGCCTCCGCGTCGTCGGCCCCGCCGAGCAGCCGGCGCACCGCCCGCCGCACGGCGGCGTGGTCCAGCCCCGCCTCGACCAGCACGGCCGCCGACGGATCGTGCGGCATCGCCACGACGGCCAGCAGCAGGTGCTCGGTGCCGATCTGCCCGTGCCGGAGCTGCGCCGCCTCCCGGCCCGCCTGGCCGACCACCTGCCGCGCATCGTCGGTGAAGCGTTCGAACATCGCTCAGCCTCCGTCCTTCTCGCTCGCGGTACCCCCGGCACCCCGCCGGGCGTACTTCTTGTGCACCGCCTGCCTGGTCACCCCGAGACAGACCGCGATGTCCTGCCAGGACCACCCCTGCTCGCGGGCGTTCCCGACCTGCAGGCCCTCCAGGCGATCGGCCAGGTCGCGCAGCGCCCGCACCGCCCGGAGCCCCACCGCGGGATCCCGACTGCTCGCGGCCGCCGCGAGTTCTCCGTTCTCGCTCATACCGTCAACTTAGGTTGACACCCATCGCGTGTCAACCCTGGTTGACAGCTGCCCCGGGATCCGCGGCGCTCCACCGCACGAGCAGCGAGCGCCCGACCGGGCCACCCCGGGTGTCCGGGCAACGCAAAAGGCGGGGCGAGGACCTCGAAAAGGTCCTCGCCCCGCCTCGCGGAACTCAGCCGCTCAGGCTGTCATCCGGCACCGGGCCGGCACGGCGTCCGGATCAGCTGCAGCCGCTGGTGGAGCCGCAGCCCTCGCAGAGGTAGCAGCTGCCGGCGCGGCGCATCTTGGTGCCGCAGGAGAAGCAGAGCGGCGCGTCGGCGTTGAGGCCGAGCTGGATCTCCATCAGCTCCGTCGAGTTGTGGGCCCTGCGCGGGGCCTCGACGGCCGGTGCGGGCTTGGCCACCGGGGCGGCCGGAGCCGCCGGGGCCACCGGCGCGGACTGCGCCAGCGTCTCGGTGTCCAGCTCCTCGGCCTCCAGCGGCTCGTAGGAGCCCGTCTCCAGGTGGCGCTGGCGCTCCTCGACGGAGTGGATGCCGAGCGCGGAACGGGTCTCGAACGGCAGGAAGTCCAGCGCCAGGCGGCGGAAGATGTAGTCGACGATCGACTGCGCCATCCGCACGTCCGGGTCGTCGGTCAGACCGGCCGGCTCGAAGCGCATGTTGGTGAACTTCGAGACGTACGTCTCCAGCGGCACGCCGTACTGCAGGCCGACCGAGACGGCGATCGAGAAGGCGTCCATCATGCCCGCGAGGGTCGAGCCCTGCTTGGACATCTTCAGGAAGACCTCGCCGAGGCCGTCGTCCGGGTAGGAGTTGGCCGTCATGTAGCCCTCGGCGCCACCGACCGTGAAGGAGGTGGTGATGCCCGGGCGGCCCTTGGGCAGGCGCTTGCGGACCGGGCGGTACTCGACGATCTTCTCGACCGCGGCGACCGGGGCCGCCTCGGTCTCGGCCTTCGCGTCGCCGGACTTCTTCTTGGCCGACAGCGGCTGGCCGACCTTCGAGTTCTCGCGGTAGATGGCGAGCGCCTTGACGCCCATCTTCCAGGCCTCGAAGTAGATCTCCTCGACGTCCTCGACGGTCGCCGCGGCGGGCATGTTGACGGTCTTGGAGATGGCGCCGGAGATCCACGGCTGGATCGCCGCCATCATCCGCACGTGCCCCATCGGGGAGATGGAACGCTCGCCCATCGCGCAGTCGAAGACCTCGTAGTGCTCGGTCTTCAGACCGGGCGCGTCCACCACGTTGCCGTGCTCGGCGATGTGGGCGACGATCGCCTCGATCTGCTCGTCCTGGTAGCCGAGGCGCTTCAGGGCGCGCGGCACGGTGCCGTTGACGATCTGCATCGAGCCGCCGCCGACGAGCTTCTTGAACTTGACCAGTGCCAGGTCGGGCTCGACGCCGGTGGTGTCGCAGTCCATCATCAGGCCGATGGTGCCGGTCGGGGCGAGCACCGAGGCCTGGGCGTTGCGGAAGCCGTTCTGCTCGCCGAGGCGCAGCACGTCCTGCCAGGTCTCGGTGGCGGCGGCCCAGACCGGGGCGTCCAGCTCGTCGACCGCGACGGCGGCGACCGAGGCGTCCGCGTGCTGCTTCATGACCTGCCGGTGCGGGGCCGCGTTGCGGGCGTAGCCGTCGTACGGGCCGACCACGCCGGCGAGTTCGGCGCCGCGGCGGTAGGCGGTGCCGGTCATCAGCGAGGTGATGGCGCCGGCCAGGGCGCGGCCGCCCTCGCTGTCGTAGGCGTGGCCGGTGGCCATCAGCAGGGCGCCGAGGTTGGCGTAGCCGATGCCGAGCTGGCGGTAGGCGCGGGTGGTCTCGCCGATCTTCTCGGTCGGGAAGTCGGCGAAGCAGATGGAGATGTCCATCGCGGTGATGACCAGCTCGACGACCTTGGCGAAGCGCTCGGCGTCGAACGAGTCGTCGTCGCGCAGGAACTTCATCAGGTTGAGCGAGGCCAGGTTGCAGCTGGAGTTGTCCAGGTGCATGTACTCGGAGCAGGGGTTGGACGCGTTGATGCGCCCGGACTCCGGGCAGGTGTGCCAGCGGTTGATGGTGGTGTCGTACTGGATGCCCGGGTCGGCGCAGGCCCAGGCGGCCTCGGCCATCTTGCGGAAGAGCTTCTTCGCGTCGACGGTCTCGATGACCTCGCCGGTCATCCGGGCGCGCAGGCCGAATTCGGTGCCGTTCTCGACGGCGGTCATGAATTCGTCGTTGACCCGGACCGAGTTGTTGGCGTTCTGGTACTGCACGGAGGCGATGTCGTCGCCGCCGAGGTCCATGTCGAAGCCCGCGTCGCGCAGGGCGCGGATCTTCTCCTCCTCCTTCACCTTGGTCTCGATGAAGGCCTCGACGTCCGGGTGGTCGACGTCCAGCACGACCATCTTGGCCGCCCGGCGGGTGGCGCCACCGGACTTGATGGTGCCGGCGGAGGCGTCGGCGCCGCGCATGAAGGAGACCGGGCCGGAGGCGTTGCCGCCGGAGGAGAGCAGTTCCTTGGAGGAGCGGATCCGGGAGAGGTTCAGGCCGGCGCCGGAGCCGCCCTTGAAGATCATGCCCTCTTCCTTGTACCAGTCGAGGATCGACTCCATGGAGTCGTCGACGGCCAGGATGAAGCAGGCGCTGACCTGCTGGGGCTGCTTGGTGCCGACGTTGAACCAGACCGGCGAGTTGAAGCTGAACACCTGGTGGAGGAGGGCGTAGGTCAGCTCGTGCTCGAAGGTCTCGGCGTCACCGGGGGTGGTGAAGTAACCGTTCTTCTCGCCGGCGGCGCGGTAGGTGAGCACCACCCGGTCGATGATCTGCTTGAGGCTCCACTCGCGCTGCGGGGTGCCCACGGCGCCGCGGAAGTACTTGGACGTGACGATGTTGACGGCGTTGACCGACCAGAAGTCGGGGAACTCCACGCCGCGCTGCTCGAAGTTGATCGAGCCGTCGCGCCAGTTGGTCATGACGACGTCACGCCGCTCCCAGCGGACCTCGTCGTAGGGGTGTACGCCAGGGGTGGTGTGGATGCGCTCGATCCGCAGGCCGCCCTTGGGGGCCTTGCCGGCGCCCTTGGTCACGGTCTTGTCGGACTTCGACCCGCGTGCGGAACCGCTCGTGGTGTCTGTCACTTCTCGCTCCTCCTCCTGGGCAAACGCCCAAAGTGCCCCGAAAAGTCCGGGCACCGCTGGTTCGTCTTCCGGTGTGCGGACAGGCGACGACCTGCCTGTACCCGCACGGTTTGTGGTGTTCTGTGCACCGTTTCCGGGCACGCCTCGACCCCGAGGGGCCGGTATGGCTGATGTGGCTGATGTGGCTGATGTGGGACGAAAGGCCCCGAGGGGCCGGTGGTGCGGAGCCGGCCTCCTAGGGCGCGGCGGCGGCGACGGGCACGCAGGCGCCGTCCGCCTCGGGGACGGGCCGCTCGGCGCGGAGCTCCGCGATGGCGGCCTCGAAGTCTTCCAGTCCGTCGTACGCCTGGTAGACGCTGGCGAAGCGCAGGAAGGCGACGACGTCGAGTTCCTTGAGCGGTCCGAGTATGGCCAGCCCCACGTCGTGGGTGGTCAGCTCGGACTTGCCGGTGGCCCGCACGCACTCCTCGACCTTCTGACCGAGCTGGGCGAGCGCGTCCTCGGTGACCGGGCGACCCTGACAGGCCTTGCGGACTCCGGAGATGACCTTCTCCCGGGAGAACGGCTCGGTGACGCCGCTGCGCTTGATGACCATCAGTGCGGCCGTCTCCACCGTGGTGAAACGGCGGCCGCAGTCCGGGCACTGCCGGCGACGGCGGATCGAGCTGCCGTCTTCGGTGGTCCGGCTGTCGACGACGCGGCTGTCGGAGTGCCGGCAGAAGGGGCAGTGCACCTGAAGATCCCTCCCGGGCAGGACGTGCGGACTGGTCGAGTCTATGCGATGAGGACCCGGCACCGCCAAGCGGATCATGCGACGCGACCACTAGTACTGGGCCCGGAGAGGACTGTAACCACTACATGTGGGTCCACGGGGGAGGCGACACCCCTGGCGTGTCGGCGCCGATTAGACTGCCGGAGTCGCGTTCGAGTCGAACATTTAAGCGATGTACAACAAAGCCTTGATCGAGTCAGCCAACTCCCGAATAATTCACTCGAACGTGTGTTTGGCGCAACCTTTCGATAGGAGGTGCCGTTGGGCTGGAAAAGGGGAGAGGACAGCCGTCGAGAGGGGCCGCCGTGAACACGATCGAAAGCAACACCATCCCGGTGCAGGAACACTCCCAGCTCAAGGTGGGGCAGCGCACCACGAATCAGCAGAGTGTGGACAGCATGGACCGTAGCGAAGAACACCGCCTCTCCGGCCAGGCCATTTCCCATCCGGGCCGCGTTCCCGACCAGCCGATCGAGCACGCCGCCGTGCTGGACGACAGCCACCCGGTCCCCGCGCGCTCGCTGCCCGGCCGCCCCCCCGGCATCCGGACGGACGAGGCCGGGCTGACCGAGCGCCAGCGGCGGGTGATCGAGGTCATCCGGGACTCGGTCCAGCGCCGCGGCTACCCGCCGTCCATGCGGGAGATCGGCCAGGCCGTCGGCCTGTCCAGCACCTCGTCGGTCGCCCACCAGCTGATGGCCCTGGAGCGCAAGGGCTTCCTGCGCCGGGACCCGCACCGCCCGCGCGCCTACGAGGTCCGCGGCGTCGAGGTGGCCCGCCCCAACACCGCCGAGACGGCCGGGCGTCCGTCCACCTCGTACGTGCCACTGGTCGGGCGGATCGCCGCCGGCGGCCCGATCCTGGCCGAGCAGACGGTCGAGGACGTCTTCCCGCTGCCGCGCCAGCTGGTCGGCGAGGGCGAGCTGTTCGCGCTGACCGTGCGCGGCGACTCGATGATCGAGGCCGCCATCTGCGACGGCGACTGGGTGACCGTCCGCCGCCAGCCGGTCGCCGAGAACGGCGACATCGTGGCCGCGATGATCGACGGCGAGGCGACCGTGAAGCGCCTCAAGCGCGAGGACGGCCGGATCTGGCTGATGCCGCACAACCCGGCGTACGAGCCGATCAACGGTGACAACGCGACCATCCTGGGCAAGGTCGTCGCCGTGCTGCGCCGCCTCTGAGCCGCCCGGTACGGCGCCCACCGGGAAGGGGCTCCACCGCACGGTGCGGGGAGCCCCTCCGGTGTGCCCGGGCGGCGGCCGCCTCTCGGGGCGACCGACGCCTCAGCCCCGCTTGACCACCGGCCGCACCGGCGCCGCGGAGGCGTCGATCGCCGCCAGTGAGCGGCGCACCTGGTTGCGATCGGTGGTGTACCAGAACTCCGGCATCGAGGAGCGGAAGAAGCTCCCGTACCGCTTGGTCTCCACCCGCGGGTCCAGCACCGCCACCACACCGCGGTCGTCCGCCGCGCGGACCAGCCGGCCCGCGCCCTGCGCCATCAGCAGCGCGGCATGGGTGGCCGCGACGGCCATGAAGCCGTTCCCGCCGCGCTGTTCGACGTCCCGCTGGCGGGCGCTCATCAGCGGGTCGTCCGGGCGCGGGAACGGGATCCGGTCCATCACCACCAGCTGGCAGGCCGAGCCGGGCACGTCCACGCCCTGCCAGAGCGAGAGCGTGCCGAACAGGCAGGTGGTCGCGTCCGAGGCGAACTCGCGGATCAGCTCACCCAGGGTGTCCTCGCCCTGGAGCAGGATCCGGTTGTCCAGCCGCTCGCGCATCGCCTCGGCGGCGGCCTGGGCGCCACGCATCGAGGAGAACAGGCCGAGCGTGCGCCCGCCGGCCGCGCCGATCAGCTCGGCGAGTTCGTCCAGCATGTCGGGGCGCTCCGGGTCCCGCCCCGGGTCGGCCAGGTGCCGGGCGACGTAGAGGATGCCCTGCTTGGGGTACTTGAACGGCGAGCCGACGTCGATGCCGCGCCAGTGCGGCACCGCGTCCTCGCCGAAGGCGGCCTCGGGGGCGTCGCCCTCGGTGCGCTGGTCCGGCAGCCGGGTCTCCGAGGGCAGGCCGACCGAGGCGGCGACGCCGGTGAAGTCCCCGCCGAGCTTCAGCGTGGCGGAGGTGAGCACCACCGAGCGCTCCTTGTAGAGGCCCTCCCGCAGCAGCCCGGAGACGCTCAGCGGGGCGACCCGCAGCGAGGCGGTGCCCAGGCCGTACCGGTCGCTGCGCTCGATCCAGACCACGTCGTACTCGGAGTCGGCCAGCAGCCGCTCGGCCGTCTCGTGCAGCGCCTCGGCGGAGGCCATCGCCTGCTTGCGCACCGCGTCCTCGTCGGTGAGCGCCTTGTCCCGCGTCTCGCCGAGCGAGGTGATCACCTGCCGGCTGGCGTCCCGGATCGCGGTGACCGCGTACGCCAGGTACTCGGGCAGCTCCTCGACCCGGCCGGGCTGGGCGGTCTCCATCAGGCCGTGGTAGTTCTCCGCGGCCCCCTGGAGGGCGTCCACCGCCTTCTCGTTCGCCAGCCTGGCCGCGCGCTTGACCGCCCGGTTGACCGCGCCGACGGTCAGCTCGGCGGTGGCCGCGCCGGTGACCCGGTTGACCAGCTCGTGCGCCTCGTCGACGATCAGCAGCTCGTGCTCCGGCAGCACCGGCGCGCCCTCGATGGCGTCGATCGCCAGCATGGCGTGGTTGGTGACCACGACGTCCGCCAGCTTGGCGCGCTCCCGCGCCTTCTCGGCGAAGCACTCCTGCCCGTACGCGCAGCGGGTGGCGCCCAGGCACTCCTTGGAGGTGACCGAGAGCTGGGCCCAGGCCTTGTCGGAGACGCCGGGGCTCATGTCGTCCCGGTCGCCGGTCTCCGTCTCGTCCGCCCACTCGCGCAGCCGCAGGACGTCCTGGCCGAGCTTGCCGGTGGGGCCGCCGAGGGCGTCCACCGGATCGAAGAGGCCCTCGCCCTCCTCGCTCGGGGTGCCCTCGTTGGCCCGGTGCAGGCAGAGGTAGTTGGAGCGGCCCTTGAGCATCGCGAACAGCGGGCGGCGGCGCAGCACCGGGTGCAGCGCCTCCACCGTCCGCGGCAAGTCCCGCTCGACCAGCTGGCGTTGGAGCGCCAGGGTGGCCGTGGCGACCACCACGCGGTCCCCGTGGGCGAGGGCCGGCACCAGGTAGGCGAGGGACTTGCCGGTGCCGGTGCCGGCCTGCACCAGCAGGTGCTCGCCGTTGTCGACGGCGTCGGCGACGGCCTCGGCCATCCTGACCTGGCCGGGGCGCTCGACGCCGCCGACGGCGGCCACGGCGGCGTGCAGCAGCTCGGGGAGCTGGGCCCGCGGGACGGCCTCGACCGCGCCGGCGGCGGCCGACCCGTCGGCCTCGTCGTCGGCGGGGAGCTGGGATTCGGAGTCGTTCGTCATGACCCACCCAGCCTACGGGGCGGGGGTGACAATCCGGTCCCGCCGGCCGTGCGGCACCGCGGCTCCCGCGGCGGCCAGCGCGTTGGGCACGGTGCCGTGCCGGGCCGCGTGCGGGCGGTGCGGGCGGTCCCCGTAACCGTCCAGCAGCAGCCGGTTCCGGTTGAGGCAGAGCCGGTCGATCCGCGGGCGGAACAGGTCGAAGAGCTCGAACCGCTCGCGCAGCTCGGGGAAGCGCTCCTGGTAGCGCAGGATCTCGGCCCGCAGCAGGGCCCAGAACTGGGCCTCGGGCAGTCCGGTCTGCGCCTCCAGCAGCGGGGCGAGGTAGCGGTAGACGCCGATGAACAGGCCGGAGTGGAGGAACTGGCAGAGGCCCTGCGGGTCCTCGCGCAGCAGCACCCCGGCCACCTCGGCGGGCAGCTCGCGCAGCTCGGGCAGGTCCTGGTCGCTCAGGTTGACGTCGTCGACGAAGTCCTTGACCGCGAGCCGGGCCGGGGCGTCCCGCTCGTCGAACACCACGATGGCGTTCTCCCCGTGCGGGGAGAAGACCAGGCCGTACCGGTAGAGGAAGTGCAGCAGCGGCGGGAGCATCGCCGCGAACAGCCGGGCGGTCCACGCGGCGGGGGTGAGGCCGGAGCGGGCGATCAGCTCGGCGGCCAGCGCCCGCCCGTCGGAGCCGGTCTGCAGCAGCGCCGCCAGGGTGCGGGCGCGCTCGCCGCCGTCCAGGCAGGGGCCGAGCGGCTCGCGCCAGATCGCGCCCAGCAGTTCCTTGTACTGGTAGGGCGCCTCCGGCAGCTCCCGGTAGAGCGGGTGGTCGACGGTGACGGAGGCGATCTCGCCGAGCAGCACGATCCGGCACTCGTCGCGCAGGAACGGGTCGGCCTGCCGGATCCCGTGGATCCAGGCGGTCACGGCGGGCGCGGCCAGCGTGCGCTCGGTGGGCAGGCCGCGCCAGACCAGGGTGTTGAGGATGGCGAGCGGCAGCTTGACGGTGCAGCGGTCGGGCCGGCTCCGGTTGAAGAAGGAGCGGATGGACTGCTGGGGCAGCCGCAGGTCACCGTCGGTGGGCAGCGGGACGATCTCACCGCTCGCGATCCACGGGGCGAACAGCGGGACGACGGTCTCGTCCCACTGCCAGGGGTGCACCGGCAGCAGCAGGTAGTCGTCGGCGTCCGGGCCGAGGACGGCGCGCAGGGCGGCGGGGTCGTCGAGCTCGCGCGCGTACAGCTGCTCGGGCTCGGCGACGCCGGGAACGCCTCGGTACTGCGCCAGCCGGCGGTGCACGGCGATCCAGGGCAGTGGTCGCGGGGTGCGCGCCTCCGGGGCCCAGCGGGCGGCGTCGGTGGCGGAGAAGCCGAGCCGGCCCTTGTTGGGGACGATCCAGGGGTGCCCGCCCTGCCGGCCCTCCAGCTCGGGGTGGCCGAGGTCGGCGAGCTCGGCGGCGGTGAGCGCGGTGGCGAGCTGGTGGGCGTCGGCGATCAGGGTCGCGGTGAGTTCGCGGATCAGGTGGCCGGTGGTGTCGCCGCGCAGCCCGAGGGTGTGCCGGGCGTAGGGGAGGAAGCGCAGCGGGTCCAGGCCGTCCGGCCGGGAGCAGCGCACCGAGTCCGGGACGACCTGCCAGCCGCCGTACGCGCCGCGGCCGGCGGTGAAGCGGTACTCGGCCTCGGGCAGCCGGAGCAGGTAGCCGTCGGGGCCGTCGGGGACGGGGGTGATCAGCTCCTCGTAGGCGAACTCGCCGAGCATCTTGGCCAGCAGCGTGCGGCCGGCCCGCTGCCAGTGCCCGGCGGTGAGCTGCGGGGGCAGGTACAGCGGGGGTTCAGCGGCCGGCGGTTGCGGCACGGGTCCACTCCTGGGGTCGCGGAACGGCGGGGACGTCCGCGGTGGCGGGGACGTCGCCCATGGCGGGGGCGGCAGGGCCGGTGGAGCCACCGGGGGTGGCGGGGGTGGCGGGGGTGACGGGTGGTGCGAAGCCGGTCCAGGCGGTGCGTTCGGGCAGCCGGTGGACCGTCCGGCCGGCGACGGCGTTGAGGATCACGGCGGCCCGGTGGGCGCCGAGCCCGAGATCGGGAGTGCCGACGCCATGAGTGTGCAACTCGGCGTTCTGTACGTACAGTCCGCCGACGAGGTCGGGCAGCGTCGCGACCCGGTGGTCGAGGTCGACCCGGTAGCGCCCGGCCGCGTCCCAGTCGATCAGGTGGGCGAGCGGCTCCAGGGCGGCCGGGCGGGCGGCGCGGTACCCGGTGGCGAGCACCACGGCGTCGGTGCGCAGCACGTGCTCGACGCCCGAGTCACCGTGCCGGCAGCGGAGTTCGAGACCGCCGCAGGGGCCGGGCCGGGCGTCCGTGACGGCCGTGCCGGGGGTGATCTCGACCGGGGCGTCGTCGATCGGCCGGCCGATGGTCCGCTCGTACAGGTGGTCGTGGATCTCGGCGAGGGTCTCGGCGCTGGCGGCCTTGTGCAGTTGCCACTGCGCCTCGACCAGGGTGTCCCGGACGGGCCCGGGCAGGCCGTGGAAGTAACGGGTGTAGTCGGGCGTGAAGTGCTCCAGCCCGAGCTTGGAGTACTCCATCGGCGCCAGCGCCCGGGTGCGGGTGAGCCAGCGCAGCCGGACGCCCTCCCCCACCCGGCGCAGCAGGTCGAGGAAGACCTCCGCGCCGGACTGCCCGCTGCCGACCACGGTGATGTCGCGCGCGTCGTCCAGGGTCGCCCGGCGGTCCAGGTAGTCGGCGGAGTGGAAGGCCCGGGGGTGGCCGTCGAGGGCGGTGAAGGCCTCGGGCAGGACCGGCCGGGTGCCGACGCCGAGGGCGAGGTTGCGGGCGTGCACCTCGGTGCGCCGGCCGGTGGCGGTGTCGCGGAGTTCGGCCCGGTACAGCGCGCCGTCCCGGTGCAGCGCGGTGACCTCGGTGCCGAAGCGGCAGTTGCCGAGCCGCTCGGCCGCCCAGCGGCAGTAGTGGTCGTACTCCCGGCGGGGCAGCTGGAAGCGCTCGGCGAAGTAGAACGGGAAGAGCCGGTCCTGCTCGCGCAGGTAGTTGAGGAAGGACCAGCGGTTGGTCGGGTCGACCAGGGAGACCAGGTCGGCGAGGAAGGGGACCTGCATCCGGGCCCCGTCGACCAGCATCCCGGGGTGCCAGCGGAACTCCGGGCGCTGGTCGCAGAAGAGCGTGCGCAGGCCCGGGGCGGGTTCGGCCAGCGCGGCGAGCGAGAGGTTGAACGGGCCGATGCCGACGCCGAGCAGGTCGTACGGCGCGGGCGGGGCTGCTGGGGTGTCCATGGAGTCGGAGGTGTCCTCGGCGGGGTCGGTCGCGGGCGGGCGGCGGAGGGGGCGCGGTCAGGCGGCGGGCGGCCGGGCGGCGGGGGCTCGGTCCGGCGGCACCCGGCCCGGCCGGTCCGGACCGCGGTCGCGGACCATCAGCGCCGCGCGCTTGTCGGGCAGGTCGAGTTCGACGGCCCGGGTGAAGCCGGCCCGCTCGAAGGCACGGATCGAGCGCAGGTTCCGGACGTCGGGCTCGGCGACCACCCGCCGGCAGCGCGGCCGCGCCCGCAGGATGCGGTCGGCCAGCGCGGCGAGCAGGGTCGCGCCCAGGCCCCGCCCCCGGCAGTCGGCGGGGCCGAGCAGCAGGTGGACGCCGGTGTCGTGGGGCCGGGCCGGGTAGTGCGCGGCGAGCGGGTCGAGGTCGGCGCGGTAGATCTCCCAGTAGCTCATCGGGGCGCCGTCGAGCAGCCCCAGGCGGGGCAGGCTGCGGCCGTCGCCGTCGAGCTGGGCCCGCAGGTGCCGTTCGGTGACGGCGGGCGGCCCGGCGAGCTCCCAGAAGGCGGCGGTCTCGGGGTCGTTCATCCACCCGGCGAGCAGCTCCAGGTCGGCGGGCAGCCGGACCGGGCGGAGCCGGAACTCCCCCGCGCCGGTGGCCATCGGGCCCCGGCCGGTCACCCCGTCGGGGCCTTCGGCGGACACGCCGTCGGAGCCCTCACCGGAAACGTCCTCAAGGCCTTCACCGGTACCGCAGCCGTGGTCGGAGCCGCTCGCGCGGGAGTTCACGCGCCGGCCACCGGGTTGGGGATGTCGACGTAGACGGACTGCGTGGCCACCGGCCCGACCAGCTCGTCCAGGCCGTTGATCCGGGTGAGCAGGTTGGCCTTGCAGGGCAGCGTGGCGGCGTCCAGCAGGAGCGCGGGCAGCGCGGACCCGGTGGCCGCGACGCGCGGTCCGGACAGGAAGCCGCGCAGGGCGGCCAGCAGCACCGACTCGTCGGCCAGCCGCTGCGAGCCGAAGGCGCCGATCAGGCCCAGGACGTGGTTGATCCCGAGGTAGTAGGCGAAGTGGTGGTCGATCACCTCGTCGGCCAGGAAGGTGTCGCTCCGGGCACCGAGCCCGGGCAGCCGGGCGGTCAGCCGGTCGGCCGCGCTCTGCCGGTAGTAGAAGCCCTGGTTGTCCCGGTAGCGGCCGCCCTGCGGCCACCCGTCGGCGTCGAGCAGGACGAGGCTGTTCTGCTGGTGCGCCTCCAGCGCGATGCCGGCCTGGCCGTCCAGCCAGAGCACCGGCAGGACGACGGCGTCCAGGTAGCGCAGGAACCATTCGGCGGCCACCGTGGGCAGCGGGCGTCCGCAGCGCGCGGCGAGCGCGCGCAGGGTGTCGCCGAGCCGCGACGGTACGGTGTCGCCGGTGCCGAGCGGCTGTTCGGCGACCAGCCCGGCCACGCAGAGGGCGCGGTCGCCCGGGGCGAACGGCTGGGCGCGCAGCACGGTGTCCAGGCCGCCGGGGTCGCCGAGCGCGGGGTGGTCGACGCCGATCCAGGCCGGGTCGCGGACGATGTCGAAGCCGGGGTGGACGGCCCGCCACTCGGCGGCCAGTCCGGTCTCCAGCAGCCGGTGCATCTCCAGGCCCCGGTGGAGCTCCTTGCGGAGGTTCTCCCGCCGGGAGTTGGTGATCCGCAGGCCGAGCGAGAGCTTCAGCATCCAGGGCGTGCCGGGCCGGTAGACGGTGCGCACCGAGGAGGTCGGGTACCAGGGGTCACCGGCCGGGCCGAGGTCGCGCAGCCGCCCGGCGGCGAGCAGTTCCGCGACGGCCGGGCGCAGGGCGAGCTCGCGGGCCTGCCAGGGGTGCAGCGGGAGGGCGGCCGTCCCGGGCGGCACCAGGGTCGGGTCGCCGAGCAGGTGGGCGGTGATCCGGTCGGCGCTCTCGGTCACTGCCGAACCGGCCGCGAGCAGGTCACGGTCGACGGCGTACCAGTGCAGCCGGAAGGAGCCGTGGAGCTCCGGGGAGTACGCGGCGCTCTGCGCGGGCCCGAGGCCGTCGCGGCTCTTGGGCGTCGGGTGCAGCGGGTGGCCCAGCAGCAGGGACTGCTCGGCGGCCAGGAACTGCGAGCCCTCCGGCCCGCCGGGGGCGGCGGCGGTGCGGCGGTGGGCCAGGATGTCGGCGGTGCGGACCACCGAGTCGGCCACCCGGGCGGCGAGGTCGGCGACCTGGCCGGGGTCGGGGCGGGCGGCGGCCGCGGCGGCGAGCAGGGCGGCGGCGGTGACGGCGTCCACCGGGGCGGCGGCGGTGCCCTCACCGACCGCGAGGGTGGCGGGGCCGAAACGGTGCCAGCCGGCCGGTGACCAGTAGCGGACCGGGGCGAGCAGCCGGGCGGCGCCGCCGAGTACGGCGATCCGCAGCCGCCCGTCCGCCCCGGGTACCGCCCCGGTCTCCCGGGCCCAGCACCGCAACAGGGCCTCCAGACCGGCCTGTTCGGCGGCGACGGCCGGGTCCGGATGGAGCAGCGGGTCGGGCGGCACCGGGCGGGCCGCGGCCGGCCGGACCCCGGCGGGCTGGACCGGGGCGGGGTGGCGCGTCGGGGCTTCGGGCGGGGCTCCGGTGACGGCGGTGCTCAAGGCTGCTCCTTGTGGCGCGTGGGGTGCGGACGCGCGCTGGTGGTGGAGAGGGTGTGGCGGGCGCTCGCACCGTCGCGTCAGGTAAGGGTTAGCTATCCCTGAGGGGTGATCACAAGGGCTGCTCACTCGTCCGAGTGAAGAGCGGTGAGAGTTCAACACTCAGGAGGGAGGACCTGCCGTGCCAACGAGCCAACCGGGCGTTCGTCACAGATCGGTGACCTCCGGCCGCCGTCGCAACCCGGGGGTCGGCCCGCGCCGTCCTGGTGGCCAGTGGGAGACTCCAAGGCGGTCGGCCGCCGCCGCACAGGACCAGCAGGGGGAAGCGAACACCATGCCATCGATCCACCGGTCAGCCATGGCCGCGGCCCTCGCCGCCGCAACGCTGCTCGTCGTGACGGCCTGCGGGCCGGACGGCCCCTCCGGCGGGGGCACCGCCGCCCCGCCGCCGGCCCCGGCGAGCGGCAGCGCCACGACCGCCGGGGGTGGCGGCGTGATCGGCGGCGGTGTGATCGGCGGCCTGACCCTGCCGTCGGGCATCCCGACCAGCCTGCTGGAGGGCCTGCCCACGAGCTGGGACGACCTGAAGAAGTGGAAGTTCGAGGACTGGGACAACTGGGCCTCCAAGCACGTCTTCAACAACCCGGTGGTGAAGGACTTCTGGAACCCGGACAAGATGGGCGACTCCAAGCCGGCCGACCCGGCCCCGCCCACCGCGAAGCCGACCGGCGACGCCGGGGTGACCGATCCGGACCCGGCCCCGGTCAAGGCCACGCCGGTGACCCGCCCGTACACCAAGCAGCCGTCCGGCAAGGTGTTCTTCAGCGCCGACGGCGGTCGCGGCAACTGCTCGGCCACGGTGATCGCCGACCCGGCGCACCCCGGCAGGAGCAACCTGGTCTGGACCGCCGGGCACTGCGTGCACCCGGGCAAGGGCGGCGACTTCTACAAGGACCTCGTCTTCGTCCCCGCCTACAACAACTCCGGTGCCTCCAGCGGCGGCAAGAAGGCCCCGCTCGCTGAGCTGGCACCGCTGGGCACCTGGTGGGCCAAGGACGTGGTGACCTCGCCGCAGTGGACGGTCGAGGGCGGCGGCACCGGTGACGCCGCCAACCAGTACGACTTCGCCGTGATGCGGGTGCAGAACCAGAACGACACCGGCAAGTCGCTGGAGGAGACGGTCGGCGCGGCCGTCCCGGTCTGGTTCGACGCCCCGCGCGACCGGATCTCCGCCTCGGCCTGGGGCTACCCGCTCTACAAGCCCTTCGACGGGCAGGAGTTGTACAAGTGCGACGGCGGGAAGCCCACCCGGCTCTCCTTCGACGCCAAGCGCCCGGCGATGCTCACCATCGGCTGCACCATGACCCAGGGCTCCAGCGGCGGCGGCTGGTTCGCCCCGATGCCGGACGGCCGGACCGCCCTGGTCAGCAACACCTCCATCGGCACCCAGGACCACACCTCGCTGAGCGGCCCGTACCTGGAGACGGTCGCCAAGCAGGCCCTGGACTACATCTCCAGGAAGCAGAAGTAGCCGCCACCGCGCCGAAGACCACACGGGGACCGATCACCATGCCGAAGACCAGGCACCGCACCGCGCCGGCGGCCGCCGCCGTACTCGCCGCGCTCGCGCTCACCGCGACCGCCTGCGGACCGGAGGAAGCGGGCAGCGCCGACGCCGCGTCCACCCCGGCCACGACCGCCGCCGCCACCGCCGCGTCCGCCAAGCCGGGCGCACTGCCCGGCAGCCTCCAGGACCTCGCCGGCTGGAAGCTCGACGACTGGGCCCGCTTCGTCAGCGAGAACGCCTTCGTCAACGAGGTCGCCCAGGGCTTCTGGTCGATCGCCAAGATGGAGAACGCCAAGGGCCGGCCCACCCCGGAGTACTCGCACAAGAGCCCGGGGAACACGGTCGTCCGGGACGACCCGCCGGCGGCCGTCCCGGCCAGGCCGCAGCCGCACCCGTACAGTCCGGCGACGGCGGTGGTCGGCAAGATCTTCATGACCGCGCCCGAGGGCGACTCGATGTGCTCGGGCACCGTGGTCTCCGACCCGGCCAACCCGGGCCGCAGCAACCTCGTCTACACCGCCGCGCACTGCCTGCACGACGGCAAGGGCGGCGGCTGGCTGAAGAACATCGTCTTCGTCCCCGGCTACAACCGCGACGGCCAGGCCAGCCGGGGCAGGCAGTACACCGAGCAGCAGGTCTCCCCGTACGGGCGGTGGACGGCGGTCCGCGCGCTGGTCGCGCCGACCTGGGTGAAGGAGACCGGCGTCGGCCCCAACTCCCAGTTCGACTACGGGATCATCCGGGTCCGCAACGAGAACGGCTCCGGCAAGTCGCTGGAGGAGACGGTCGGCGGCTCCGTCCCGATCTGGTTCAACGCCCCGCGCGAGCAGATCACCTCGGCCTTCTCCTACGGCTACCCGGCCGAGCGGCCGTTCGACGGCATGGAGCTCAACCACTGCGACTCCACCGTCCGGCCGGTGAGGCTCTCCTTCGACCAGGCCCGCCCGCCGATGTACGTGATCGGCTGCACCATGACCGGCGGGTCCAGCGGCGGCGGCTGGTTCATCACCAAGGACGGCAAGCCGAACCTGATCAGCGTCAACTCGATCGGCAACCGCAACCCGTCCGAGTACATGGCCGGCCCCTCGCTCCAGGACCAGGCGAAGCAGGCCTTCGACTACTTCTCCAAGAACGCCAAGTAGGACGCGCCCGGTCCCCGGGAACGACGACGGGCCCCGGCCTCCCGCGGGGGGAGGCCGGGGCCCGTCGGCTGCCGGTGCTCAGCTCTGCGAGCTCAGCGCGACCGCGTAGCGCTCCAGCTCGGCGGCCAGCTCGGCCGGCACCTTCGCGTGCAGCAGGGTGCCCTCGGCGGTGTGCTCGGTGGAGAGCAGCTCGCCCTCGGCGTGCACCCGGGAGACCAGGCCGCCCTGGGTGTACGGGACCAGCACCTGCACCTCGATCGCCGGGCGCGGCAGCTCGTCGTCGATGAGCTTCAGCAGCTCCTCGATGCCCAGGCCGCTGCGGGCCGACACCACGATGGCGTGCGGCTCGCGGCGCAGCAGGCGCTGCAGCACGAGCGGGTCGGCGGCGTCCGCCTTGTTGATCACCACGATCTCCGGCACGTTCTGTGCCTCGACCGAGACGATCACCTCGCGGACGGCGGCCAGCTGCGTCTCCGGCTCGGGGTGCGAGCCGTCCACCACGTGCAGGATGAGGTCCGCGTCGGCGACCTCCTCCATGGTCGAGCGGAACGCCTCGACCAGGTGGTGCGGCAGGTGCCGGACGAAGCCCACGGTGTCGGCCAGGGTGTAGAGCCGGCCGCTCGGGGTCTGCGCCCGGCGCACCGTCGGGTCGAGGGTGGCGAACAGCGAGTTCTCCACCAGCACGCCCGCGCCGGTGAGCCGGTTGAGCAGCGAGGACTTGCCGGCGTTGGTGTAACCGGCGATGGCCACGGACGGCACCTGGTGGCGCTTGCGCTCCTGGCGCTTGGTGTCGCGGCCCTTCTTCATGTCGGCGATCTCACGGCGGAGCTTCGCCATCTTCTCGCGGATCCGCCGACGGTCGGTCTCGATCTTGGTCTCACCGGGACCACGGGTGGCCATGCCGCCGCCGGACGAGCCGGAGCCACCACCACCCATCTGCCGGGAGAGCGACTGACCCCAGCCCCGCAGGCGCGGCAGCATGTACTGCATCTGCGCGAGCGAGACCTGCGCCTTGCCCTCACGGGACTTGGCGTGCTGGGCGAAGATGTCCAGGATCAGGGCCGTCCGGTCGACGACCTTGACCTTGACGACGTCTTCCAGGTGGATCAGCTGGCCCGGGGTGAGCTCACCGTCGCAGACCACGGTGTCGGCGCCGGTCGCCGCGACGATGTCGCGCAGCTCCTTGGCCTTGCCGGAGCCGATGTAGGTGGCCGCGTCGGGCTTGTCGCGGCGCTGGATGACGCCGTCCAGCACCTCGGAACCGGCGGTCTCGGCGAGGGCGGCGAGCTCGGCCAGCGAGTTCTCCGCCTCCTCGACGGTGCCGTCGGTCCAGACGCCGACGAGCACCACGCGCTCCAGACGGAGCTGGCGGTACTCGACCTCGGTGACGTCCTGGAGTTCGGTGGAGAGGCCGGCGACACGGCGCAGGGCGGCTCGCTCGCTGCGGTCGTACTGGTCGCCGTCGTAGTGGTGGTCGAGGTCCTCGTCGATGGCCGCGAGGTCCTCGTCCATGAGGGCTTCCGCCCGCAGACCGTCGAAGCGGCGCGGGGCGTCGGCGTGGTCGCGGGTGTCTGACGTGGAGGTCATTCTGTCCTTTGGCTGCAGGAGTGGGACGGCCTGTGGGCGCGACCGTGCACAACGGTCTCACCCGGAGTCTGCCCAGCTGCCGCCCCGTCTACCGCTCGGGCGAGTCGTGAGCTACCCCTCAGGGCCACGGAGCCCACTGGGACTCTTGTGTTCAGTGTCCAGTGAACGCCGCGGACCGGCCGTGAATTCCCCATGATGGTCGCACGCCGGGCGCCGACGGGTCATCCCCATTTCCCTGCGCGGACACCGGCGCGGACACCGGTGCGGACACCGCGCCGGAGACCGGCTCGGGCGCCGGGCCCGGCGCCGGGCGGGTCGCCGCCCCGGCCGCGGCCGCCGGGGTGCGGGCGCCGCCCCCCGCCGGGGCGTACGGCCGGCCCACGTCGTACACCCCGGAGACCCGGAGCATCGCCCGCAGCACGGCGGGCAGCGCGCCCGGCTCGGGCAGCTCCACGGTGTAGGTGTGCCGCACCCGCAGCTCCTGCGGCGGCTCCACCTCCGCCGAGACGATCCCGACGCCCTCCCCCGAGATCGCCGCGGTGAGGTCCGCCAGCAGCCGGGGCCGGTTCAGCGCCTCGGCCCGCAGGGTGGCCCGGTAGCCGGACGGCGGCGCGGCGCCGGGCCGCCAGCGGACCTCCGGGGTGCCCCGCCCGTCCGCCCGCATCCGCTCGCCGGCCGGACAGCCGGTGCGGTGCACGGCGACCGCGCCGCCGCGGATCGCGAAGCCGCTGACCTCGTCCGGTGGCACCGGGGTGCAGCAGCGAGCCAGCCGGACCGGCGCCCCGGGCCGGCCGACCACCGTGACCGGGGCCTCGCCGCGCTCGGCGGTGCGGTGCGCGGGCGGTGCCGGCTGGCCGGCCGACGGCCCGGTGCGGACCACCGGGACGCGCGGCGGGTGGTCCGCCAGCCATCGCTCGATGGCCAGCCGGGCGGCCGGCGTACGGGCGTGCGCCAGCCACTCGGGCGCCGGGCCGGACGGGCGGGCGGCCGGATCGCCCTGCTCGGTGAGGATGGCCACCCGGTCGCCGTCCTGGAGGACGGTGGAGAGCGCGGTGAGCCGGCCGTTGACCCGGGCGCCGATACATCGGTGGCCGGTCTCCTCGCCGAGCAGGTAGGCCGCGTCGACGCAGCTGGCACCGGCCCGCAGCTGAAGCGTTTCGCCGGCCTCGGTGACGACGGTGATCTCGCGGTCCCCGGCGAGGTCGGCGGTCAGCGCGGACCAGAACGCGTCCGGATCGGGCGTCTCCTGCTGCCACTCCAGCAGCCGGCTGAGCCAGCCGGGTCTGGCCGGGTCGGTGCGGTCCAGCTCGTCCGCGCCCGGCTCGGTGCCGGGCTGGCGGGGGTCGCCGAGGGCCACCACCCCGGTCTCGGCGATCTCGTGCATCCGCCGGGTGCGGACCAGCACCTCGACCACCTCGCCGCCCTCCAGCGCCACCGCGGTGTGCAGCGACTGGTAGAGGTTGAACTTGGGAGCGGCCACGAAGTCCTTGAACTCGCCCGGCAGCGGTGTCCAGCAGGTGTGCAGTTCGCCGAGCACGGCGTAGCAGTCCGCGTTCTCCTCGACCACCACCAGCACCCGGCCGAAGTCGGCGGGCTGGGGCCCCTGCGGCCGCCCGTCCGGCCCGGCGGCGGCGTCCCGCTTGAGCAGGACCCGGTGCAGCGAGACGCAGTGCCGCGGCCGGACGGTGACCTCGGCGGCCACCCCGGCCTCGGCGAGCTGGCGGCCCAGCGCCAGGGCGAACGGGGCGAGCAGGGCGTCCGGGTGGTCCTCGCGGCCGGCCAGCAGCGCCCTGGTCCGGGCGTACTCCTCCGGGTGCAGGGTGGCGAAGACGATGTCCTCCAGCTCCGCCTTGAGCACCTGGATGCCCAGCCGCTCGGCCAGCGGGATCAGCACGTCCCGGGTGACCTTGGCGATCCGGACCCGGCTGGCGGGCTTCATGTGCCGGATGGTGCGCATGTTGTGCAGCCGGTCGGCGAGCTTGATGACCATCACCCGGACGTCGTCCCCGGTGGCGACCAGCATCTTGCGGAAGGTCTCCGCCTCGGCCGCCGCACCGAAGTCGACCTTCTCCAGCTTCGTCACCCCGTCGACCAGGTAGGCGACTTCGGGCCCGAAGCCGGCCCCCACCTGGTCCAGCGTCAACTCGGTGTCCTCCACGGTGTCGTGGAGCAGCGAGGCGACCAACGTGGTCGTCCCGGCGCCGAGTTGGGCCAGGATCATGGTGACGGCCAGTGGGTGGGTGATGTACGGCTCGCCGCTCTTGCGCTTCTGCCCGCGGTGGCTGGCCTCGGCGAGCCGGTAGGCCCGGCCGAGCAGGCCGAGGTCGGCCTGCGGGTGGTGGCGGCGGTGGGCCTGCACCAGCGGTTCGAGCGCGTCCGGCACCGGCGTGCGGCCGGTGGCCAGCAGGGCTGCGCGACCGGCCCGGCCGAGGGCGGCCCGGCCGAGGCCTCCCAGGGGCCGCTTGGGCCCGGCCTGCCGTGCGGACGTCGGCTGCCCCGCCAGGGGCTGCCCGGCTTCGATGGTCATCGGCACCTCCGGCAGCGGTCACCGGGAGCATTGGCCGACCCGGTGGTCCATGCTACCGAGCAGAGCACGTTCCGCGACGCCCTGCTCCCCGTCGGTCATCGGGATCACCCGAACGGGGGGATTCATCACCGCACGAAATGGGCAAACCGGCCGCACTGCCAGGGCCTGTTCGAACCGGACCTACCGGTGGGCGGTGGCGAGCCACCCCGGGTCGAGCTCGCCGCGGGCCACGATGACCGCCGGACCGGTCTTCTCCACCCGGCCGTCCGGGTACTCGGTGATCATCAGCCGGCCCCCGAGCACGTCCACGGTGTAGGTGACGGCCTCACCGGTGACCGCCGGGTCGACACCGTCCCGCCGGGCGGCGGCCACGGCGACGGCGCAGGCCCCGGTGCCGCAGGAGCGGGTCTCGCCCGAGCCGCGCTCGTGCACCCGCATCGCGACGTGGCGCGGACCGCGGTCCACCACGAACTCGACGTTGACGCCCTCCGGGTAGGCGTTCGCGGGGCTGGTGAGCGGCGCGCTCAGCAGGTCGCCGGCCTGGTCGAGGCTGTCCACGAAGGCCACCGCGTGCGGGTTGCCCATGTTCACGTTGCGGGCCGGCCAGCGCCGCTCGCCGACCGCCACCTCGATGCCGTCCGGTCCGGGCAGCACCGCGCGGCCCATGTCCACGGTCACCTGACCGGGCGTGCCGTCCCCGGCGTCCGCGCCCACCCGCACCCGCCGCACGCCGGCCCGGGTGGCCACCGCCAGCTCGCCCGGCTCGGCCAGCCCGGCCTCGACCAGGTAGCGGGCGAAGACCCGGACGCCGTTGCCGCACATCTCGCCGATCGAACCGTCGGAGTTGCGGTAGTCCATGAACCACTCGGCCCGCTCCGCCTGGTCGGCCGCGACCGGGTCGGCGGCCGAGCGCACCACCCGCAGCAGTCCGTCCCCGCCGATGCCGGCCCGGCGGTCGCAGAGCGCGGCGACCGCCTCGGGGCCGATCGTCAGCAGGCCGTCCGGATCGGGCACGATGACGAAGTCGTTCTGGGTGCCGTGCCCCTTCAGGAAGGGCAGGCCGGCGGGGGTCACGGAGGATTCGCTCACCCTCCCGATCATACTGAGCGGGCCCGCTCCGCAGCGCCGCGGACCAGCAGGCGGACCGCGCCCGCCGAGGCGGCGGGCGGTGGGTCAGCGCAGGTGGACGACCCGCCACAGCGCGAGCGCGCAGGCGACCAGGGCGACCAGGGTGTAGATCACGATCGCCTTCCACCCGGCCCGCCGGCCCGAGCCGCGACGCGGCAGCCCCGGCCACTTGTACCCGGCGTGCCGGGCGGCCATCGCGCCCCAGCCGACCGAGGCCGCGGTGAGCAGCAGGCCGAGCATGCCGACCATCGCGGAGCCGGCCCCGGCCGAGCCGAAGGCGAGCGGGAAGGCGAACATCAGCGAGCCGGCGGTGCCCAGCAGCGCGATCGGCAGGGTCTGCCACCAGCGCAGCCGGCGGCGCGGCCGGATCTCCCGCTCGTGCACCGCGCCGGCCGGGGCGCTGGTGTCCAGGGCGGGCAGCGCGAGCGCGTAGGAGGTCGGTCCGTCGAGACCCGCCAGCACCGGCAGGTCCGGCAGGGAGGAGGCGTCGGGGCCGTCGGCCTGAGCCGTGGCGCTCCCGCTCTGACCGCTTTCGGGGCCGGTACCCGTCGACACGCGGCCTCCCCTGACAGTTCGACACGAGTGCGGACTCGCGGCCGGGCAACGGTCGACCCGCCCGGGGCCGACCCTTATGGCATCGATGATGGCATGTCCAGGAGGGCGTTCCGGGCCTGACCGGGGCCATCGGGTGATCCGTGGCCATGACGTGATCCGGCCGTAACCGCGGGTTCGTCCTGCACGCCCACCTGCGCGCGCAGCTGCACCGCCGGATTGGCCGGATCCCGTCCACGGGCCGTCCGATTACTGACGCCCGATCAGCTCCAGTGAGCGGGAGAGCAGCTCGGCGGGGTCGGCGCCGGCCGGCCGGGAGAGCCAGTGGATCCGGTCGTCGCGCCGGAACCAGGACTCCTGGCGGCGGGCGAACCGCTTGGTGGCCCGGACGGTCTCGGCACGGGCCTCGTCCTCGGTGCACTCGCCGGCGAAGTGGTCCAGCACCTGCTGGTAGCCGAGCGCCCGGGAGGCCGTCCGGCCCTCACGCAGGCCGAGCCCCTCCAGCTCCCGCACCTCGTCCAGGAGTCCGGCCCGCCACATCCGGTCGACCCGCAGGGCGATCCGCTCGTCCAGTTCGGGCCGGGGCACCGCGACGCCGATCTGGACGGCGTCGTAGACGGCGGTGTTGCTCGGCAGGTTGGCGGTGAAGGGCTGCCCGGTGATCTCGATGACCTCCAGCGCCCGGACGATCCGCCGGCCGTTGCCGGTCAGGATCGCCTCGGCGGCGGCCGGGTCCAGCTCCGCCAGCCGCCGGTGCAGCGCGTACGGGCCGGCCTGCGCCAGCTCGGCCTCCAGCCGGGCCCGGACCTCCGGGTCGGTGCCGGGGAACTCCATCTCGTCGATCGCCGCCCGGACGTACAGGCCCGAGCCGCCGACCAGGACCGCGGTCCGGCCGGCCGCGAGCAACCGGTCGATCTCGGCCCGGGCCAGCCGCTGGTACTCGGCGACGCTGGCGGCCTCGGTGACGTCCCAGATGTCCATCAGGTGGTGCGGGACGCCCTCGCGCTCCGCCAGGGTGAGCTTGGCCGTGCCGATGTCCATGCCCCGGTAGAGCTGCATCGAGTCGGTGTTGATCACTTCGCCGCCCAGGGCCCGGGCGAGGGCGACGGCCAGGTCGGACTTGCCGGCGGCGGTCGCGCCCACCACCGAGACGACGCGCGGCGGGGCGGCATGGGGCTGGACGGTACGGGAGCTGCTCACCGGACCAGTCTCGCAAAACCGTCGCCGCGCCGGTGACCTCCCCGTCCGTCCGGCCCCACCGGGCGACGATATGAGCGGTTCCGGCCGTTTTCACCGGGCTGCGAACGGTTCGGCCACGACGGACGTTGAGCAGGAAACAGAGAGGAACGGTGAGACCACGATGGGTCTGATGGACAACCTCAAGGGCAAGGCCGGCGAGCTCAAGGGGAAGGCGAGCGAACTGGCCGGCAAGCACAGCGAGCAGATCGAGCAGGTGGTGGACAAGGCCGGCGGCGCGATCGACAAGGCGACCAAGGGCAAGTACAGCGACAAGATCGAGCACGGCGCCAGCAAGGCCAAGGGGGCGGTCGACGACTTCGCCCACAAGCCCGGCGACCCGGGCGCTCCGGGCGCTCCAGGGGCTCCCGGCGCTCCCGGTGCCGGCGGCCCGTCCGCCTGATCCCGGCCCGCTCCCGGGCCGCTCGCCGGCCCGCTCCCCGGGCCCGGTCTCAGCTCCAGGACGCGACGAAGTACCCGACCCCGTACGGCGCGTCCCGGTAGCCCAGCCGCGCGGTGAGGCCGGCGCCCCCGGCGGCGCCGGCCAGCACCTGCCAGGGGGCCCGGCCCTCGGCCAGCAGCTCGCCGGCCAGGCCCGGGTCGACGGCGGCCAGCGCCGCCGTGTCCGCCGAGCCCAGCGCGTCCGCGATCACCGCGTCGAAACCCTCGGCCCGCTC
This sequence comes from Kitasatospora sp. NPDC028961, assembly GCF_055564815.1. NCBI lineage: Bacteria > Bacillati > Actinomycetota > Actinomycetes > Kitasatosporales > Streptomycetaceae > Kitasatospora > Kitasatospora sp. NPDC028961. The sequence goes on along the minus strand of NZ_JBVHVO010000016.1, from coordinate 42,900 downwards.
GTCCAGGTAGCCCGGCGCCTTCAGCGAGCGGCAGGCGCTGCCGTCGCCCATCACCAGCAGCCCGACCCGGTCGGCCAGCCCGGCCAGCCCCTGGCCCAGCCCGAGCATCCGGTCGGCGGGCGCGTCGGCGGGCACCGCGCAGGCGTGCGTCGGCACGGTGGCCCCGGCCCGCTCCAGCAGCCAGGCGCCGACGGTCAGCGCGGGGCTCAGCTCCGGCCCCTCGACCCGGCCGGACGGCAGCTTGGCCACCAGCGGCACGCCGTACCGGTGGAAGGAGCCCGCGCCGCCCTCGGTCCAGACCTCGGGCTCGGGACCGGTCCCGACCACCACGACCAGCTCCGGTCCGGCCGCGAGCAGCGCGGCGAGCGCCTCGTCGCAGGCCGCGCGCAGCGGCTCCAGCTCGGCGGCGGCGCCGGCGGCGACCTCCGGGACGAGCAGCGGCGGACAGGGGCAGACGGCGGCGGCAACCAGCATGTGGATCACTCTAACGAAGAAGGACGGCCGTTCGGCCGGGGACGACGGCGGGCCGGGGGGGGGGGGGGGGCCCCGCATCAACCCCAAAAAAGCCCGCCTAGCCCCATCCCCACCTCCCCCCCCCCCGGGCCACCCACCAAGAGATGAAGTCGCAATGG
>NZ_JBVHVO010000016.1:0-42258 GCF_055564815.1 Kitasatospora sp. NPDC028961 | reverse complement strand
AGGAGAAATAGCTGGGGTGGGTGGGGGAACGACTCTCCCCAGCCCCCCCCCCCCCCCCCGGGCCGCCGAAGGAGCGCCGGTCAGTCGCCGCAGCAGCCGCCCGCCGCGGGGGCGGCCACCGGCGCCGGGGCGCCGATGGTGGGCAGGCCGAGCATCACGCCGGCCGGCTTGGCCGCCGGGGCCGCCTGGCGCTTCTCCCAGGCGTCGCCGGCCCGGGTGCGGCGCACCCCGAGGGTCGGGCCCTCGGCCAGCAGGTGGTGCGGGGCGGCGTAGGTGATCTCGACGGTCACCGTGTCGCCCGGGCGCACCGGCTCGGCGGGCCGGGTGAAGTGCACCAGCCGGTTGTCGGGCGCGCGGCCGGAGAGCCGGTCGGTCCGGTCGTCCTTCTTGCCCTCGCCCTCGGCGACCAGGATCTCCAGGGTGCGTCCGACCTGCTTCTTGTTCTCCTCCCAGGAGATCTCCTCCTGGAGCGCGATCAGCCGGTCGTAACGGGCCTGCACGACGGCCTTCGGCACCTGGTTCTCCATCTCGGCGGCCGGGGTGCCGGGGCGCTTGGAGTACTGGAATGTGAAGGCGTTGGTGAAGCGGGCCTCGCGCACGGTGTGCATGGTCTGCTCGAAGTCCTCCTCGGTCTCGCCGGGGAAGCCCACGATGATGTCGGTGGAGATGGCCGCGTCCGGCATCGCCTCGCGCACCTTCCGGATGATGCCGAGGAAGCGCTCCTGCCGGTACGAGCGGCGCATCGCCTTGAGCACGGTGTCCGAGCCGGACTGCAGCGGCATGTGCAGCTGGTGCATCACGTTCGGGGTCTCGGCCATCGCGGCGATCACGTCGTCGGTGAAGTCGCGCGGGTGCGGCGAGGTGAAGCGGATCCGCTCCAGGCCCTCGATCTGCCCGGCGGCGCGCAGCAGCTTGGAGAACGCCTCACGGTCGCCCAGGTCGGAGCCGTAGGCGTTGACGTTCTGGCCCAGCAGGGTGACCTCGATGACGCCCTCGCCGACCAGCGCCTCGATCTCGGCGAGGACGTCGCCCGGGCGGCGGTCCTCCTCCTTGCCGCGCAGCGCGGGGACGATGCAGAAGGTGCAGGTGTTGTTGCAGCCGACCGAGATGGCCACCCACGCGGCGTACGCGGACTCGCGGCGGGTGGGCAGCGTGGACGGGAAGGTCTCCAGCGACTCCAGGATCTCGACCTGGGCCTTGCGCTCGACCGCGGCCCGCTCCAGCAGCGCGGGCAGGTGCCCGATGTTGTGGGTGCCGAACACCACGTCGACCCAGGGGGCCTTGCGGACGATGGTGTCGCGGTCCTTCTGGGCCAGGCAGCCGCCGACGGCGATCTGCATCCCCCGGTGGCGGCTCTTCACCGGCGCCAGCTGCCCGAGGTTGCCGTACAGCTTGTTGTCGGCGTTCTCGCGCACCGCGCAGGTGTTGAACACGACCAGGTCCGGGTCGCCGTCCTGCCCTGCCTTCACGTACCCGGCGTCCTCCAGCAGCCCGGACAGCCGCTCGGAGTCGTGGACGTTCATCTGGCAGCCGTACGTGACGACCTTGTAGCTCTTCAATCCGCTCTCACCGCTCACCCAACCAGGGTACGGGCACCCGCGAAGGGCTTTTCCCCGCCCGCCCGGGCGCCGCCCGCCCGCTCTCCGGGCGCCGGCCGCCACCCGCCCCGGCCTGCGCCCCTCCCGTTCGCCGCCCGCGCCTGGCACTATCCCTGCATGGCCCCCTCCCCCGATCCCCGCCCCGGCGGCGCCCTCCGCGCCGCCGCCCGCAGCCCGCTGTGGCGGACGCTGCTGGTCCTGGTGCTGGTGGCGGCCGGGTTCGGCGGCTGGTGGCTCTCGGCGGGCCGCACGCCCGACTACCCCCGCGGCGAGACCGGTTTCGCCACCGGGGTCCAGCGCGGCGTCTACGACCGGTACGGGCAGCTGCTGCAGACCCACGTCGCCAGGGCGATGCCGGGGGTGCGGCTGCGGCTGGACAACTCGCAGGGCTCGATCGACAACCTGGCCCGGGTCACCAGCGGCCAGGACGACTTCGCGATCGCGACCGCCGACGCCGTCGCCGAGTACTCCGGCCCCGGCAAGGACCGGCTACGGGCCATCGCCCGGCTCTACGACGACTACCTCCAGCTGATCGTCCCCGCCGACTCGACGGTGCGCCGGACGGCCGACCTCAAGGGCAAGCGGGTCGGCGTCGGGCAGGCCCTGTCCGGGGTGAACCTGGTGACCAGACGGCTGCTCTCCTCGGCCGGCCTCGACCCGGACCACGACATCACGCCGGTCATGCTGGGCGTCGGCGACGCCGCCGACCAGCTGCGGGCCGGCAAGCTGGACGCCTTCTTCTGGTCCGGCGGGCTGCCGACCAGCGCGCTGACCGACCTGTCCGACCACATCGGGATCAGGCTCGTACCGCTCGGCGACCTCGCCGAGGCCGTGCACAAGGTCGAGGGCGGCGGCACCGACGCCTACCGGGCGGCCACCATGCCGAAGGGCACCTACCCCAACGCCGAGCCCAAGGACGCCGTCGCCACGGTGGCCGTGCCCAACCTGCTGATCACCCGCGAGCACGTGGACACCGACCTGGTGCAGGGGATGACCCGGGCGGTGATAGACAGCCGCGACCAGATCGGCGCCCAGGTCCACGCCGCCCAGCTGGTCGACCTGCGCACCGCCGTCTACACCGACCCGCTCCCGCTGCACGAGGGCGCGATGCGCTACTACCGCTCGGTGAAGCCGTGAGGTCCTGACACCGCGAGGCCCTGCCATCGCGAGGTGCGGACACCGCAAGGTCCGGACCCCGGGGCCCCGAACCGCCCCGGCCCCGGCCCCGGCCGTCAGAGCTTCTTGCCCGCCCGCGGCACCGCCAGCGTCACCGCGAGGCCGGTCGGCCGCACCGGGGCGAAGGTGAGCGAGCCGCCGGCGGCCAGCAGCAGGGTGCGGGCGATCGAGAGCCCGAGCCCCGAGCCGTCCACGTTCTGGTGACGCGCGCTGCGCCAGAACCGGTCGCCGGCCCGGGCCAGCTCCTCCTCGGCGAGCCCCGGCCCGGCGTCCGAGACGGTCACCGCGACCTCGTCGCGCCGCACCGCCACCAGCACCCGGACCCGGCTGCCGGCCGGGCCGAACTTGAGCGCGTTGTCGACCACGGCGTCCAGCGCGCTGCCGAAGCCGATCGGGTCGGCCATGCCGAGGGCGAGCGCCGGGCCCTCCCAGCCGAGCTCGATCCCGCGCTGCTGGGCCACCGGCCGCCAGGCGTCCGCCCGGGCCAGGGTGAGCGCGACCAGGTCGGTCGGCTCCGGCTCGGGGCGGGCGTGCTCGGCGGTGGCCAGGCCCAGCAGGTCGTCCAGCACCCGGGCCAGTCGGACGCCCTCCTCCCGGACCCTGCCGAGCTCCTCGTCGTGCCCCTCGGGCAGCTCCAGGCCCAGCACCTCGACCCGCAGCAGCAGCGCCGCCAGCGGGTTGCGCAGCTGGTGCGAGGCGTCCGCGACGAAGGCCTTCTGCTGGTCCAGGGCGAGCACCACATGGTCGGCCATGTCGTTGAACGAGCGGGCCAGGCGCTGCAGTTCGGGCGGCCCGCCGCCGGGCGCCACCCGGGCGTTCATCCGGCCGGTGGCGATGTCGTGGGTGGCCCGGTCGAGAGTCCGGACGGGCCGCAGCACCCACTCGGTGAGCCGGACGGCCAGCAGCACCGCGACGATCATCGCGGCGGCCTCGCCGGCCCCGATCACCAGCCAGCGGTGCAGCACCCGGGTGCGCATCGGCCCGGTCGGGGACTCGCTGAGCACCACCGCGACCACGTCGCCGTCCCGGACCACCGGGGTGGCGATGGTCAGGGTCCGGTCGGGGGTCCACGGCCAGACCTGCGGCGGGTTGTGGCTGCGCCGCCCGTCCAGGGCCTCCTGGAAGGCCTGCTCGCCCCAGCCGCCGGCGGGTACCCGCCAGTCCTCGGGGGCGGTGGCGATCGGCAGGCCGTCGCGCTGGAAGATGCCGAGCCGCACGCCGTAGAGGTCGTGGTAGCGCGCCACCTCGGCGTCCAGCGCGTGCCGGCGGCTGAGGTCGCCGGGGGCGGGCTGGGACTCCCCCTTGAGGGCGGACTCCAGCCCGGAGACGCCCGAGGTGGGCAGGTCCTGGGCGAACCGGGCGGCGTCGTCGAGCCGGTCGACGACCACCCGGCTCTGCTCGGCGGCCGCGACCGCCGCGGCGAGCGGCAGCCCGAGGGCGGCCAGTACGCAGAGCATCAGGGCGAGCAGGATCCCGAGCAGGCGGGTACGCACGTGCGGTCAGTGCTCCGCGCGGGCCTGGGGGGCTTGCGCCGCGGCCGTCGCGGCGGACCCGGCGGCGGCCGGGCTCTCGGGGATCAGCCGGTAGCCGACGCCGCGGACGGCCTCGACCAGTCCGGGCAGCGCGAGCTTGGTGCGCAGCGAGCCGATGTGCACCTCCAGGGTGCGGCCGTTGCCCTCCCAGCCGCTGCGCCAGACCTCGCTGAAGATCTGCTCGCGGCGGTAGACCACGCCGGGGCTCTGCGCGAGCAGCGCCAGCAGGTCGAACTCCTTGCGGGTGAGCGGGACGTCCCGGCCGTCCACGCTGACCCGGCGGCGCTCGCGGTCGATCAGGATGCCGCGGGACTCCAGCGGGCCGCCCTGCTGCGGTACGACGTCGGGGGCGGGCACCGCGGCGGCGGCGGGCGCCGCGCCGCGCCGGGCCACGGCGTGGATCCGGGCGAGCAGCTCGCCCATGTCGTAGGGCTTGGTGACGTAGTCGTCGGCACCGAGGTTGAGGCCGTGGATCCGGGAGCGGATGTCGGCGCGGGCGGTCACCATGATCACGGGCACGCCGCTGCCGGCCCGGATCCGGCTGCAGACCTCGAAGCCGTCCCGGTCGGGCAGGCCGAGGTCGAGCAGGACCACCCGGTACGGGTCGTTGCCGTCCGGCACCAGCGCGTCGAGCGCCTCGTGCCCGCTGCGGGCGTGCCTGACCTGGAAGCCGTGCCGGCCCAGGACCGCGACCAGCGCGGCGGCCACACGTTCGTCGTCCTCGACGAGCAGCAGTCGCATCGTTCCTCCTCCCCCCGACGTTCCCCGGGGTGTCACGTGATGTTCACGGGCCCCACCGGGCAGGTCCCGGTCCTGCGCAGTATGGGCCAGCGGAGCGCCGGACGCCAGGCTCGGCCACGCCCCGGGACCGCCGGGGACGGCGCGCGGCGGTGCGGGTGCCCGCTGTCACGGTGCCCCCTGTTTCCCGGTGTGAACGGCTCTTGCCGGGCGTGTGGCCGGATCGTGATCCTCAAGTTCCGCTCAGATCGGCTGACGTGGCATCGTCATGGCTCCTATGGTCACCCCACCGGGGGCCGAGGCTCCGCCGGCCGAGGCCCCCGGTTCCTACCATCACTGCCGCCCAAGGGAGTTCGACTCCGGGGGCCGACACGAGGAGCAGGCGCGATGACCGAGAGCCTGATCAAGGACTCCAGCGCCGCCGCGACCGCTCCGCTGGTGGTGCTGAACGGGGTGAACAAGCACTTCGGTGCCCTTCACGTCCTCCAGGACATCGACCTGGAGATCGCCCAGGGCGAGGTGGTGGTGCTGATCGGCCCCTCCGGCTCGGGCAAGTCCACGCTCTGCCGGACGATCAACCGGCTGGAGACCGTCGACTCCGGCACGATCACCATCGACGGCCGGCCGCTGCCCGCCGAGGGCCGGGAGCTGGCCAAGCTGCGCGCCGAGGTCGGCATGGTGTTCCAGAGCTTCAACCTCTTCGCGCACAAGACCGTGCTGGAGAACGTGGTGCTCGGCCAGGTCAAGGTGCGCGGGATCGCCCGTGAGAAGGCGGTGCGGACCGCCCAGGAGCTGCTGGAGCGGGTGGGGGTCGGCGCGCAGGCGTCGAAGTTCCCGGCCCAGCTCTCCGGCGGCCAGCAGCAGCGCGTCGCGATCGCCCGGGCACTGGCGATGAACCCGAAGGTGATGCTCTTCGACGAGCCCACCTCGGCGCTCGACCCGGAGATGATCAACGAGGTGCTGGAGGTCATGCGCCAGCTGGCCGCCGACGGCATGACGATGGTCGTCGTCACCCACGAGATGGGCTTCGCCCGCTCCGCCGCCAACCGCGTGCTCTTCATGGCCGACGGCCGAATCGTCGAGCAGAACACCCCCGAGGCCTTCTTCACCGCGCCGCGCAGCGACCGCGCGAAGGACTTCCTCTCGAAGATCCTGCACCACTGAGCTTCCGGACGGACACCGGTCGGCGACGGCAAGGACGCCGGCGCCGGTCCCGTCCGCCCGGCCACCTTCCTGTCGCCAGAGCCCGGTTGAACCGTGGCCCAGCCCCGAGGAGAACCACCCTCATGAGGACTCGTCGCACCTTCGCCGTCGCGCTCTGTGCCATCGCGCTCACCGCCACCGCCGCCTGTGGCAAGGACGGCACCCCCGGTGACGCCGCCGCCAGCGGCAGCACCGCCCCCAAGCTGCCCACCTACACCGTCAAGACCGACGCGAAGGTGGACTCCGCGATCTTCGCCGAGGCCAAGAAGCGCGGCCAGCTGATCATCGGCGCCAAGTCCGACCAGCCGTTCCTCGGCTTCGAGGACCTCGCCAGCGGCGACCGCAGCGGCTTCGACATCGAGATCGCCAAGATGGTCGCCGCGGACCTCGGCTTCACCCCGCAGCAGATCAAGTGGCAGACCCTGGTCTCCTCGCAGCGCGAGCCCGCGATCTCCAAGGGCCAGATCGACTTCTACGTCGGCACCTACAGCATCAACGACGAGCGCAAGAAGACGGTGTCCTTCGCCGGCCCGTACTTCATCGCCGGCCAGGACTTCCTGGTCAAGGCGGACAACACCTCGATCACCGGCCCGGAGTCGGTCAACGGCAAGAACATCTGCACCGCCACCGGCTCCACCTCGATCAAGAACATCCAGCAGTACTCGCCGAAGATCACCCAGTTCGACACCTACTCGGCCTGCGTCGAGAAGCTGCTGTCGGGCGAGGTCGACGCCGTCACCACGGACGACGCCATCCTCAAGGGCTACGCCTCCAAGTACGCGCCCAAGCTCAAGGTGGTCGGCAAGCCGTTCACCAAGGAGAACTACGGCGTGGGCCTGAACAAGGACGACGCCGCCCTGCGGGGCGCCATCAGCGACGCCCTGAAGGCGCACCAGGACAACGGCGACTGGAAGAAGGCGTACGACGCCACCCTCGGCCTCTCCGGCTCGGCCGCGCCCACCCCGCCGGCCCTTGAGCGGTACTGACCGCCCGCCGACCACCGTTCCTGACCACTCCTGAGAGGAGGGCCGCCGGATGGGTTTCCTGTTCGAGGACGGCAACTTCGCGCTGTTCCGCGACGGCTTCCTGCAGACGATCGAGCTGAGCGCGCTCAGCGCACTGCTCGCCCTGCTGCTGGGCACCCTGCTGGCGGCCTTCCGGGTCTCCCCCATACCCGCGCTGCGCGGCTTCGGCACGGCCTGGGTGACGCTCTTCCGCAACACCCCGCTGACGGTGCTGTTCTTCGCCGTCACGTTCGGGCTCCCGCCGCTCGGCGTGCACTTCAGCCACCTCACCTTCGCGGTGCTGGCGCTGGGCAGCTACACGGCCTCGTTCGTCTGCGAGGTGCTCCGCTCGGGCATCAACACCGTGCCGCTCGGCCAGGCCGAGGCCGCCCGCAGCCTTGGCATGACCTTCGGTCAGACCCTGACCAGCATCGTCCTGCCGCAGGCCGCCAGGACGGTGCTGGCACCGCTGAGCAGCGTCTTCATCGCCCTGCCGAGGAACTCGGCGATCGCCGGCGCCTTCAGCGTCAGCGAGCTGTACAGCGCGCAGCAGTCGTTCTCCGAGGACGGCTACTCGATCTTCGCGATCTTCTTCTGGGTGGCCTGCGCCTACCTGGTGATCAGCGCCGTCGTCGCCCTGCTGTTCCGCTTCCTGGAAGACCGACTGGCGGTGGCCCGATGAACGCCCTCTTCACCCGCTCCTCCACGGCCAGCGTCCTCTACGACGCCCCGGGCCCGCGGGCCCGCACGCGGTACCGGCTGTTCGGGGTGCTGTCGCTGCTCGCGATCGCCGGCCTGCTCTGGTACGCGATCGCCAGCCTGGCCTCCAACGGCCAGTTCGACGCCCAGCTCTGGGACGCCTTCCAGTACAACACCGTCCAGCAGCGGATCGTCGACGGTCTGCTGGCCACCCTGGAGGCCTTCGGGCTGGCCGCGGTCGGCTCGCTGGCCCTGGGCGCGCTACTGGCGGCCGGACAGCTCTCCGACCACAAGCCGGTCCGCTGGGCGGCGGTCTCCTTCGTCCAGTTCTTCCGGGCGATGCCGCTGCTCATCCTGATCGTCGCGCTCTACTACGCCTTCTTCGCCAAGGAGCCGATGTGGGCCCTGGTGATCGGGCTCACCCTCTACAACGGCTCCGTGCAGGCGGAGATCATCCGCAGCGGCGTCAACGCCGTGCCGCGCGGTCAGGGCGAGGCCGCGTTCGCGCTCGGCCTGCGCAAGACCCAGGTGATGACGACCATCCTGGTGCCGCAGGCGGTCCGCTCGATGCTGCCCACGATGATCGGCCAGCTGGTCGTCACCCTCAAGGACACCTCGCTCGGCTTCATCATCACCTACCACGAGCTGCTGTTCGTCGGTAAGGCGATCGCCAGTCAGCCGCTCAACGCCGCGGGCTTCCCCTACATCCCCGTGGTCCTGGTGATCGGGCCCATCTACATCGTGATGTGCCTGCTGCTCACCGCGCTCGCCCGGTGGATCGAGGCACGCGGCCGCCGCGGCGCGAACCGGCGCACATCAGCTGCTGCTTGACGGACACGCAGGCGAACTGTTGCATTGCTCTTCGTGACACCATCCGGGACCATCCTCGCGGCATATGACGCCCCCTCGTCGGCCTGCCCGGCCCCGGGGGTGCGCGGCTCCGCCCGCCCGGCCGGCCGCTGCGCGGAGGGCCCGGCATGGACCCGGTGATCGTGGTCGGGGCCGGACCGGTCGGTCTGGCCCTGGCCCTCGCCCTCGCCCGGCACGAGGTGCCGACCGTCGTCCTGGACGAGGGCTCCGGGCTCTGCCCCGAGGGCCCTCGCAGCGTCGTGCTCGGGGCCGACACCGCCGCCTTCCTGACCAGGATCGGCTACCCGCGGGCCGTCTCGGACGCCGCCCGGTGGGACGCCTTCACCATCTGGCGCCGCCGCCAGGAGGTGCTGCGGATCGACCTGGCCGACACCCCCGTCCTCCACCTGCCCCAGCACCGCCTCCAGCGCGGCCTGCGCGACGCCCTGACCGGCACCCCGCTGGTGCGGCTGGTGCCGTTGAGCCGCGTCACCGAACTCGCCCAGGACCGCGACGGCGTCAGCGTCCGCACCCGCAACCCGCAGGACGGCACCGAGACCTGGTGGCGCGGCAGCCACCTGGTCGGCTGCGACGGAGCCCGCTCCGCCGTCCGGAAGCTGCTGCGGATCCGCTTCCCCGGCCGGCCGGCCGTCGACCGCAACGCCGTCGCCACCGTCCGGGTCGACCTGCCCTTCACCGAGGCCCGGCTGCACCGCGAGCCCCCGTGGCGCGGCGACCGCGAGGCCTCCGCCCGACCGCTGCCGGACGGCGTCTGGCGCCTCGACTGGCGGCTGCCCCCCGGCCGGCCGGTCCCCAGCGAACCCGTCGACCCGCACGCCACCTGGCCCGGCGTCGTCACCGGCGACACCCTGCTCACCCGGGTCACCGCGACCCTGACCGGCTGGTGCGGCGAGCTGCCCCGGTACGAGCTGCTCGCCGCCGCCGACCACACCGCCCAGCAGCGCCTCGCCGCCCGGTTCCGCAGCGGCCGCTGCTTCCTCGCCGGCGACGCCGCCCACCTGCACGGCGCCCTCGGCATGCAGAACCTCGCCGACGGCCTGCGCGACGCCGACAACCTCGCCTGGCGCCTCGCCCTCGCCTGGCATCTGCACACCGGCGGCCCCCAGCCCGGCGGCTCGCTGCTCGACGGGTACGAGGCCGAGCGGCGCGGCGCGGTCGGCGCCCGGCTGCGCGCCGTCGACCAGGCCATGCCGCTGCTGCGCCCGCTGCGCGGCTGGCAGGCCACCCGGCGCTCGCTGCTCTCCGGCTCGTTCCGCAAGCACGCGCCGCTGCTCGCCGACGGCCAGCTCGGCACCGGCCGCTTCGGCGGCGCTCCCGCCTACCCGGCGGCGCCCAGCGGCGTGCCCGGGCGGGTCCCGGTGCAGCGCGGCCGGCGCGACGCGACCTCGCTCAGCGAACTGCTGCCCGCCACCTCGCCCGGCGTGCTCGTCCCGGACCTGCCGGTGCTCACCACCGACGGCACGCCGGACCAGCTGCACGCCCGGCTCGGTGCCTCCTTCCTGCTGCTGCTGGTCGCCCCCGGCACCGCCGTCTGGTCCGCCGAACACTGGCTCGGCGCCGGGCTGATGCCCCGGCTGGCCGAGGTCGCCGCGGCCCTGCCGGTGCCGGCCGAGGTGCTGGTCACCGAGGAGTACCCCGGAGCCGGACCGCACACCGTGCTACTGATCCGGCCGGACGGCCATCTGGTCGGGGTCACCCAGGGCGCCGCGGCGGACGACCTCCTCGCGCTGGCCGAGCGCGCCCGGGGCGGGCCGCCGACCCTGGCCGGCGGTGCCGAGCCGGACCAGGAACCCGATCGTCCCGGCCGCGACACCGGCACCGAATCCGCCCGCGGTACCGGCTCCGGTCCCGGGGCGGGCACTGGGGCCGCCGCGCCCCGACAGGTCTCCGGCGCGACGCCGCGCCCGGCGGACTCGCCTAGCGGGCCACCTCGGTGACCCTGCTCTCCCGCACCACCGTGACCCGGATCTGGCCCGGGTAGGTCAGCTCCTCCGCCACCTGCTTGGCGACCTCGCGGGCGATCACCTGTGCCCCGAGGTCGTCCACCACCTCCGGCCGCACCATCACCCGCACCTCGCGGCCGGCCTGCATCGCGTAGACCTTGGCCACCCCTTCGTGCGCCCGGGCGATCTCCTCCAGCCGCTCCAGCCGGCGCACGTAGACCTCCAGCGACTCCTTGCGCGCCCCCGGACGGCCGCCCGAGCAGGCGTCGGCGGCCTGGGTCAGCACCGCCTCGACCGTCCTCGGCTCCACCTCGCCGTGATGCGCCGCGATCGCGTGCACCACATCCGCCGACTCGCCGTACCGGCGGGCGAAGTCCGCCCCGATCGCCGCGTGACTGCCCTCGACCTCGTGCGTCAGCGCCTTGCCGATGTCGTGCAGCAGCGCCGCACGGCGCACCGGCGCCGGGTCCACCCCGAGCTCGGCGGCCATCATCCCGGCCAGGTGCGCCGACTCCACCAGGTGTCCCAGCACGTTCTGCCCGTACGAGGCCCGGTAGCGCAGCGTCCCCAGGGTGCGCACCAGCTCCGGGTGCAGCCCACCGACCCCGGCCGACAGCAGCGCGTCCTCACCGGCCCGGACGCAGCGCCGCTCGACCTCCTCGCGGCTGCGCTCGTGGACGTCCTCGATCCGCATCGGGTGGATCCGGCCGTCCTCGACCAGCTGCTCCAGGGTGAGCCGGGCGGTCTCCCGGCGGACCGGGTCGAAGCAGGACAGCTGCACCGAGACCGGGGTGTCATCGATGATCAGATTGACGCCGGTGACCGCCTCGAAGGCGCGGATGTTGCGGCCCTCCCGGCCGATGATCCGCCCCTTCATCTCCTCGTTGGGCAGCCGGAAGAGCGACACCGCCGTCTCGGCCGTCTGCTCGCTCGCCAGCCGCTGGATCGCCCCCGCCACGATCTCCCGGGCCCGCTGCTCGCCCTCCTCCTTGGCCGCCCGCTCGATCTCGCGGACGGCGACGGCCGCCTCCCGCCGCGCCTCGGCCTCGGCCTCCCGGACGAGTTGGGCCCGGGCCTCGGCGGCCGAGAGTCCGGCGGCGCGCTCCAGCTCCGCCGCCCGGCGCCGCAGCAGCTCGTCGGCCTGGATCCGGGACCGCTCCAACGCGGTCGACCGGTCGTCGAGTTCACCCTCGCGGGCCCGGAGGCGGCTCAGCTCCTCGGTCAACCGCTCCTCGCGCCGGTCGAGTTCGGCCCGCACCCGCGCGGACTGCTCCTCGGCCCGGCGCCGGGCCCGCTCGGTCTCGGCCGTGGCCCGCCGCTGCGCGACCCGCAGGCGCCCGACCGTCAGCCAGGCCGCCGCCACGACGGCGACCAGCACCGCGGCCGACAGCAGGGGGACGACCGGTCCGGCGCTCAGCGCGATCCTCATCCTGCCCACTCCCCGTCCTGCGCGCCACGCCGCCCGGGACCAACCGAGACCGGGCCCGGGCATGCCTGCCCGCGGCACGGCCGGGGAGTGATCGACGCGTTACCCGCACTGAGTGCGAGGCTAAGCGCAGGTTACGAAACGGTCAAGACTGGCCAGGTAGTTGGCGAACTCCTCCACAGCGGGGCCGTCATTCCCACCCGGAACCGGGTCCTCCGTCCACGTCCTCTCCATCCGGACCGCCGTCGGCCGCCTCCGCGTCCAGGACCTCCCGGACCACCCGGAAGGCCAGCCCCTCGGAGTAGCCGCGCCGGGCCAGCACGCCGACCAGACGCCGCGTCCGGGCCTGCCGCTCCAGGCCCCTGGTCACCCGCAGCTTGCGTTCGACCAAGGCCCGGGCCGCCTCGGTCTCGTCGTCGTAGTCCAGCTGCGCGACGGCCTGCTCGACCAGGTCGCCGGCGACCCCCTTGGTCCGCAACTCCTGGGCCAGCGCCCGCCTGGAGAGACCGCGAACGGCGTGCCGGGACTCCACCCAGGCCTGGGCGAAGGCCGCGTCGTCGATCAGCCCGACCTCCTCCAGCCGGGTGAGCACCCCGTCGGCGACCTCGTCCGGGATCTCCCGCCGGCGCAGGGCGTCGGCCAGCTGCTTGCGGGACTTGGCGGCGCCGGTGAGCAGGCGCAGGCAGATGTCCCGCGCCCGGGCCTCGGGGTCCACCGACTCCTCGGGCTTCGCCGCCCGGGCACCCCGGGCGCCCTTGCGCCCTTCGCCCTCGGCGCGCTCCCGCGCGCGTCCCCGCGCGCGACGGGCACCCGCGCCCCGCCCGGCGCGCCCGCCGCCCTCGGCCACGTCGGCTGCGTCGACCGGGTCGGCGAGATCGGCCGGCCCGGTGCGGGAGACAGGGGCGGCCGCACCCCCGTGACCGGCCGCCCCTCCCCCGGCCGGATGGCCGGGAGCCGTCTCCTCCACCAGCGCGGAACGGCGCCGGCGCCGGCCCGTCGGCAGCTCGGACGCGGACACCAGCCCGAGCGCGTCGTCCAGGCCCTCCGGACCGCTCGCGCCGTCGGGAGCACCCCGCCGCCCGGCCCGGCCGGGCGGCGCGCCCCGCCCGGGCCGCCGTCCCGGGTCCGGTTCGAACTCCGAATCCGGCTCCGGCTCGGCCACCGCCGCGAACCAGTCCGGCGGCCCGTAGTCGTCGTCCTCCGGGCCCGCCGGGCCGCCGTCCACCGCCCCGCTGTGCTGCATCAATGACTCAGGCCTTGGCCGCCGCCGTCGTCTTCTTCGCCGCGGCCGTCTTGGCGGCGGTCGCGGTGATCGGCTTGGCCCCGCCCTCGGCAGCGGCGTCGACACCGGCGGCCGGCGTCTCGCCCTCGGCCGGCTCCGCCGTCTTCGGGCCGATGCCGAGCTTGGTCTTGATCTTCCGCTCGATCTCGTCGGCGAGCTGCGGGTTGTCCCGCAGGAAGTTGCGGGCGTTCTCCTTGCCCTGGCCGAGCTGGTCGCCCTCGTAGGTGTACCAGGCGCCCGACTTGCGGATGAACCCGTGCTCGACGCCCATGTCGATCAGGCCGCCCTCGCGGCTGATGCCCACGCCGTACAGGATGTCGAACTCGGCCTGCTTGAACGGCGCGGCCACCTTGTTCTTGACGACCTTCACCCGGGTGCGGTTACCGACCGCCTCGGTGCCGTCCTTCAGGGTCTCGATCCGGCGGATGTCGAGCCGGACGGAGGCGTAGAACTTCAGCGCGCGGCCACCGGTCGTCGTCTCCGGCGAGCCGAACATGACGCCGATCTTCTCGCGGAGCTGGTTGATGAACACCGCGGTGGTGTTCGACTGGTTCAGCGCACCGGCGATCTTGCGCAGCGCCTGGCTCATCAGACGGGCCTGCAGACCGACGTGCGAGTCACCCATCTCACCCTCGATCTCCGCGCGCGGGACGAGCGCCGCGACGGAGTCGATGATCACCAGGTCGATCGCGCCGGAGCGGATCAGCATGTCGGTGATCTCCAGGGCCTGCTCACCCGTGTCCGGCTGGCTGACCAGCAGGGCGTCGGTGTCCACGCCGAGCTTCTTCGCGTAGTCCGGGTCGAGCGCGTGCTCCGCGTCGACGAACGCGACCGTGCCGCCGGCCCGCTGGGCGTTGGCCGCCAGGTGCAGGGTCAGCGTGGTCTTTCCGGACGACTCGGGGCCGTAGATCTCGACCACCCGGCCGCGCGGGATGCCGCCGACCCCGAGGGCGACGTCCAGGGCGGTGGACCCGGTGGGGATCACGTCGATCGGCTCGTTGGCCTTCTCGCCGAGGCGCATCACCGAGCCCTTGCCGAACTGCCGCTCGATCTGGGCGAGTGCGGTCTCAAGAGCCTTCTCGCGGTCCGTACCTGCCATGGCTTCCACCCTCGGGTTCTGTGCTGTGCGCTTCATCGTTCTCGACGCTAGCGCGTCCCACTGACAATCGGCCCCGACCGGGCTCGACCCTGTGGAAAACTCTTCGCCGGAGAGTACAAAGAACACCTGTTCGATTCAAGCGGCGCAGGTGGGCCGGGCCCGACCGACCCCGGCCGCCGCCCCCGGCGCTACTCCTCGCCGCCCCGGCCCGGGCCCCCGCCCCGCCCGGAGTCGTGTCCGGAGTCCCGCCCGGCGTCACGGCCGCCCGCGTCCTCCCCGCCCGCGGCGCCGTCCGGCCCCACCCCCGCGCCGACCATCCGCCGCAGCCGCCGCGCCGCCTTCCGGCGCAGCTCCCGCCGGGCCCGCCGCTGGGCCCCCCGGTCGATCCGCGGATCGGTGGCCACCTCGTACCGGCGCACGTAGGTGCCGACGAAGCCCTGCAGGGTGGCGGCCGCCGGGATGGCGATCAGCGCGCCCACCGCGCCGAGCAGCGCCGCGCCCGCGATCACCGAGCCGAAGGCCACCGCCGGGTGCACGTCCACCGTCCTGGCGGTGATCCGGGGGTGCAGCAGGTAGTTCTCGATCTGCTGGTAGACGACCACGAACGCCAGCACCCAGAGCGCGTCCACCGGCTCCACGGTGAGCGCGACCAGCACCGGCAGCGCACCGGCCAGATACGTCCCGATGGTGGGCACGAACTGCGACATGACGCCCACCCAGACCGCCAGCGCCGCCGAGTACGGCAGGTCCAGCAGCGCGAACATCACCCAGTGCGCGAGTGCCGAGGCGACCGCGAGCAGCGCCCGCGAGTAGAGGTAGCCGCCGGTCTTCGCCAGCGCGATCTCCCAGGCCCGCAGCACCTCGCCCTGCTTGGCGGGCGGCAGCAGCGAGCAGACCGTGCGGCGCACCCGGGGGCCGTCCGCGGTGAAGTAGAAGGTGAAGAGCCCGACCGTGAAGGCCTGGAACAGCCCGCCGATCAGCGTCGAGGAGACGCCCCACACGTTGTCGGCGGCCTGCTGCGCGTAGGTCTCGATCGCCCCGGAGTCCTTGAGCAGCTTCTTCTGCAGCTCGTCCAGCGAGAGGTCCTGGTGGAAGGTCTGGTTGATCCAGTGGATCAGGTTGTCGAGCAGGTGCGGCAGGTCCCCGGCGATCTTCGCCACCTGGTCGACCAGCAGGGTGCCGAGCGCGGTCAGGAACCCGCCCACCGCGACCGCCACCGCGACGAAGACCAGGAAGGTGCCGACCCCTCGGCGCACCCCCCGGGCCGCCATCCGGTCGACGGCCGGCTCCAGGGCCAGCGAGAGGAAGAAGGCGACCAGGAGCATCACGAACAGGTCGATCAGCTGGTGGAAGGCCCAGTCGGCGAGCTGGAACAGCCCGACCATGACCAGCGCCAGCACCATGGCGCGGGGCAGCCAGCGCGGCATGCCGATCCCCAGGAGCCCGTCGGCCGGGGCGGGCACGGAGTCACGGGCGGGCTCCCGGTCGGCGCCGTCGCGGTGCTCGGGCCGCCGGCCCGCGGCCTCGTCGGCGGCCTGCGCCGACCTGTCCGACTTCTGCGGTTCTGCGCTGCTTGTCACTCGGACAGTCTGTCCCATGCCCCGTGCCCCACACCCCTCCGGGCACCGGGCACCGGTTCAGCGGAGCACTGCGGACACGCCCTGGTTCTCGCAGACCATCCGCCAGACGTCCTTGGCCTCCCAGCCCGCGTCCAGGGCCTGCCGCACCGTCCGGCCGCCCAGCTCGCTCATCACGTGGTCGGTGGCGAAGGACTCCGCGTACGCCTCCCCGAAGTGTGCGTACATCCGTCGCCAGAATTCGGTCAGCCTCATGCCCACCAGTATCCCGGACCGGACCGGAGGCTTCAGGGCGTCCAGTCGGCCGCCTCCAGCGCGTACTCGACCTCCCCGTGCTCCGACCCCGGGATCGCCTCCGGGTACTCCTCGTGGAAGGTCCGGACGAAGTGGAGCCCGGCCTTCTCCATCACCCGCCGCGAGCCGCGGTTGACCGTCATCGTGTACGCCACCACCCGGCGCACGCCCAGCTCGCCGAAGCCCCGGCGGATCAGCGCCCGGGCCCCCTCGGTGGCGTAGCCGCGGCCCCAGGCCGGCCGGCGCAGCCGGTAGCCGAGCTCGACCTCGCCGCGGTCCCGCCGGTCCGTCGGGCGGAACTCGAACCAGCCCAGGAAGGCCCCGCCGACCCGCTCCTCGGCGGCCCACCAGCCGAGGTCGCCGTACCGCCGGTAGTGGTCGAAGTAGAGCGGCAGCAGTTCCCGCTCGACCACCTCGCGCGGGGTGGCCCGGCCGCCGGTGAGGTGGCGCATCACCTCGGGGTCGCCGTCCAGCTCCACCAGGTGGTCGACGTCGGCGGGGGTGAAGCGGCGCAGCACCAGCCGCTCGGTGGTGAGGTGGACGGTCATCCCCCGATCCTCGCCCACGGCGCGGCGCCCGTCACCCGGTTTCCGGCGGCCCCCCAGCCCAGCGCGCCCGCCGCTCGGCGCAGGCCCCGCCCGCTCAGTGCGGCAGCGCGAGCGTCCCCGCGCCGTAGTACTGGCGGTCGCCGCAGGCGTACGGGCCGGGCGGGCAGGCGGCGGCCGCGGTGGTGGCCAGCAGGGTCGCGAGCCGGTCCGAGTCCCAGTCCGGGTGCAGCGCGGCGGCCACCGCGACCGCGCCGGTCACATGGGCCGCGGCCATCGAGGTGCCGGCCAGCGCGGCGTACTGGCCGCCGGGCCAGTCGGAGACCACCGCCCCCTGCGGGCCGCCGTCCGGGTCGCCGCCGGGGGCGGCCAGCGAGACCTTGCCGCGCCCGAAGTTGGAGTAGGCGGACGGGTGGCCGTCCCGGTTGACGGCGGTCACCGTGACCACCCCGGGGAGTTCGCCGGGGAGCCGGACGCACTCCGTCCCGACGTAGCGGGTCCGGGCCGGGCCGGAGCTGCGGTCGTTGGGGCTGCGGTCGTCGGTGCGGGCGGCCCCGAGGTCCTGCCCGTCGTTGCCGGCCGAGGCCACCACCACCGCCCCCTTGCGCCGGGCGTAGTCGACGGCCCGGGCGACGGCGGCGGTCAGCGCGGCCTGGTCGCCGTCCTCCGGGCAGTTGTACTTCCAGGGGTCGGCGAAGTAGCTGTTGTTGATCGCCTTGGCACCGTGGTCGGCGGCCCAGAGCATGCCGCAGACGATGTTCTCCGCGTAGTACTGCCCCAGCGGCCCGAGCAGCCGGACGGCGGCGATCCGGGCCCCTGGCGCGACGCCGCTGACGCCGTGGCCGTCCCGGGCGGCGCCGACGATCCCGGCGACGTGCGTGCCGTGGCCGCTCTCGCCGACCCCGGGGTCGGGCCGCCAGGCGCCGGTCCGGGCGTCCGGGCGGCCGTCCGCGCAGGAGGCGGAGCTCTTCGGGTCCACGGCCGCGCGCAGGTCCGGATGGGTGTCGTCGACGCCCGAGTCGAGCACCGCGACCAGCACCCGGCGCAGCGCGTCGGCGGAGGGGGCGCCCGGTCCGGTGCCGGGACCGCGCAGCAGGGTGGCGGTGGTGTCGGCGGACGGGCCGCCGCCGCTGCCGAGCATCGCGAGGTTCCAGGCGTCGCGCTCGCCCGGGTCGGCCACGGTGGGGGTGGCGTCGTCCGCGCCGTCCGACCCCGCCCGGTCGCCGCCGGCCCCGGCCCCGGCGCCGAAGTCGCCGGCGCCGTCCAGCGGGCGGGGCGGGCTCGGCACCGGTGAGGTCCGGGTGGCGCCCACCGCGGCCACTCCGGGCCGGTCCCGGACCTTGTCGGCGAAGCCGCCGGCGGCGTACGCGAGGACCGCCCCGATCTGGGGGTACTCCTGGACGACCTGCCCGCCGGCGGCACGCGCCTCGGCACCGGCCCGGGCGGCGCCGGACGCGTCCTGCCGCTCGGCCAGCACCAGGTAGCTGAAGTACTCCCGCCCGGGCCCGGCCACGTACGGGACGGCGCCGCCGACCACCAGCGCGGTGAGCAGCATCGCGAGCAGTGCGCGGACCGGGCCCCGGGTTCGGCGCCGGGGGACCTGCACGGGACCGCTGCCGGCCGGGTGCGCCTGCGCCATCGCACGGTCTCCGCTCGTCGGTCCCGGTGGCCGCGGGGGTCCGGCGATCACCGGAGGTCCGATGCCACGAGAAGATCAGGTGTCTGAATTATCACCATATGAGCGGATTATTCTTTCTGCCTTTCCGGTGACCCTCCCGACCCCTCCTGCCCCGCCCTCGCGACGGCCTGGCACCCCGACGGCCCGGCACCCCTACCCGGCCCCGCGACGCCCCGCCCTCGCGACACCCCGGCCGACCCGGCCGCCCGGCGCCGCCGCCTCCACCCGCCCCTTGTCAGTGCCACCCGGCACCATGGGGGCATGGCGCCGAAGACCCACCCCCAGCCGCCCGCCGACCCGCTGGCCGGATTCGCCCCGGCCACCCGGGCGTGGTTCTCGGGCGCCTTCCACGCGCCCACCACCGCCCAGGCCGAGGCCTGGCAGGCCATCGCCGGCGGGACGGACGTCCTGGTGGTGGCCCCCACCGGCTCCGGCAAGACGCTCGCCGCCTTCCTCTCCGCGCTGGACCGCCTGAGCAGCACCCCGCCCCCCGCCGAGCCGAAGCGCCGCTGCCGGGTCCTCTACATCTCGCCGCTCAAGGCCCTCGCCGTCGACGTCGAGCGGAACCTGCGCTCCCCCCTGGCGGGCCTGCGCCAGGCCGCCGTCCGGCTCGGCCTGCCCGAGCCGGACGTCCAGGTCGGCATCCGCTCCGGCGACACCCCCGCCGCCGACCGGCGCCGCTTCACCACCCACCCGCCGGACATCCTGATCACCACCCCCGAGTCGCTCTTCCTGCTGCTCACCTCCGCCGCCCGGGACGCCCTGCGCGGCATCGACACGGTGATCCTGGACGAGGTGCACGCCGTGGCCGGCACCAAGCGCGGCGCCCATCTGGCGCTCTCCCTGGAGCGGCTGGACGAACTGCTGGAGCACCCGGCCCGCCGGATCGGCCTCTCCGCCACCGTCCGGCCGGTCGAGGAGGTGGCCCGCTACCTCAGCCCGCAGCGCGGTGCCACCGTCGTCCAGCCCGCCGGTGCCAAGGAGTTCGACCTCTCGGTGGTCGTCCCCGTCCCGGACCTCGACGACCTGCCGCCCGCCCCCGCCACCGGCGGCGACGCCGACCGGCAGAGCGGCGGAGCCTCGATCTGGCCACACGTCGAGGAGCGGATCGTCGACCTCGTCCAGGCCCACCGCTCGACCATCGTCTTCGCCAACTCCCGCCGGCTCGCCGAGCGGCTCTGCAACCGGCTCAACGAGATCGCCTACGAGCGAGCCGCCGGCGAGCCGCTGCCCGAGGCGCACGCGCCCGCCCAGGTGATGGCCGAGTCCGGCGTCGCCAGGGGCGCCCCGCCGGTGATCGCCCGCGCCCACCACGGCTCGGTCTCCAAGGAGCAGCGCGCCCTGGTCGAGGAGGAGCTGAAGGCCGGCCGGCTGCCCGCCGTGGTCGCCACCTCCAGCCTGGAGCTCGGCATCGACATGGGCGCCGTCGAGCTGGTCGTCCAGGTCGAGTCACCGCCCTCGGTCGCTTCCGGCCTCCAGCGGGTCGGCCGGGCCGGCCACCAGGTCGGCGCCGTCTCCACCGGCGTCTTCTTCCCCAAGTACCGGGGGGACCTGGTGCAGTCCGCCGTGGTCACCGAGCGGATGCGGGCCGGCCGGATCGAGGCGCTGCGCATCCCGCGCAACCCGCTGGACGTGCTCGCCCAGCAGCTCGTCGCCATGACGGCGCTGGACACCTGGCCGGTGGACGACCTGCTCGCACTGGTCCGCCGGGCCGCGCCGTTCGCCACCCTGCCGCAGTCCGCCTTCGACGCCGTGCTGGACATGCTGGCCGGCCGCTACCCCTCGGACGCCTTCGCCGAGCTCCGCCCCCGCCTGGTCTGGGACCGGGTGGCCGGTACCGTCACCGGCCGTCCCGGTGCCCAGCGGCTCGCCGTCACCTCCGGCGGCACGATCCCCGACCGCGGCCTGTTCGGCGTCTTCATCGCCGGCTCCGAGGCGGCCGACTCCAAGGCCGGCCGCAAGGGCACCGGCGGCCGCCGGGTGGGCGAGCTGGACGAGGAGATGGTCTACGAGTCCCGCGTCGGGGACGTCTTCACCCTCGGCACCACCTCCTGGCGGATCGAGGAGATCACCCACGACAAGGTGCTGGTCACCCCCGCGCCCGGGGTCCCCGGCCGGCTCCCGTTCTGGAAGGGCGACACCCTCGGCCGCCCGCTCGAACTCGGCCGCGCGCTCGGCGCGTTCACCCGCGAGCTGGGCGCACTGGAGCCCGCCGCCGCCACCGCCCGGCTCCGGCAGGCCGGCCTGGACGACTGGGCCGCCGGGAACCTGCTCGGCTACCTCACCGAGCAGCGCGCCGCCTGCGGCCACCTCCCGGACGACCGCACCATCGTGGTCGAGCGCTTCCGCGACGAGCTCGGCGACTGGCGGATCGTCATCCACTCCCCCTTCGGCGCCCAGGTGCACGCGCCCTGGGCGCTCGCGATCGGCGCCCGGCTGCGGGAGAAGCACGGTCTGGACCCCCAGGTCATGCACGCCGACGACGGCATCGTGCTCCGCCTCCCCGACGCCGACCTGCTCGACTTCCCGGTGGAGCAGCCGGCGCCGGACGACGCCCCGGTCGGCGCCGACGCCGCCCTGTTCGACTCCGGCGAGATCGAACAGCTCGTCACCGACCAGGTCGGCGGCTCCGCCCTGTTCGCCTCCCGCTTCCGCGAGTGCGCCGGCCGCGCCCTGCTGCTCCCCCGGCGCAGCCCGGGCAAGCGCACCCCGCTCTGGCAGCAGCGCCAGCGATCCGCGCAGCTCCTGGAGGTCGCCTCGGAGTACGGCTCGTTCCCGATCGTCCTGGAGGCCGTCCGGGAGTGCCTCCAGGACGTCTTCGACGTCCCCGGCCTGGTCGAGCTGATGCGGGACCTCGAATCGCGCGCCGTGCGCCTGGTCGAGGTCACCACGCCCGAGCCCTCCCCGTTCGCCCGCTCGCTGCTCTTCGGCTACGTCGCCCAGTTCCTCTACGAGGGGGACTCCCCGCTCGCCGAGCGCCGGGCCGCCGCCCTCGCGCTGGACTCCCGGCTGCTGTCCGAGCTGCTCGGCCAGGCCGAGCTGCGCGAGCTGCTCGACCCGCAGGTCCTGGCCGAGCTGGAGGCGGAGCTCCAGCGGCTCACCCCCGAGCGCCGGGTCAAGGACGGGGAGGGCGTCGCCGACGCCCTGCGGCTGCTCGGTCCGCTCACCGAGGCCGAGCTGACCGCCCGCGGCGCCGAACCGCTCTGGGCCCTGGAGCTCGAAGCCACCCGCCGGGTGATCGCGGTCCGGATCGCCGGCGAGCAGCGCTGGGCCGCCGTCGAGGACGCCGGGCGGCTGCGCGACGCCCTGGGCACCCCCCTGCCGGTCGGCGTCCCGGAGGCCTTCACCGAGCCGGTCAAGGACCCGCTGGGCGACCTCCTCGCCCGGTACGCCCGCACCCACGGCCCGTTCACCGCCGCCGAGGCCGCCGCCCGCTTCGGCCTCGGCAGCGCGGTGGTCGCCGGCACCCTCCAGCGCCTCACCGCCGCCGGGCGGCTGGTCCAGGGCGAGTTCCGCCCGCCGGACGCCCACCCCCTCGTGCCGGACGCCGCACGCCCCGCCTCCACCGACGGCCACCCCGCCGCCGTCGAGTGGTGCGACGCCGAGGTGCTGCGCCGGCTGCGCCGCCGTTCGCTGGCCGCCCTGCGCCAGGAGGTCGAGGCCGTCCCGCCGCGCGCCCTGGCCGCCTTCCTCCCGCAGTGGCAGCACCTGGCCGGCCACCGGCTGCGCGGCCCGGACGGCCTGCTCCGGGTGGTCGAGCAGCTCCAGGGCACCGCCCTGCCCGCCTCCGCCCTGGAGCGGCTGATCCTCCCGGCCCGGCTCGCGGACTACTCCCCCGGCCTGCTGGACGAGTTGACGGCCGCCGGTGAGATCGGCTGGTCCGGCGCCGGCGCCCTGCCCGGCAAGGACGGCTGGATCGGCCTGCACCTCGCCGAGCACGCCCACCTGCTGCGTCCGGAGCCCATCCCGCCCGCCGTCACACCCGTGCACACCGCGCTGCTGGAGGCCCTGGCCGGCGGCTACGGACTCTTCTTCCGCCAGCTGGTCGCCCAGCTCCCCGACACCCCCGAGACCGAGGTCGTCGAGGCCCTCTGGGACCTGGTCTGGGCCGGGTACGTCAGCAACGACACCCTCGCCCCGCTGCGCGCCCTGCTCGGCTCCGGCCGGACGGCCGGCGCGACCGCCCACCGGGCGCCCCGGGCCACCCCGCGCGGGCGCTACGGCGGCGCGGGCCGGGCCTTCGGCCGGGCCGGCGGCACGCTGCGCGGCGGACCGCCGACGGTGGGCGGGCGCTGGTCGCTGCTGCCCGCCTTCGACGCCGACCCGACGGTGCGGGCCACCACCCAGGCCCAGAGCCTGCTGGACCGGCACGGCCTGCTGACCCGGGGCGCGGTGGCGGCCGAGCGGATCCCGGGCGGCTTCGCCGGGGTGTACCGGGTGCTCGCCGCGATGGAGGAGCGCGGCCGGGCCCGCCGGGGGTACTTCGTGGAGGGGTTGGGCGGCGCCCAGTTCGCCATGGACGGCGCCGCCGACCGGCTGCGGTCCGTCAGCGGGCGGCTGGAGCGGACCCGGGCCGCCGAGTGGCCGGCCGGTCCGGCGGCCGAGCCCCCGCAGGTGCTGGTCCTGGCCGCCGCCGACCCGGCGAACGCCTACGGCGCCGCGCTGCCCTGGCCCGACCCGCCGGGCACTGCGGCACCCGGTGCCGAGCGGGCCACCGCGGCCGGGGAGGCGACGAAGGAGACCAAGGAGGCTCGGGAGGCCAGGGCCCACCGCCCCGGCCGCAAGGCCGGCGCCCTGGTGGTGCTGGTCGACGGCGAGCTGAGTCTCTACATCGAGCGGGGCGGCAAGTCCCTGCTGGCCTGGCCCGAGGACGAGGCCACCCTCGCCGCCGCGACGGCCGCGCTGGCCTCGGCGGTCCGCGCGGGGGCGCTCGGCAGCGTCACCGTCGAGCGGGCCAACGGCGTGCCCGCGCTCGGCTCCCCGCTCGGCGCCGCCCTGGAGGAGGCCGGCTTCCACCCCACTCCACGGGGCCTGCGGCTGCGGCCCTGACCCGTCCCGGGCCCCGGGAACGGCGAGCGCCCGCCGCCGGGCACGGCGAAGGCCGCGAGGCGGAGAACCACCTCGCGGCCTTCGCACCGCGTCACTGCGCTCACCCGATCGGAGGCTCTGCCTCCATCCGGGCCCTCGGCTCACCCGTTCGGCGCGGCTCCGGTCCGGTGGACCAGCGGTCCGCGTGCACCGGGATCAGGCCGAGCCCCCACCCGCCGGCCGCGAGCAACCCCAGCGCGGCCCCGTCGGCGGATTGGCCCCGGAGCACCAGCCAGCCGGCGAGAGCGCCCGCCGACATCGGCAGGAGCCTGCGCAGACGCCGGGGAACCAGCTGCCCCAGCCGTATTCGGGCCTCGGCGAACGTCGTAGCTGCCTTCCGCACGACCGGCCTCCTTCGCTCGCCCCGGGCACCAGGCGCCCGGGCGTCGAGGCCAGGTCAGGCGGCGACCACGTCCATCGCGGCGGCCTTGGGCGAGAGGTTCGCCCGGTCGTTGCCGGGGGCGGGCAGCGGTACCGGCTCGAGCACCGGCCTCAGCAGTTCACCTTCGGAGAGGCTGGACATCGCCGCAAGTTCGGCGAGCGAGAGTTCGTCACTGACCTCGCGCATGACCTCGGACATTCGAACGTCGAGTGCGTCGCAGATCGCGGAGAGCAGCTCCGAGGAGGCCTCCTTCTGTCCCCGCTCGACCTCGGAGAGGTAACCGAGCGAAACCCTGGCTGCTGCCGACACCTCGCGAAGTGTGCGGCCCTGGCGCTGGCGCTGCCGACGCAGTACATCGCCCAGTAGGCGACGGAGCAGGATCATCGGTGCCTCCCTCCTCGGACTGCGGATCGAGATGTCACGCCCCCACCGTACCGCCTTGCCCGCTTCGCGTGCGGGGACCATGGTCGTGTTCACTCTGGGCTGCAAGGCTGTCCCCTCCCCTGTTTCGGTGTCGCACCCCGGCCTGCGGGCACCTCGTCGTACCCTCCGTGCGGCACCGGGTCACCGCCGCGCCACTCGTTCGCCACCTGGTTTCTGCCCCAGGACCTCCGATGTAACACGATCCTCCGTCGACCTCATCCCCGTACGCCGGTTCGGCAGATCTCGGTTCGGTGGAGATCTGCGCCGACGGACCGGTCCGGACACCGGGGGCGGAGCCTTCGACGGTGCGGGCCGGGCGGCGGGCACCGAGGGTGAGCAGCTGGTCAGTGCGTGGACGCACCGGACGGGAGCCGCCCGACGAGCAGCTCCAGAGCGGCGGTCACCGCTCCGTGACGGATTGTGGCACGGTCCCCCGACAGTCGCGGCGAACTGACCCGACTTCCCCCCGGACCGGCCAGTGCGAGGTGTACCGTGCCCACCGGCTGTCCGTCCTGCGGATCCGGGCCGGCCACTCCGGTGGTCGCGAGCCCGTACGTGGCCCCCAGCAGCCGGCGCACGCCCTCGGCCATCTGCCGGGCCACCAGCGGGTGGACCGGCCCGTGCACGGCCAGCAGCCCCTCGTCGACGCCGAGCACCGAGGCCTTCAGCTCGGTCGCGTACGCGGTGACCGAGCCGCGGAAGGTCGCGGACGCCCCGGGGACGTCGACCAGCGCGGCGGCCAGCAGCCCGCCGGTGAGCGACTCGGCGACCGCCAGCGTGGCACCCTCCCCGCGCAGCGCGGCGTGCGCCTTCAGCGCCGCGGCCCCGTAGTCGGCTGCGAAGTCGCCCGCTCCGGAGTTGTCCGCTCCGACGTTGTCAGCTCCGACGTTGTCAGCTCCGACGTCGCCCGCTCCGACGTTGTCCGCTCCGAACCCCACCCCGTCCGCCTCCCTCACCGGCCGGCGCGCTCCGCGGCCAGCCCCTCACGGCGCAGGCGCAGCGCCTGCCCGACGTAGTCCAGCGCCGTCCCGACGGTGAGCAGCACCGCGAGCGCCATCAGCACGGCCCGCGCGGTGGCCAGCCAGCCGGTCAGCTCCAGGACGTACATGCCCACCGCGATGCCCTGGGTGAGCGTCTTCAGCTTGCCGCCCCGGCTGGCCGGGATGACCCCGTACCGGATCACCCAGAACCGCATGACGGTGATGCCCAGCTCGCGGGCCAGGATGACGACGGTGACCCACCACGGCAGGTCGCCCAGCACCGAGAGGCCGATCAGCGCCGAGCCCATGATCGCCTTGTCGGCGATCGGGTCGGCGATCTTCCCGAAGTCGGTGACCAGGCCCTTGCGGCGGGCCAGCTCGCCGTCGAACAGGTCGGTGATCATCGCGACCGCGAACGAGGCCCAGGCCACCGCGCGCCACTTGGGGTCGTGGCCGCCGTTGGCGAAGAGCAGCGCCACGAAGACCGGCACCAGCAACAGCCGGAGCATCGTGAGCATGTTCGCGATGTTCCAGATTCCCGGCGCCGGCGGGGCCGCGGCCGCCGGTCTGCCCGGGTGAGCCGCGGCCGGAGCGCCGGGCCCCTTGGTCATTCCCCGGCTCCCGGGGCCTGGCCGACCCGGACCTGCTCCAGCGCCTCGGCGATCAGGTCGACGCCCTCGCTGGCGACCACACGGGCCCGGTAGAACCGGCCGACCTGCGGGTCGGCCACTCCGGTGAGCGTGGTGAGGCCGTCCGTCTCGGGGGCCTGGTGGGCGGCGCGGCCCTCGACCAGGTCGCCGTCGACCGACTCGATCAGCACCTCGACCTCGGTCCCGATCCGCTGCTCGGCCCGCTGGGCGGTCATCTCCTCGGCGAGCCTGGAGAGCCGGTTCAGCCGGTCCGCCACCACGTCCTCGGGCAGCTTGCCGTCGAAGGTCGCCGCCTCGGTGCCGTCCTCGTCCGAGTAGCCGAAGACGCCGATCGCGTCGAGGCCGGCGTGCGTGACGAACCGCTCCAGCTCGGCGAAGTCCTCCTCGGTCTCACCGGGGAAGCCGACGATGAAGTTGGAGCGGGCGCCGGCCTGCGGGGCCTTGCCGCGGATGGTCCCGAGCAGCTCCAGGAACTGGTCGGTGGAGCCGAACCGCCGCATCCGGCGCAGCACCGCGGGCGCCGAGTGCTGGAACGAGAGGTCGAAGTAGGGCACCACGTCGGCGGTGCCGGTCATCGCGTCGATCAGCCCCGGCCGCATCTCGGCGGGCTGCAGGTAGGAGACCCGGACGCGTTCGACGCCCTCGATCGCGGAGATCTCGCCGAGCAGCGTCTCCAGCAGCCGGATGTCGCCGAGGTCCTTGCCGTAGGAGGTGTTGTTCTCGCTGACCAGCACCACCTCGCGGACGCCCTGCGCGGCCAGCCACTGGGCCTCCTGCAGCACGTCGGAGGGGCGGCGCGAGATGAACGAGCCGCGGAAGGCCGGGATGGCGCAGAAGGAGCACCGGCGGTCGCAGCCCGAGGCGAGCTTCACCGAGGCGACCGGGTTGTCGTCCAGCCGCTTGCGCAGGGTGCGCGGGCCGGAGGCCGGGGCGAGGCCCTCGGGCAGGTCCTCGGGGGCCCCGTGGCCCGGCAGGGCGACCTCGGCGGCGGCGGCCTGGCGCTCGACCGGGCTCAGCGGCAGCAGCTTGCGGCGGTCGCGCGGCAGGTGCGGGGCGTGGTGGCCGCCGGACAGGATGGTCTGCAGGCGGTCGGAGATGTCGGAGTAGTCGTCGAAGCCGAGCACGCCGTCCGCCTCGGGCAGCGCGTCGGCCAGCTCCTTGCCGTACCGCTCGGCCATACAGCCGACCGCGACGACGGCCTGGGTGCGGCCGTGCCCCTTGAGGTCGTTGGCCTCCAGCAGGGCGTCGACGGAGTCCTTCTTGGCGGCCTCGACGAACCCGCAGGTGTTGACGACGGCCACGTCGGCGTCGGAGGCGTCGTCGACCAGCAGCCAGCCGTCGGCCTCCAGTCGCCCGGCGAGTTCCTCGGAGTCCACCTCGTTGCGGGCGCATCCGAGCGTGACAAGGGCGACAGTACGGCGTTCAGGCATAGGGCCAAGATTAACGCGCGGCCTCCGGTGCCGTTCGCCCCGGAGGCCGCGCGCCTCGGATTACCAGATCTTCACCGGGGCGCACGGCCCCTGCCATCAGCCCGCCTGCGGGTCGCCGGGGGTGTACGTGACGTGCACCACCTGGCCGTTCTTCCCGGCCGGACCGAGATCCTTGCCGTTGACGTACACATGCACGGCACCCGCGTTGCCGATCACCAGCTTGATCTGCTTCGGGTCGGTGAAGGTCTGGTCCTGGCCTTCCTCGATGTTGTTCTGGAACAGGGACTTGCCGCTGCCGTCCAGCGCCGAGACCCAGCTGGTGTCCTTCTCGGCGACCAGCTTCACCGTGACCTTGTCGGCCGGGGCGGCCGCGATCGCCGCGGCGCTGGGCGCCGGGGCCGGCGGCTGGACGCTCGGTGAGGCGACGGGCGCGACCGAGCCGGTGCCGGAACCGCTGGGCAGCGGCGCGCTGGCCGAGCCGGTGGTCGAGCCGCCGGTCTTGCCGCTCACCAGGTTGAAGCCGATCAGGGCGACCACCGCGAAGATCGCGGCCACCATCGCGGCCGTCCAGTTCGGGCGGCCGCGGCCGGGCACCTTGATCGGCCCGCTGTCGATCAGCTGGGTGGGCCGCTTGCCGGCGGGGGCCCCGCCGTGCGCGGCGTCGTACCGGGCGACCAGTGCCTCGCCGTCCACGCCGACCGCCCGGGCGATCGCCCGGATGTGGCCCCGGGCGTAGAAATCGCCACCGCATCGGGCGAAGTCGTCCTCCTCGATGGCATGCACGATCGGCACCCGGACCCGGGTGGCGGTACTCACCTGATCGACCGTGAGTCCGGCGTCGATCCGGGCGACGGACAGCACCCGGCCGATGCTCGGGG
This sequence comes from Kitasatospora sp. NPDC028961, assembly GCF_055564815.1. Classification (NCBI taxonomy): domain Bacteria; kingdom Bacillati; phylum Actinomycetota; class Actinomycetes; order Kitasatosporales; family Streptomycetaceae; genus Kitasatospora; species Kitasatospora sp. NPDC028961. The sequence goes on along the minus strand of NZ_JBVHVO010000016.1, from coordinate 13,763 downwards.
CATCGGCCGCGTGGTCCGGCTCGCCGGACAGCTCGGCGGAGGACGGAGCGTTCTCGCGATCGGGGGACTTGCCGATGGTCACGGTGCACGCCTTTCGAGCGGATGGCCACCTGCTGGAGAACAGTCTAGGGGCGGAGGAGGATCGTTTCTCAAGCGGAGCAGGACCGAATGCGCACGCCCATCCGGGCACGGTTCCGATCGTCCACTGACCGACAGTCAGGACGGGGGCCGACGAACCCGGAGGCCGCTCTTGCGCCCTGTGACGCGGTGCACGTTCGATCGGTTCCGCGCACCGCGCCTACCCTCCTCCGAACGAGTGAACACCCGCAAGGGCACGCACCGTCCGGGGCGGCCGGTCAGCCCCGGATGGCGATGAGCACGCCGTCCAGCTCGTCCGGTTTCACCAGGACGTCGCGGGCCTTGGAGCCCTCGCTCGGGCCGACGATCCCGCGCGACTCCATCAGGTCCATCAGCCGGCCCGCCTTGGCGAAACCGACCCGCAGCTTGCGCTGGAGCATCGAGGTGGAGCCGAACTGGGTGGAGACGACCAGCTCGGCGGCCTGGATCAGCAGGTCCAGATCGTCGCCGATCTCCTCGTCGATCTCCTTCTTCGGCCCGCCGCCGACCGTCACGTCGTCCCGGTAGACCGCCGTCAGCTGATCCTTGCAGTGCTGGACGACGGCGGCGATCTCGGCCTCGGTGACGAACGCGCCCTGCATCCGGACGGGCTTGCTCGCGCCCATCGGGAGGAAGAGCGCGTCGCCCTTGCCGATCAGCTTCTCTGCGCCGGGCTGGTCGAGGATGACCCGGGAGTCGGCCATCGCCGAGGTGGCGAAGGCCAGCCGGGACGGCACGTTGGCCTTGATCAGACCGGTGACCACGTCCACCGAGGGCCGCTGGGTGGCCAGCACCAGGTGGATGCCGGCGGCGCGGGCCAGCTGGGTGATCCGGACCACCGAGTCCTCGACGTCGCGCGGGGCGACCATCATCAGGTCGGCCAGCTCGTCGACGATCACCAGCAGGTACGGGTACGGGGTCAGCTCGCGCTCGCTGCCCAGCGGGGCGGTCACCTTGCCGGCCTTCACCGCCGCGTTGAAGTCGTCGACGTGCCGGAAGCCGAACGCGGCCAGGTCGTCGTAGCGCAGGTCCATCTCGCGCACCACCCACTGGAGGGCCTCGGCGGCCTTCTTGGGGTTGGTGATGATCGGCGTGATCAGGTGCGGGATGCCCTCGTACGCGGTCAGCTCGACCCGCTTGGGGTCGACCAGCACCATCCGGACCTCGTCCGGGGTGGCCCGCGCCAGGATCGAGGTGATCAGGCAGTTGATGCAGGACGACTTGCCGGCGCCGGTCGCGCCGGCCACCAGGATGTGCGGCATCTTGGCGAGGTTGGCCATCACGGTGTGGCCCTCGACGTCCTTGCCCATCCCGACCACCATCGGGTGGGTGTCCTCGGCGGCCGTGCGCGAGCGCAGCAGGTCCCCGAGGTTGACCATCTCGCGGTCCCGGTTGGGGATCTCGATGCCGACCGCGGACTTCCCCGGGATCGGGCTGATGATCCGCACGTCCGGGCTGGCCACCGCGTACGCGATGTTCTTGGCGAGCGCGGTGATCCGCTCCACCTTGACGGCCGGGCCCAGCTCGACCTCGTAGCGGGTGACCGTCGGCCCCCGGGTGAAGCCGGTGACCTTGGCGTCCACCTTGAACTCGCCGAAGGTCCCGGTGAGCTGGGCCACCACCTCGTCGTTGAGGGCGCTGCGGGCCTTCGCCGGGCCGCCGCGCTCCAACAGGTCGAGCGGGGGGAGCGCGTAGGTGACGTCGCCGGAGAGCTGGAGCTGCTCCATCCGCACCGGGGCCGGGCCGTGCTCCTCGGGAGCCGCCTGGCCGCCGCTGCGGGCGGGCGGCACGGCGGCCTCCTCCGGCGGGGCGGTGCGGTCCTGCACCTGGTGCATCATGTCCGCCACCGCCGAGGAGGCGGGCACCCCGTAGACCAGCGCGCCGTCCAGGTCCGCGGCGGCCCCGGCGGCCAGGTCGCGGGTGGCGTACGGGTCCACCGGGTCCCCGCCGAACGGGTCCTTCGCGAGCAGGTCGGGGACGCCGGAGGTGAGCTCCGGGTCGTCCAGCTGCTTGCGGCGGCGCCGGCGCCGGCGGGCACCGACCTCGTCCGGCGGAGCGAGACCGTCGATCTCGACGCGGTACGGCAGCGCCGAGGGGTCCGCGTCCTCCGGCGGCTCGGTGGAGAACTCGCGCTCCGGCGCACGCCCCTCGGCGAAGGCGTCCTGCGGGCCGGGCTCGACCACGCCGAGCCGCACCCCGGCGGCGCGCAGCCGTTCGGGGATCCGGTTGACCGGGGTGGCGGTGGTCACCAGCAGGCCGAAGAAGGCCAGCAGCAGGAGCAGCGGCACCGCGAGCGGCGGCCCGGCGGCGGCCATCATCGGGGTGGAGACGGCCCAGCCGACGATCCCGCCGGCCGCCCTTATCCGGGTCGCGCCGCTGCCCATCATGGGCGCGCCGCAGCCGATGTGGACCAGTCCGAGGACGCCGACCACCAGGGCGCTCAGACCGATCATGATCCGCCCGTTGGCCTCCGGCAGCTCCGGGTGGCGCATCAGCCGGACCGCGACCAGGGCCAGCAGGAACGGCACCAGCACGTCCAGCCGGCCGAAGAGCCCGGAGACCACGTTGGTGGCCGCCTCGCCGAGCCAGCCCTGCGGGCTGAACCAGGTGCCGGCGGCGGTGACCAGCGCGAGCGCGAACAGCAGCAGGCCCACGCCGTCCTTGCGGTGCGCCGGGTCGAGGTTCTTGGCGCCGTCGCCGAAGCCGCGGAAGACCGCGCCGACGCTGTGCGCCAGGCCGAGCCAGACGGCCCGGACGGCTCGGAAGAGTATCGGCCTCGGTGCCGGCGGGGCGGGCGGCGCGGGCTTGGCCGCCGCCTTCTTCGCCGGGGCGGCCTTCCTGGCGGCCGCCTTCTTCGCGACCGGCTTGGCCGGAGCCTTCGCCGCGGCCTTCTTGGACGGTCCCGGACTCGGGTTGCGTGCCGCGCTTCCGGGCGTACGTGTGGCCATGGCTCAGCAGCCTACCGGGGCCGACCAGCTGTGCCCACGTGCCGAGCCTGGGCGCCCCGCCGTGTCGCAGACACACCGTCACACCGCCCCGGTTTCACCCGGACGGGTGCGCGCGGGCGGCCGCTACTCCACCCCAGGACGCAACGCGTCCAGGGCCCGCCGCAGACCCGCCAGCTTGCGCTCCAGATGCGCCGCGGTGGCGGCGACCCCGCCGTCCTCGGTGCCGTCCAGCTGCTTGACGAGCGCCTCGGCCTGCTCCTCCACCGACGCCAGCCGCGCCGACAGCTCGCCGAGCAGCGCACCGCCGAGGGCGGGCTGCTCGCCGCCCGCCTCCAGTTGCAGGCGCAGCAGCGCCGCCTGCTCCTTGAGCTGGCAGTTCTTCATGTAGAGGTCGACGAAGACCGAGACCTTGGCGCGCAGCACCCACGGGTCGAAGGGCTTGGAGATGTAGTCCACCGCGCCCGCCGCGTAGCCGCGGAAGGTGTGGTGCGGCCCGTGGTTGAGCGCGGTCAGGAAGATGATCGGGATGTCCCGGGTGCGCTCGCGCCGCTTGATGTGGGCGGCCGTCTCGAAGCCGTCCATCCCGGGCATCTGGACGTCCAGCAGGATCACCGCGAAATCGTCGGTGAGCAGCGCCTTGAGCGCCTCCTCGCCGGAGGCCGCCCGTACCAGCGTCTGGTCCAGCGCCGAGAGGATCGCCTCCAGCGCCAGCAGGTTCTCCGGCCGGTCGTCGACCAGGAGGATCTTCGCCTTCTGCATTACGGCCCGCCCTCCTGTCGCCTGCCTGCCTGGGGAAGGCACTCGCACACTGCCCACCACTACCCCGGTCATGCTAGCCGCACCCCCTCGCCCGGCACACCGCCCCGTCGCAAACCTGGTCCGGGGCAACGCGCACCCAGTGCCCCGGCGCACGCTCACCAGCGAGTCGCCATCCGGTCACTGTTCGCAACGATCGGTGACCCTACCGGGTTCCCGGCCCTCCCCGCCAGCAAAGCACGCCCCGAAAGGCGCGAACCCCGGAGCGGGCTCCGGGGTTCGCGCCCCCACGACCCGGTGGGGTACCGGGCGGCGGGGGGCGGGCCCGGCCGCGGAGGGCCGCGTCAGGACTTCCGCGCCGACAGCCACTCGTGCATCACGGTGAGCAGGTGGTCGGTCTCCACCGGCTTGGTGATGTGGTCGGTGGCACCGGCCTCCAGGGACTTCTCCCGGTCGCCCTTCATCGCCTTGGCGGTCAGCGCGATGATCGGCAGCCCGGCGAACTGCGGCATCCGGCGGATCGCCTCGGTCGTCGCGTAGCCGTCCATCTCCGGCATCATGATGTCCATCAGGACCAGCGCGACGTTCTCGTGCTGCTCCAGCATCTCGATGCCCTCACGGCCGTTCTCGGCGTACAGCACGGTCAGCCCGTGCTGCTCCAGGACGCTGGTGAGCGCGAAGACGTTGCGGACGTCGTCGTCCACGATCAGCACCTGCTGACCGTCGAAGCGGGTGTCCACCCGGGACGGCTGGTGGGCCGCCGGACCGCCGGACGGCAGCCGGCCCTCGATCGGTGCCTCCAGGGCCGCACGACGGCGCTCCACGGCGCCGCGGCGGCGCTCCTCCGCGAGTTCGCGGACCTCCTGGGCCCAGTGGTCCGCCGGGTTCTCGCCGACCGGGACGGGCGTGCCCGCCGGGGTGACGCCGACCGCGGCGCGGATCGTCGGGGCGTTCGGCGCGGACGGCGGCGCGACCTCCCCGCCGTCGGTGCGCAGCGGCAGGTAGAGGGTGAACGTCGAGCCCGCGCCCAGCTCGCTCTCGGCGTGGATCTCGCCGCCGAGCAGCCGGGCGATCTCCCGGCTGATCGAGAGCCCGAGACCGGTGCCGCCGTACTTGCGGCTGGTGGTGCCGTCGGCCTGCTTGAACGCCTCGAAGATCTCCCGCAGCTTGTTCTCCGGGATGCCGATGCCCGTGTCGGAGACCGAGAAGGCGATCAGCGGGTCGTCCGGGCCCTTGATCGCGCCGGCCTCCAGCAGCCGCTCGCGGACGTGCTGCGGGACGTCGGGACCGGCCGGGCTGATCGAGAAGTCCACCGCGCCGGAGTCGGTGAACTTGACCGCGTTGGAGATCAGGTTCCGCAGCACCTGCTGGAGCCGCTGCTCGTCGGTGTGCAGGGTGACCGGCAGCGCCGAGGAGACCCGGACGGCGAAGTCCAGGTTCTTGTCCAGCGCGACCGGCTGGAAGGTGGCCTCCACGTAGTCGACCAGCTGCACCAGGGCGATCCGGGACGGGCGGACGTCCATCTTGCCCGCCTCGACCTTGGAGAGGTCCAGGATGTCGTTGATCAGCTGGAGCAGGTCCGACCCGGCGCCGTGGATGGTGTCGGCGAACTCGACCTGCTTGGGCGAGAGGTTGCCCTCGTTGTTGTCGGAGAGCAGCTTGGCCAGGATCAGCAGCGAGTTGAGCGGGGTCCGCAGCTCGTGCGACATGTTGGCGAGGAACTCGCTCTTGTAGCGGGAGGCCAGGGCGAGTTGCTCGGCGCGCTCCTCCAGGACCTGCCGGGCCTCTTCGATCTCGCTGTTCTTGATCTCGATGTCGCGGTTCTGCTGGGCGAGTTGCTCGGCCTTCTCCTGCAACTCCTCGTTGGTCCGCTCCAGTTCCTCCTGGCGCGCCTCCAACTCGGCCGATCGCATCGAGAGTTCGGCGGTGAGCCGCTGGGACTCCAGCAGCAGGCCCTCGGTCTTGGTGTTGACGCTGATGGTGTTGACCGTGACGCCGATCAGATCGGCGATCTGGTTGAGGAAGTCCAGCGCGACGGTGGTGAAGGAACTGAAGGTGGCCAGCTCGATCACGCCCAGCAGGCGGCCCTCGAACAGCACCGGCAGCACCACGATGTGGGCCGGCGAGGCCTCCCCGAGGCCCGAGGCGATCTTCAGGTACCCGGGCGGGGCCTCCTTGAGGATGATCGAGCGCTTCTCCACCGCCGCCTGGCCGATCAGCGACTCGCCGGGCCGGAAGGTCGTCGGCATCGCCCGCCGCTGGTAGCCGTAGCTGCCGATCAGCCGCAGCACGGTGTCGTTCTCGTCGTCGTCCTCGGTGATCAGCTCGGCGGTCCGGCCGGCCGGCTGGGCCAGGAAGAACGCGCCGTGCTGGGCCGAGACCACCGGGGTCAGCTCGGTCATGATCAGCGAGGCGACCGCCTCCAGGTCCCGACGGCCCTGCAGCAGGCCGGAGATCCGGGCCAGGTTGGTCTTCAGCCAGTCCTGTTCCTGGTTGGTGCGCGTGGTCTCGCGCAGGTTGGCGATCATCTGGTTGATGTTGTCCTTGAGCTCGTCGAGCTCACCGGACGCGTCCACGTCGATCCGCAGCGAGAGGTCGCCCCTGGTCACCGCGGTGGCGACCTGGGCGATCGCGCGCACCTGCCGGGTCAGGTTGTTGGCCAGCTCGTTCACCGACTCGGTGAGGTCCTGCCAGGTGCCGTCCACGCCGGGGACGCGGGCCTGCCCGCCGAGCCGCCCGTCGGTGCCCACCTCGCGGGCCACCCGGGTCACCTCGTCGGCGAACGCCGAGAGCTGGTCGACCATGGTGTTGATGCTGGTCTTGAGCTGCAGGATCTCGCCGCGCGCATCGACGTCGATCTTCTGCGAGAGGTCGCCGCGGGCCACCGCCGTGATCACCAGGGCGATGTTGCGGACCTGCCCGGTGAGGTTGTTGGCCATCAGGTTGACGTTGTCGGTCAGGTCCTTCCAGATCCCGGCCACGCCCGGCACCCCGGCCTGGCCGCCCAGGATGCCGTCGGTGCCGACCTCGCGGGCCACCCGGGTCACCTCCACCGCGAAGGCGGAGAGCTGGTCGACCATCGTGTTCAGGGTGCCGGCCAGCGCGGCGACCTCGCCCTGCGCCTCGATGTCGATCTTCTTGGAGAGGTCACCGCGGGCCACCGCGGTGGCGACCTCGGCGATGTTGCGCACCTGGCTGGTCAGATTGGACGCCATGAAGTTGACGTTGTCGGTCAGGTCCTTCCAGATGCCCGACACCCCGCGGACCCGGGCCTGGCCGCCCAGGATCCCCTCGGTACCCACCTCGCGGGCCACCCGGGTCACCTCGTCGGCGAACGCCGAGAGCTGGTCCACCATGGTGTTGACGGTGGTGACCAGCTCCAGGATCTCGCCGCGGGCGTCGACGGTGATCTTCTTGGAGACGTCGCCGCGCGCGACCGCCGTGGTGACCTCCGCGATGTTGCGCACCTGGCTGGTCAGGTTGTTGGCCATCAGGTTGACGCTGTTGGTCAGGTCCTTCCAGGTGCCGGAGACCCCCGGCACGCTCGCCTGACCGCCGAGGATGCCCTCGGTACCGACGTCCCGGGCGACTCTGGTCACCTCGTCGGCGAAGGCACCCAGCTGGTCCACCATCGTGTTGATGGTGTTCTTCAGCTCCAGGATCTCGCCCCGCGCGTCCACCTGGATCTTCTGCGACAGGTCGCCCTTGGCCACCGCCGTCGTCACCTGCGCGATGTTGCGCACCTGATCGGTGAGGTTGTTCGCCATGAAGTTGACGTTGTCGGTGAGGTCCCGCCAGACCCCGGCGGCGCCCGGCACCTGCGCCTGACCGCCCAGGCGGCCCTCGGTACCGACCTGGCGGGCCACCCGGGTCACCTGCTCGGCGAAGCCGGAGAGCTGGTCCACCATCGTGTTGATGGTGTTCTTCAGCTCCAGGATCTCGCCCCGCGCGTCCACCTCGATCTTCTGCGAGAGGTCCCCGCGCGCGACCGCCGTCGTCACCTGCGCGATGTTGCGCACCTGGCCGGTCAGGTTGTCGGCCATGAAGTTCACCGAGTCGGTGAGGTCCCGCCACACCCCCGCGACGCCCGGGACCTGCGCCTGGCCGCCCAGGCGGCCCTCCGTGCCCACGTCCCGGGCCACCCTGGTGACCTGTGCCGCGAAGCCGTTCAGCTGGTCCACCATGGTGTTCACGGTGTTCTTCAGCTCGAGCATCTCGCCGGCCACCTCGACCGTGACCTTGCGCGAGAGGTCGCCCTTGGCCACCGCCGTGGTCACCTGGGCGATGTTGCGCACCTGCGCGGTCAGCCGGCCGGCCATCGTGTTGACCGAGTCCGCGAGGTCCTTCCAACTGCCCGAGACGCTGCGCACCTTGGCCTGGCCGCCCAGCTTGCCCTCGGTACCGACCTCGATGGCCACCCGGGTCACCTCGTCGGTGAACTCCGACAGCTGGTCCACCAGCCCGTTGACCGTCCGGCCGATCTTCAGGTACTCGCCGCGCAGCGGGTGGCTCACCCCGTTGCTGTGCAGCGAGCGCAGCTCCATCTTCTGGTCCAGGTCGCCCTCGGCGATCGAGGCCAGCACCCGGCCCACCTCGGCCATCGGCCGGGCCAGGTCGTCGATCAGCGCGTTGCAGTTGTCGACGGCCGCCATCCAGGCGCCCTCGCCCGCCCCCGTCTCCAGCCGCTCGTTCAGCCGGCCCTCACGGCCCACCGCGCGCCGGACCCTGGCCAGCTCACCGGTCAGGTGCTGGTTCCGCTCGGCGACCTCGTTGAACACGGCGGCGATCTCGGCCAGCGGACCGTCGCCGGGCACGGTCAGCCGCCGCCGGAAGTTGCCGTCGCGCATCGCGGTCAGCGCGGCCAGCAGCTTGCGCAGCTCCGCCGGCTCGGCTCCGCGGCTGTGGTTCGCTCGCCGGCCGGCCGCGCTCCGCGGCGCGGCCCCGGGCCGCACACCGCGCTGGGCAGGCGGCGTCGTACCGGTTGCGTCCTTGGTGGCCGAACTCAACGGGCCCCTCCCAGATCGTGAACTGTCCGGTGATCCCCCGTGCCCCGTTTTCGGGGCGCGAAGTCACACCGGTCGGCGCTACAGCGTCCCGGTGACCTCGCGGACCACCGGAACCCGCATCGACCGTACTGCTCCCACGGGCGTCACGGACCCCCCAGTCTGGCAGCACCGGCGCCGGGTATACGGCCGGTTGCGCTCGGTTGGTACCGCCCCGACCGAAACAGGTGGGCAGAATCACCCTCAGGTGCCTGTTTCGGCGCCCCGCCCCCACGGGGAACCAACCGGAAAGTAGGGTGGGGCGCTGCACCGGGCCACGACCCGCCCCAGCGCCGCCGCTCACCCCGCCGGCGCCCACGGGGAGGTCGCCGCCGCACCCGGGCAGCCAGGCCAGAGCAGAGGAGAAGTGGCAACGTGGTCACCGCGCGCGCAGCCGCCACCTTCGAACCGGTCGGCCGGTCGGCCTCGGCCGCCCGCTCGTTCGTCCGGGACGCGCTGCTGGGCTGGGGCCTGCCCGAGATCGTCGACGACGCCGTGGTCCTGGTCAGCGAACTCGTCACCAACGCCGTGGTGCACGCCGGCACCGCCGCCGAGGTCTGCTGCCTGCGCGAGGAGGAGACCGTCCGGATCGAGGTCACCGACCACCACCCCGAGCGCGGCCTGCCGTCCTTCGCCGACGTCCCCGTCACCGCCTCCGAGCGCTACGCCGACCCCGACGGCGAAGGCGGCCGCGGCCTGTTGATGTGCTCCGCCCTCGCCGAACGCTGGGGCGTCGAGTACTCCGCCGGCCGCAAGACCGTCTGGTTCCGGCTCGCCCTGCCCGCCCACGTCACCGGCACCCGCTACGCCGTCCCCGCCACCCCGGGCAGCGAACTGCCCAGCAGCGCCGGACCGGTCCACGTCGCCGTCGTCCAGCTCGACGACGACGGCCGCGTGCTCGCCTGGAACCCGGACGCCGAGGCGCTCTTCCAGCACCCCGCCGACACCGTGCTCGGCCGCCCCTGGGCCGACCTCGCCGTCTGGCCGCAGGGCCCCGGCACCGGGCTCGGGCTGGCCGCGACGCTGCGGCTGGCCCGCTGGGAGGGCAGCTACGGCCTGCGCCACGCCGACGGCCGGACCGTCGAGGTCTACGGCCTGCAGGTCCGCATCCGCGACGCCGTGGGCGTCCCGTCCACGCTCTGCCTGCTCGTCCTCGAACCCGACCGCGCGGTGCTCCGCTCGCCCGCCCGGGCGCTGCCCGGCGACAAGCCCGACCCGACCGGCTCCCGGCTGGACCTGCTCGCCGGTCCCACCGCCACCGACGACCTGGACACCCTGCTCCAGCGCACCGTCGAACGCGCCCGCGACCTGCTCGACGGCGACGCCGCCTACCTGCTGCTCACCACCGACGACGAGACCGAGTTCGAGGTCCGGGCCGCCACCGGCCTCACCTCCGGCCACCGCCGCCACACCCGCTTCCCGGTCGGCACCGGCAACCGCTACGACTCCGCCCGCCTGCCGTCCGTCCACGAGGACCTCGCCACCCGGCCGACCGGTCTGCCGGTGCTCAGCGACAGCGGCATGCGCTCGCTGCTCACCGTCCCGCTCAAGGTCGAGGGCCGACTGATCGGCTCGCTGGGCATCGCCGCCGCCGCGCCCGGCCGCTACGACAACGAGGACGCGCTGCGCCTGCAGTTCGCCGCCGACCGGGTCGCCCTGGCCATCGAGAGCACCCGGCTGACCGAGCTCGAACGGCTGCGCCGCGGCTCGCTCTCCTTCCTGGTCGAGGCCTCCGACCTGCTGGCCGGCACGCTGGAACACGAGCAGACGCTCGCCCTGATGGCGCAGATGGCCGTCCCCACTCTCGCCTCCTGGTGCGCCGTGTACACCAACGGCGACCACGGCGCCCCGGCCTCCCTCGCCTTCGTGCTGCACGAGGACGAGGACCGCATCGACCCGCTGCGCGCCCTGCTCGACAAGACACCCGCCCCGGACTCCGGACCCACTCACGGCGCCCGCTTCTGGGCGGCGCCGGCCGAGACCGCGCGGACCGGCGGGCTTTCCGCGAACCCCGAGCTCTCCGGCCTGCTCGGTGAGACGGTGGTCCTGCCGCTGGCCGCCCGCAACCGGGTCATCGGCCTGCTCGCGCTCGGCGTCCCGGCCGGCGTCCGGTTCCGCCAGGAGATCCTGGAACTCGCCGAGGACCTCTCCCGGCGGGCCGCCCTCGCGCTCGACAACTCCCGCCTCTACTCCGAGCGCACCGCCACCAGCCAGGCGCTGCAGCGCAGCCTGCTCCCCCCGGACCTGCCCGAGATCCCGGGCGTCGAGGTGGACGTGTACTACCAGGCCGCCGGCGAGGGCAACGAGGTCGGCGGCGACTTCTACGACCTCTTCACCATCCGCGAGGGCACCTACGGCTTCGCCATCGGCGACGTCTGCGGCACCGGTCCCGAGGCCGCCTCCGTCACCGGCCTGGCCCGGCACTCGCTGCGGCTGCTCGCCCGCGAGGGACTGGACGCCCCGCAGGTTCTCAGCAGGCTCAACGCGGCCATCCTGGACGAGGGTTCGCGCAGCCGCTTCCTCACCCTGCTCTACGGCGAGCTCACCCCCCGACCGGACGGCAGCACCGAACTGTCCATGGTCTGCGCCGGCCACCCGCTGCCGCTGCGGCTGCGCACCGACGGCCAGGTCGACCGGGCCGCCACCCCGCAGCCGCTGCTCGGCGTGATGGAGGAACTCGACCTGACCGCGGAGCACTTGGTACTCTCCCCCGGCGAGGTCCTGCTCTGCGTCACCGACGGCGTGACCGAACGCCGCGAGGGGTCGCGGATGCTGGGCGACGACGGCCTGGCCGAGGTGCTCACCGGCTGTACCGGGCTGACGGCCGGTGCGGTCGCCCTGCGCGTGCAGCGGGCGGTCGAACGCTTCGCGCCGGAGCCGCCGTCCGACGACATGGCGATCCTCACCCTGCGCGTCCCCACCCAGCGCCCGGGCTGACCGAGTCTGCTCACCCAGGGTCCAACCATGAGCGTTCCACAGCTGACGACGCCACAAATTGTGTGATTCACAAGGGTACAAGCTGGTCCGGCCGGGTACACCGATCTCACCGGGGAATCCCCCGGCGGGGACACGACCAGCAGTTCTTCACGCTGGCCCATCATTCTGACCGCAGCCGTCGCACCCTCCTGTGGTGCGCCCTCGGCGCGGTCGCGCGCATCCACCTCATCGAACATCCTCCTGCGGTTCACAGCGCCCTGCGCGCGCCCAGAGTGAAAGGAGCCTCCGGTGAGCAACGAAGCTACCGGGGCACTGAACGCCCGCTCCTCCGGAGCCGACGCGGGGAACCTCGGTTACCTCGCCCTCGGCCTGACCCTCCTCGCCTACGGCCTCCTCTCCACTGGCATCTTCAGTGGCACCGGGGTCGGGGACTCCGCCCGTCTCGCCCACCTCCTCGGCGGCCTCACCCTGTTCATCGCCGGCCTCTGGCAGCTCCGGGCCGGCGAGGGCTTCACCGGCACGGCCTTCACCAGCCTGGGCGCCTTCTGGGCCACCTGGTCGGCCGCCGGCGGGGCCGGCAAGAACGCGGCAGGCCTGTTCCTGCTGCTCTGGGCCCTGCTCGCGCTCACCCTCACCGCCGCGAGCTGGAAGGCGGGCTGGTTCAGCCGAGCGGTGTACGGCCTGCTGACCGTCTCCCTGGTGCTCTCCGCCATCGCGACCTTCGCCACCTCCGGCGGGCTCGCCAAGTTCGCCGGCTGGGTCGCCGCGGCCTCGGGGCTGGTCGCCTGGTACTGGGCCACCGCGGCCATGACCAACAGCGCGTGGGGCCGGGTGGCGCTGCCGGTCAAGTAACACCCGACGCGCGAACGCCGGTGGGCCGGACCTCCCCGGAAAGGGAGATCCGGCCCACCGGCCCGTGGTGCTCGCGCCCCGGTCAGCTCCCGGTGGTGACGTGCTCCCCGGCCTGGGCTCCGGCCACCGCGGCGTCCGGAGCGGACGACGCCCGGCGGGCCCGCCGGCGGCCGCAGGCCGCCTGGACCGCGTACGCGAAGAGCAGGATCACCACGGCCACCAGGCCGTCCGCCCAGAAGTGGTTGGCCGTGACCACCACCACCGCGACAGTCAGCACCGGGTGCAGGACCACCAGCCAGCGCAGCGGGCTCGACGACACCCTGATCACCGCGACCGCCGCCAGCACGCACCAGGCCACGTGCACCGACGGCATCGCCGACAGCTGGGCGACCTTGACCATCCCGCCGACCGCGCCGCCGTACACCGACTGCCCGTACTCCGCCGCGACGTCGACGAACCCCTCCTGCGGCAGCATCCGGGGCGGCGCCACCGGGATGAACTGCACCGCCAGGCAGATCGCCGTCGTGATCACGACCGTGTTCCGCACCCACGGGTAGCGGGCCCGGTGCCGCACGAAGACCCAGAGCAGCACCGCGATCATCACGGTGAAGTGCATCGACGCGTAGTAGTAGTTCGCCGCCTTCACCACGGCCGGACACGAGGTCACGGCAGCCTGCCAGGAGGCCTCGTCCGGCAGGCCGATCGCCAGCTCCGTCCGGTGGATCCAGCTCGCCCGGTCCAGCGCGTGCTCGGCGCTCATCAGCGAGAGGTGCCCCACCAGCTGCCAGAGCGCGAACAGCGCCAGCAAGGTGCCGGCCTCCCGCAGCAGCGCCGACAGCGGTGCGCGCCGCACCCGGGCGGCCGCGTACGCGCCTCCGTAGAGAGCGACCGCGGCGCCCCCGGCGGACTGCCAGGTAAGAGTCAGGTTCTGCAACGGTTCGCGCCTCTCCACCGAGCGGGTTGTGCTGGGGAGACGTTAACGCAAAAAGACCCCCTCCCGAACGGGAGGGGGTCTTTTTGGAATGATTGTTCGGCGGCGTCCTACTCTCCCACAGGGTCCCCCCTGCAGTACCATCGGCGCTGTGAGGCTTAGCTTCCGGGTTCGGAATGT